>CAXTTV010000024.1:0-13813 GCA_964247295.1 uncultured Ktedonobacteraceae bacterium | reverse complement strand
GAACGTATTATGTTGAGGGGCGCATTCCCCGACTGCTGAAATATCCAGTTCAGAATGCATCTAAACGCCTGGCGCTTCGGGCACGCGAATACCAGGATGAGTGGACCGGAGTCACGATCCATTTCCGCTTTACTGGCCTTGAGAACAAGGAGGAAGCCAGATGAACCCCTATGATTTTGTGCGTGTAGATTGGAAAACTCCTCCCAGAAGAGAGGAGCCGATCTGGCATCTCCGGCAGGCCCACCAGCAAGATATAAAGCTGTACAGCGGTCGCATCAAGTTTAATCTGTACGCGGAGACGCCTTTGATGATCCTGGACCCACAATCCAGCTCCGATATCACAAAAAAGCCACGAACTTCCAAAAAGAATAGTGGCGGAGAGTATATTATTCCAGGGAGCTCTCTGAAAGGCGTGTTGAGAAGCGTGGTAGAAGCGGTCGGCAACGGCTGCTTTACTTTGCTAAAAGATGAAGCGCCCTCCCGATACCGGGAAGAGGGATCGGCCTGGAAAAACAAAACAGATCCCCGATTCAATGCCTGCAACGATAACAAAAGGCTCTGCCCCTCCTGCCGGATCTTCGGGATGAGCGCGGATCGCCAGAACCGCAATAAACCCCAACAGGGCGAGAATGTTTTTCTAGGGAAGATCTCCATTGAAGATGCCCGACCTCTTGAAAATCCCTATGAATACACTGCCTTTTATACCCCTGTATTAGATCAGCCCAAGACACGCCATACCGCCTTTTATCTGGATGAAGGCCAGCAGCATATCGCCGGGCGCAAGTTTTACTTTCATCAGCAGCTTGACCCTCTAACCGAACCCGGTTTGAAGCCTATCCCTAAAAAAGAGGGAGAATACCGTAACTCCTATATTCAGCCGCTGGACCGCGACACCGCCTTTATCAGTCAGATCAGTTTTACCAACCTGACACGGTCAGAGTATACCGCGCTACTCTTCGCCCTGACCCTACGCTCGGATAAAGCTACCATGTACCATAAGCTCGGATATGGGAAGCCGATAGGGCTGGGCTCGGCCAGCATTGTTCCCTTTGAACTGCTGCTGATCGATCCCAAAGAGCGCTATACAAAGCCCGGTGAAACTGCCCCCTTGAAGGAAGAGGCTCTGGAAAGCGAGATTACAAACCAGACGGGCTACTTCCGTAGTGAGATCGCCATTCCTGGGGCGTTAGAGGATCTGGAGCGGATCTGGCGTTGGGACCCAACGGATGGGACCGATTACCGTTATCCAACTCAAGATTGGTTTAAACGTAATAGTCAGAAACGTATCAAAGATACGATAGATGCCTTGTAACAGGAGTTGCTTATGACGGCGGCGATAGAATGTATTGAGTTAACCAGGGCTTACGGTCGACGCGCGATCGCCCTCGATAATCTGACCCTGGCGATTTCAGCCGGGGAGTCCTTCGGGCTACTGGGCGAGAATGGCGCGGGTAAATCTACCCTGGTACGCCTGATTATGGGCTTTATTCTGCCGTCCTCAGGTCAGATTCGGGTGCTAGGCGAGGATCAGGTTAATCGGGCCCACACGCGGATTGGCTATGTGCATGAGCGCCCGATCTTTGAAACGGGCTTTACAGGCCGCCAGTTCCTTCGCTATATGGCGGAGCTCTGCAGTCTGATTGGGGGGGATAGAGACAAGAGGATCAACGAGGTACTGGCACTGGTCGCCCTGGAGGCCCAGGCAGCCGATCAGAAGATTGGTCAGTACTCCAAAGGGATGTTGCAGCGGCTGGCAATCGCTCAGGCGTTGCTGACCAATCCCGATCTGATTATCTTTGATGAGCCAACCAGTGGCCTGGACCCTCGCAGCCAGTGGGAGGTCCGACAAATGATCTCCGGCCTGCGCAATCAAGGCAAGACTATTTTACTCTGCTCCCATTATCTTGCCGAGGTCGAGGCCATCTGCGGCACTGTGGGCATCCTACGTAAAGGAAAGATGATCCTGCATGGACGCGTCAGTGATCTGCTTCACGGTCGGGATCTCGTGGAGATTACCTTGAAACAAGAGGTCTCCGCTGCCGAGATCGTCAGACGGGTGGACCTGCAAAAGATCGCGGTAGAGACAGAGGCAAATATATTACGGATTCCCGCCAGAAGTCAGGCGGAGGTCCTGGCCCGACTGGTCCAGCGTAACATTCAGATCCACTCGTTGCATCCACTGAACCAGACGCTAGAAGAGATCTATGTCCAGACGATACGTCAGGCCGATGAGCAAAAGATGATCGCGAAGGAGAATGAGCATGCGCACTGATCTCTCCAGCTTCCCCAGCACCAGAACAGATTTCTGGCACTCTCAGAGCATCACCATCGCTCGCTACACGCTCGCAAGCTATCTTAAAAGTGGCTGGTACTGGGGAGAGGCGGTGATTGTGATCGGGCTGGCCTTTGCCTTGTTTAAGTATCCCGGAGACCTGGGGTATTTCGCGGGTCTGGCGAACGAGCTCCTGGGCTTTGTCGCGATCCTCGGACCAGCGATCCTGGTGCATCGCTCAATGAGCGCACGCGTCTATCTCCCAGTTTCGCGGCTGGCCTCGCGCGACTCTTACATTCGGGGATTGATGATCGCGGCGGGCGTGCTGCGCATCCCTCTCTATCTGGCCTTCATGGCCGTGGCTCTGGGGCTGAGAGCAGTGATGGGGGCTACCATAGTGAACATGGCAATCGCGGCCCTGGGAGGATCTGTTCTGACAATTGTCATTGCGACCATCACTGTCACGCTCTCAAACCCAATCGCGAGCCGACTCGTCCGATCAATTTTTCTCCTCTGGCTGGCAATGACGCTCTACGCGAGCAGCTCAGCCCCGTTGGCCGCCTTTATTGATTTTTTAAGAATCCCCATTGCCCCGCTCGCGGCCTGCTTCGGTTTTACCCTTGTCGGACGGATAGATCTGACGGGAATACTCGGGTTGGTGGTCTGTGCTATCTATATGGTAGGATTGATGTTCCTGGCGAGTTACTGGTTCAGAAAAAGAGATCTTATTCTACAATAGGGGCAAAAGTAACCTGAAAGTCATAAAATTGATGGTCACCTATTGCATATCTGGTAACCGTTGTTTATACTAGCGACAACAACTGAATAAACATAGAACATTGACGTTGAAGATGAAGAGTAGCCTTGAGAGATAGCAGCGAGCCGGCGAATGGTGGGAGGTCGGTTGTCATCAAAGGGTGAATGGCGCATTGGAGTCAATCTGATAAAGAGTAGCTTTAGCATCGCTTCCAGCGGGCTAAAGAAGCAGGGTGGAACCGCGCTTGTCACTGCCCCAACAAGGCCCCAGGCTATGCAGTGACTGTCGTCCCTGGGCGTTTACATATAAAGATGAACGCCTGGGGATTTTTGTTTGAGGAGAAACTTTTTATGACGCAGACTGAGAATGAGATCCAGTCCCCCGACACCCCGCTGGTCCCGATCGATAAGGTTGTCTCGCTGGCGAAAAGGCGCGGTTTTGTTTACCCCAACTCCGAGATCTATGGCGGCGTCTCCGGCATCTACGATTTTGGGCCACTGGGCGTCGAGATGCGCAATAATATCCGCCGCTACTGGTGGTGGTCTATGGTCCAGAACCATGATAACGTCGTGGGTATCGAGGGCGCGATTATCACCCATCCCCGCGTCTGGGAGGCCAGCGGCCACGTCGAGAACTTCACCGATACTCTGGTTGACTGTAAAAAGTGTAAACGGCGCTTCCGCATTGACCACTTGCCGGAAGAGAATGTGGTGCAGAATAAGTGTCCAAACTGCGGCGGTGAGCTGATGGAGCCCCGCAAGTTTAATCTACTGATGGAGACCTATCTTGGTGTGGTTGAGGGCGATAAGATGAAGACCTACCTGCGCGGTGAGGCCTGCCAGAACATCTACCTCGACTTCGCCAACGTCGTGAAAACCTCCCGCGTCCAGGTCCCCTTCGGTATCTGCCAGATCGGAAAGGCCTTCCGCAACGAGGTCACGCCGGGCAACTTCCTGTTCCGCCAACGCGAGTTCGAGCAGTGGGATCTTCAGTTCTTTGTGCATCCCAGCGAGATGGATAAGTGGTTTAACTACTGGCAGGATTTCCGCTTTAACTGGTATACCGATCTGGTTCACCATAAAGATCGCCTGCGCCTGCGGGAGCATGGACCGGACGAGCTTGCTCACTACGCTAAAAAAGCCTATGACATCGAGTATCGGACGATTTTAGGCTGGCAAGAGTGGGAGGGCATTCACTGGCGGCAGGACTGGGATCTAACACGACACAGCCAGTACAGCGGCCAGGATCTAAGCTACACCGATCCCACCAACAACGAACGCTATATCCCCTGGATCGTCGAGACCTCGGGCGGCGTGGATCGTACCTTCCTAAACCTGCTACTGGATGCCTATGAGGAAGAGCCCGATCCTAACGGTAAGGAGCCACGTACGGTGTTGCGCCTGGACCCCCGCGTTGCCCCGGTGAAGGTCGCGGTTCTGCCGCTTCAGAAAAACAAAGAAGAGCTGACCAGCGTCGCCAAAACACTGCACAAAAAATTGCGGCGGGTCATGGTCTCCCAATACGATGACATCGCCAATATTGGCCGCCGCTATCGCCGTCAAGACGAGATCGGAACACCCTATTGTGTTACGATCGACTTCCAGACATTAGAGGATCAGACCGTTACGATGCGCGAGCGCGACAAGATGACGCAGATCCGCCTGCCTCTGAGCGAGGTTCAGCAATACCTGTTGGAGCGCGTAAGCTGGTCATAGGTTTGTGAAAGATAATCCGTGACTGACGCACCTGAAGGTGCTTTCCTACGGCTGGTACAACCGCCCTTCATATTCCCCACGTCCCTTCTTAGAGGCAACGTGGGGAATTGTCAAAGGCTGAAGCTCGACAGAGCATACTATTTCGCTTGTGACTCCCTTGGGAAAAGAAGAAGCTGTTCCTGTGCAGGGAGAGACTCGAATGGGAGAGATCGGGTCACGCGTGGACCAGCAGAGAGAGGACCCACCACCCTTCGTCGGATAGCCAAAACATCCAGGGATTCGCTGGTCCACCCACGTGTGTGGCGATAGGGACGGGAACGATGCCCTTTCCCACGGGTCCGCACGCGACTCTGATGGGAAAAGCGAAGGCCCTTCAGGCGCGGTAGGAGCGCTTCGCGAAGCGTGCGCATCCTTTCGGGATCGCAGAATCTCCCCGGAGGCATGGCGCGGCGCTCGACGGGCCATCCTACGCCGCGTTCACAGGCCTTCTTCGATCTTTCGCCAAATTTCCCAACAGAGTCTTCGCTTTCGACTCCCCTACAAAGCCTGCTTGCTCTTTGAGGACATGAGAGGCACCCGTTTGTCATTTCCCCACAGACTCACATGAGTATTGAATACATATTGTAACCGCCCCAGAAAACCTTAAGATTATTTTTACAAAACATTTCCTTTTTAATCAACTATTAACAGTTTTTGCGGTCTGGAATATTGCTATATACAAAACAAGCTGATATTATTAGTATGTGACATAGGCTGCATTGAGATTACTCCTGTTTCAGGGTGCCAGAATTTTGATGCATGTAGTGCCAAGGAGAAAAAATGTCTTATTTTGTCAGATGTTTTGCCATGTTTGCCACCCTTTTGATTTTGTGCGCGACTCTATCCCAAGGAGTAGCTTTTGCTGGGAGCGGTCCCTATCATTTTCCCTCACCTGTTGCCAGCTCCACATCAACTCATCAGGCTCAGCCAAATTGTATTCCCGATCCAAACACCGGCAATTGCGCAACGTGCTATCGTACTCCTACCGCAGCATTCTGTAATGGGAACGATCCTATAACCACTAGCTGTGGGAACGATGCAATTACGGCTACCGCAAATGATATTTATGACGGAAACGGAAATTATCTGGGAACAATTGAACTTCGATATTCACCCCATTGTGGAACTAACTGGGCGCGAGTCACCAGTAGTATAGGACAGGCACAGCTTGTAGCGAGCATAGGCTACGGCGGTTGTGGCTCCGGCGATAAGTATCAGGACAATGGATCGGGGACAATTGTCTATAGTAGAATGGTTTACGCTCCTAACGACACGGCCCACGCGAATGGCAACATCAATGGTGGCAATGGCTGCACTGCGGGCTAAACCTCTTTTTTATCTACACCCTGGCCTCCTGCATATGTAGGAGGCTTTCTTTGTCACCATCTTTCTGATTAACCTGTCTATCTCGTTATTATTTTGCCGAAGATGTATATTTAGTAGTGAAGCTTGTCGATTAAAGAAACAAAATAGAAAAAATAACTAAAGGATTACCCTTTATGACACGAATACTTTCCTATAATATTCTGGTTGGTGGGCAGACAACCAAAAACAGGCTCGCGACAACGCGCGCGCCCGAGATTATTCAGATGATCCGGGCCGCCAATCCCGATGTGGTGGGCCTGGCGGAGGCGAGCAATGAGGCAGTGGTTCAGGAGATCGCGACGGCCCTTGAGATGGAGTATGTGATGAGTGCCTCCCCTCGACACCCATACGATATGCAGGTCGCTGTTCTCTCCCGCCTCCCGATCATCGCGACGGAGACACACTGGCAACCTCCTGTGCTTGTGAAGCACTCGCTGGAAGTTCAGATCCGTGAGGCAAATGGACAGCCTCTCACAATCTTTATGACTCACCTTTCGGCAGCCTTTAACCAGGGGCGTGGCGGTGGTAGTGTGCGTAAACGCGAGGTAATCGAGCTGCTGAAACGGATGAGCACCTATACAGGTCAGCCACACCTCATTATGGGTGACTTCAACGAGATGGCTCCCGGCGAACCTTTTCAGGCCAGTAACCTCCTGAAATACGTTCTCCAACGCGATGAACACTATCAAAACGACCCAAAGGCAGTAGCCGGGCACCCCTACATAGATGTCGTCGTACCGTCTCTCCTCCGTCCCTTTATACCCATGATGAAGATTGTCCCCCGAAGCAAGGCACTCTGCCAGATCTTTGATGCGGCAGCTTCTCTCTATGCCCCTCGCTATAATATTGGTCGGCTGATCCAGGCAGGCTATATAGATAGTTTTAGAGCGCTGCATCCCTACGATCGGGGCTTCTCCTGTCCGGCAGAGATCCCCTCTGGGAGGATCGACTATATCTTTGCTAATCCAACGCTGGCAACCCGGCTTGAACATTGTGAGCTGTTGGTAAAGGGGGTGAATGAGGTTTTCGCGGCTGAAGCCAGTGACCATCTGGCCATCTATGCGGATTTCGCATAGCAAAAAGAAACGGCGGCCCTGACCAGGCCGCCGTAATTCTCCAACAGATCTACTGGAAAACGTCTTTCGTCTTCTCAAAAAGATTGCGGAAAATGTTGTTATTGTTCTGCTCGTTCTGCTCACGCTCCAGGCGGGCAAACTCTTCAAGCAGACGCTTCTGCTCGGGTGTAATGTTGGTGGGGGTGACCACCTTCACCGTCACATGTTCATCACCGCGAGCGCTACTATGAACGACCGGCACGCCCATCCCCTTCAGGCGGAAGGAGCGACCACTCTGCGTTCCGGGGGGAATTTTCAGAACGGTATTTTTGCCATCGATGGTGGGAACCTCGACCTCATCTCCGAGCGCGGCCTGCGTAAAGCTAACCGGCAGATCATAGATCAAATCATTGCCCTGGCGCTTAAAGTAATCGTGCGGCTTCACCGTTAAAATGACATACAGGTTGCCAGGGGTCCCACCGCGAGAGCTAACTTCACCTTCACCGGTGACGCGGACATTAATACCATCGTCTACCCCGGCGGGAATGTTTACCACAACCCGGCGGTTATTGCGGACCCGACCCTGGCCTCGACACTTCTCACAAGGAGTTGTGATGACCCGGCCCTCACCGCGACAGCGCTCACACATTGTGACATTCACAAATTGCCCAAAAATGGATTGCTGCACTCGACGGATCTCGCCCGAGCCCTGGCAGGCGGTACAACGAGAGGTAGATGTACCCGGCTGAGCGCCGCTACCACGACAGGTCGAACAAGACTCCCAGCGGGGAAGCTCGATCTCTTTCTGGCAGCCAAAAACAGCCTCTTCAAAGGTGATGGTTAATTCATAACGAAGATCGGCCCCGCGCTGCGTTGTGCGTGTGCGCTGACCACCCGAGGTTCCAGCGAAAAATGTCTCAAAAATGTCATTGATGCTGCTGAACCCACTCATGTCGCTAAAGCCGGCTCCGGCCCCCGCACCACTCACACCGGCATGACCGAAGCGGTCGTATGCGCCACGTTTCTGAGGATCGCTCAGGACCTCATAAGCTTCGTTGATCTCGATAAAGCGGGTATCCGCTCCCTGCTCTTTATTGGTATCTGGATGATACTGCTTTGCCAGACGACGGTACGACTTTTTGATCTCATCGTCGGTGGCGGTGCGCTGTATTCCTAACACCTCATAATAATCGCGTTTATTAGCGGCCATCAATGGTCCTTTACTGAGAGAAACAGGGCGCTATCCTATCTGCGCTACTGGATTCTTTACGAGTTGCTTTCGATTTGAACCTGACATATGAATAATATACTACTGCTTTTATAAGGTATATGCAAGTCTTTGGCCCAAGTAGGGATGCTGCTTGCGACTCTGTTGGGAAATTCCCTACCTTCCTCCGAAGAGGAGGCGGGGGAAGGGGGAGCGCGGTGTATCCGCCGTAGGACGGCTGCCCGGCATAGCGAAACATGCCGCTTCTGGCGCACCGCGCCATTCCTTCGAGTATCGGACCCGTTGCCTTGCGCATGTTCAAGAACAGCGCTCCTACCGCATCTGAAGGGCGTTCCCTTTTCCCAGGGGCGAAATAGGTAGGGGAGGCGGCTGAAGCCGCGTCCCCCGCTCTGGAGATTACATCTCCTTGTATTCACCCTCAATCGTGTCGTCTTGAGTACTGCCAGCCTGCTGCGATCCATCCTCGCCATAACCCGCGCCAGGGTTGGCACCAGCGGCACCAGGCTGACCGTAGATGGCCTCACCCATGCGTAGCGTGGATTTCTCCAGATCCTCACGAGCAGCCTTCATACGGGCGACATCGTCGGTGGAGAGAGCGGCACGTACATCGGCAATCTTGGACTCAATCTCACTCTTGATATCAGCGGGAACTTTATCGCCAAGATCAACGATGCTCTTCTCGGCACGATAGGCCGCGCTATCAGCCAGATTGCGCTCCTCAACCTCTTCTTTCCGCTTCTTATCATCGACCGCGTGTGACTCGGCATCGCGGACCATCCGGTCGATCTGATCTTTCGATAGACCACTGGACGGGACAATGGTGATCTTCTGCTCGCGGCTCGTGCCTTTATCCTTGGCCGAGACATTTACAATACCATTGGCGTCGATATCGAAAGTGACTTCAACCTGAGGAACACCACGCGGAGCAGGGGGAATACCATCCAGAATAAAGCTACCCAGCGAACGGTTATCCTTGGCGAACTCACGCTCACCCTGAAGAATGTTGATCTCTACGCTCGGCTGGTTGTCGCTGGCGGTAGAGAACACCTGGCTTTTCTGGGTTGGAATTGTTGTATTGCGCTCAATTAAGCGAGTAAACACACCACCCAGGGTCTCGATACCCAGGGACAGGGGCGTTACGTCGAGCAGGAGTACGTCTTTAACATCACCAGTTAGAACACCAGCTTGGACCGCCGCGCCGATCGCCACAACCTCGTCGGGGTTCACACCACGATTGGGCTCCCGATCAAAGATGCGCCGAACCATATTCTGGACGGCAGGCATACGGGTCTGACCACCAACCAGCACAACCTCGTTAATATCACCAGGACGAACACCGGCGTCGGCGAGGGCCTTCATCACGGGACCACGAGAGCGCTCCACCAGATCCTCAACCAACTGCTCTAATTTGGAGCGAGTCAGGTTCATTGCCAGATGCTTGGGGCCAGTCGCATCTGCCGTAATAAAGGGCAGGTTCACCTCGGTCGACATCGAGCTAGAAAGCTCTTTCTTGGCTTTCTCAGCCGCCTCTTTCAAGCGCTGAAGAGCCATACGATCTGAGCGCAGATCAATGCCGCTCTCTTTTTTAAACTCATCGGCCAGCCATGTGATGACCCGCTGGTCAAAGTCGTCACCACCCAGGTGCGTATCACCGTTGGTGCTCTTCACCTCGAATACACCATCACCCAGTTCCAGGATCGAGATATCAAAGGTACCTCCACCCAGGTCGTACACGGAGATCCGCTCATCTTTTTTCTTGTCCAGACCGTAAGATAGGGAGGCCGCAGTGGGCTCGTTGATAATGCGAAGCACCTCAAGGCCAGCGATCCGTCCGGCATCCTTGGTGGCCTGACGCTGCGCATCGTTAAAGTACGCGGGAACCGTAATGACCGCCTGGTTCACACGCTCACCAAGGTAGGCCTCAGCATCAGCCTTCAGCTTCTGAAGGATCATCGCCGAGATTTCCGGTGGACTGTAGGTCTTGCCCTGCACCTCAACCCAGGCGTCTCCGTTGCTAGAACGAACAACCTTGTAAGGAACCAGACGCTTATCGCGATCGACCTCTGGATCGTCAAACTTGCGACCCATAAAGCGTTTGATCGAGAACACTGTATTTTCAGGATTGGTGATGGCCTGACGCTTCGCCACCTCACCAACCAGACGCTCGCCACTTTTATTGATAGCGACAATCGAAGGGGTTGTACGAGCACCCTCAGCATTAGGGATTACAACGGGCTCTCCACCCTCCATCACTGCCACACAGGAATTTGTTGTTCCTAGATCAATACCGATAACTTTTGGCACAGTTGCCTCCTCTAAAATTCTATCTCCAGCCGAATGAATGGATCTTTACATTTCGTGTTAGTAACCGTAAGCATCACCCAGCAGCTCGTTCATCACCTGAGTCATATAACGCACCACAGCGATCGCTCTCCCATAAGGCATCCGAGTCGGCCCGATAACACCAAGCAATCCTCCAACCTTCCCATCTTGCCCATAGCGAGCAACCACCATGCTAACATCACGCATCTCATCCCAGGCGTTCTCTCCCCCAATAATCACTTGAACACCATCGCTATCCCACAATTGCGAGACTAGCGCGGGTAAAAAGCGGTTCTGCTCTAGAACTTCAATGACCTTACGTACCCGCTCATTCCGCTCTTCTTCCGGCCCCATACTGCTGTATTCAGGTTGCTTAAGGATGTTGATGACGCCCTCATGATAGAAAACGTCGGAAAGCACATCTCCATGCTGTTCCAGGATCTGCACGATCGTGTTAGAGACCAGCCGCTCAATCGGAGCCAGACTATCCAGGTCAACCATAATGGTGTCGACCTCAGAGGCTGTCTTCTGCTGATACAGCAAGTTTAAACGGCGCGCGATATTGCTCAGATCCTCTTGCTGGATCGGGCTGTCAAGCAGCAAACGCTGTTGACGCACCGTTCCATCCGCCAGGACCAGAACAAGATGCGCGGCAAGATCAGAGACAGATAAAAGCTCAAAGTGCTTGAGACGCCCCTCTATTGAACGAGGCGGTGTCATTACGGCAGCGCTATGTAACATACGAGCCATGACTGAGGCTGTCAGACGCACCCACTGGTCCAGTTGATCTTGCACCTGATAAAATTGGTGACGGATCAGCCGTTGCTCGTTTACCGCGAGCTCCGACTCCCGCATCAGGTGCTCGACAAAATAGCGATACCCCAGGTCCGTGGGGATACGCCCTGCTGAGGTATGCGGCTGATAGATAAGATGGGTCTCTTCCAGACCAGCCAGTTCATGACGAACAGTGGCAGAGCTGTATTTGAGTCCATATTTGCGCACCAGGGTTTCAGACGCTACTGGCGTTGCTGTATGAATGTATTCTTCGACAAGCGCTCGCAATATTTGTTGTTTACGCTCGCTTAGCGGTGCCATCCCGGTACAACCTCTCAATACTCAAGTGCCTTTGACTGCACCTGTACCCTTTTCGTATGTCGACTGTTAGCAGTCTTATCTTGAGACTGCGAATACAGAATAGCACTCCCAGGGGACGATTGTCAAGGGTAAATATGGTGTTTTACGGCTGTTTTTTCTTTTCTCTTGATCCTGTGGGCTTCTGACCCCTTTTGGTCGGAGTTGGCAGATCGTAGACGGTTACGCCCTGCTGGGGCTGTTCCCCATCCAGAAGCCAATCAAAGATGCCATACCCCTTTAAACCGTTATTGGCCGATACTTCGGCCTGTACAACACCAGAGGGAGGTATAAAGACGGCAGGGGTCGAGAGCCGCGTAAATGGCTTTGGCGTGTCTTGCGCGCAATATACTCCAGTGACGCATTCAATTACGTCATGCCAGATGGGAGCTGCTCCAGAAATACCGATGACGTTATTCATGTTGCTGTTATCGGCGTTACCAGACCAGACACCGACAACAACACTATTGGTATAACCAATAGTCCAGTTGTCTTTAAAGTCGTCGGTTGTGCCGGTTTTGGCGGCGACTGTACCATCAGGCAAACCGCGATCTCGAAATGAGAGCGTGTGATAGTTGCCAAACTCATAACGCCGCGATTCTTCGTCGGCGAGAATCGAGGTCATCAAAAACGAGATCTGCGGACTGAGCACCTGAGTACCGCCCGGTCGCGCGGTATTATAATGATACAGTTGGCGACCATAGCCATCCCAGACATCTAGCAGGTATGCCGGTGGCACCCGTCGCCCACCGTTCGCGAAGACCTGATAGGCTCCAACCATGTTCACCAGGGAGACGCCGGCAGTCCCCAACACCATGGATAGCTGCTGATCCCGTTTGTCAATGGAGATCCCCATCCGCCCTACTATGTTGACGACGTTATCAACTCCGGTGTAGGAGATGGCTTTGACAGCCGGTACGTTGAGCGAGTTGGCGATCGCTAGATGGATATCAAAATTAAAATTGTTGACGCGATCACCATAATCATGGGGCGTATACAGGTTTCCCCCATTATAGAAGGTCGTTTGTACATCTGGCAGAACGATACCCGGATACCAGCCCATCTGAAAGGCGGTGGCATAGACCAGCGGCTTAAAGGTGGAACCCGGCTGACGCTTAAGCACAGCGGCATTAGATTGACCGGCGATCCGGGGATCGGTCGAATGGTAGTCGGCACTGCCATTCATCGCGAGGATCTCTCCAGTTCTGGCATTCATGACAACAACTGCGGAGTCGTTGACATTCCTGGTGGTGTTGAGAGGCTCGTAAACATTATTCTCAGGATCTGCCCTGGTCAAATGGAATTTCGTCGCGCGCTCAGCGTAATCTTCTAGGTTCGCGTCAATGGTGGTGCGAATGCGGAAACCGCCGGTATAGAGAATTCGTGTTCCCAGCTCCACGTCACCATGTCCCAGCATGCTCTCCAACTGGCCCAATACCCAGTTCACAAAGTGGGGGCAGCGCTGAATGGTATCGTGAGGATGAAAATCTGTAGTTCGTGTGATTGCCAGGGCTTGCTGAGCCAGGGCTGGTGTGATCGGTCCAAGTCCCGCGACAGACATATGCATTGAGATCATCGCGTCCAGAATAATCTGCTGCCGGGCCAACAGGCGCGGCAGGTTCTCTTTTGAAACCGTGGGATCATAACTGACCGGGCTTTGTGGCATTCCTGCCAGCAATGAGGCCCGCGAGAGTGCCAACAGGGGATCGTGCTTGTGGGTCTTCTGATTGTAATCCAGCCGGGCAATGGCGGGGCAATTATAAGGCTGATTACAGGAGGGCTGTAGACCAAAGTAATCGCGGGTCGCGGCCTCAATTCCCAACTCCTGAGATCCAAAACCGGAGACATTAAAATACATCTCCAAAATCTTCCATTTAGGATACTGCTGAGTCAGCGAGATTGCCATAGCGGCCTCGGTCACCTTCCGAT
>CAXTTV010000023.1:0-38493 GCA_964247295.1 uncultured Ktedonobacteraceae bacterium | reverse complement strand
GGGAAGGGCCTGGAGAGCGGCGCAAAAAGCTGTCAGATCGTGCATATTGCCTTGACCTCCTCCATGCCTGATTATAACACCTGTTGAGAATTAATTTTCCGGTAGAGGAAGTAGTGGCGAGAGGGAAAACTCCTTTTCAACTGGCTCTCCAGGGGGGTCTTACGAAACTCGGCATAAAGCCCAACAATAAAGAGGGGCAAAAACGGTCCAAATAGGACAGAAAACCGCCCTATATAGAAGATTTGAGCTCAAAAAAGTCTACGAAACTCCCCCTCTTTTTGGACAGAAACAGAGGTCATAAAGGTAGAGCTAATAAAGCTATAAAGATGGGTTTTATGAGAAAATCGTCCCTCTCAAACAGGCGAGAAACGGGGGTGCAGTTCATTTTATGGCCAGGTCAGACCAACACACCATGATTTCCAACCGTGGCAAGGACATGGCAATATACACTGCTGTCCACTACGATGAGGCATTCTTCTCCGTCTACCTTCAGAATGCGAGAAAATAGGGATCTTTATATCCTCATATATAATACCTTCCGCTTTTAAAATAAAAGGAAATAGCTCCTATAAGAATCTCGGTTCCCTGGTTATAGTCTAAATATCAATTTATAGAAAAAAGATGGCTACTCAAAAGGGCTAAAATATTGTATTTTCGCTTAAAATTATGCATAGTAGAAGTGTGAATAAAAATTCATAAACAGAGTATCTATGAGACGATTACCAGGGTAAATGCGTAAATGCAAGAGCTAGAAGCTTAACTCTCTCAGAAGTAGTTTTACTAGCCATTTGCCCCTTCTTTTGATCTCTTTAAACGTTGCCTTAAGAGTCAACCCGAGAAAAGCGCGAAACCTTCTGGTAACCAGAAAGGACATCAGGGATATCATTTGATGTGCGTTACGGCTCCTGATCAGATATTGATTAAGCGTCAGGCGCAACTGCTTCCCGATGGGTACATAGCTTAGACCTGTGAAGATCTCTTCCATCTCTCGATTTTCACCGGCTCATTCCATTCATTGGTGGGTTGTCTGATGGGCCACTTATGTTATGGCAATGAATGTAACGCTCTGTTTGGACATATACAAGTATTAGAATCCTTAAGAAAAAGGAATTTCACGATGAAAAATATTTTTTCACGGAAAACCCTCTGGGTAGGTATAAGTGGATTGCTCATCATCATGACGATGATAGCAGGCATTACTTATCAGGTTTTTTCTCATCCTTCCTCAGCACGTGCTGCTGTTACTGAAAACCATCTAGATAGCTCATCGTTCTACCCACGCGTCATCCGTGTTGCCCACAGCCTCAATCCAAACGTTCCGAATGGAACGTTGTTAGCTGCTGGAGCTAACAAAATTTACCGTAGCGATAGCAACAACGGACCATGGTCTCGTATAAGCGGAGTTGGCTCCGAGTGTTGTGGTGTACTCTGGGAAGTACCTCAAACCCTTGGCTCACTCAAGGCAGGCACACTATTATATGGCGCTGCTCCTAGTAAGGATAAGATCTACACATTGACCATTTGGGAAAGTACAGATGATGGTTATAATTGGAAAACACGAAGTACAGGCCATTCTGGTCCAGATGGCGTATGGGAGCCGGAGTTTAATATCGATAGCAATAACAATCTAGTTGTTTATTACTCCGATGAGACCCACAAAGATCAGCATTATAATCAATTGCTGGCACATCAGGTCTCGACTGATGGCGGTATGACTTGGGGCGATGAGGTCTATGATGTGTCAACTCCCGATGGTACAGATCGTCCAGGCATGGCGAATGTACGTAAATTGTCTAATGGCACGTATGTTATGAGTTATGAGGATTGTGGCAATGATAATTGCCGGGTCCATATGGTAACATCACCCGATGGTGATCACTGGTCCACTACTAACATTGTTCCCACGACGGCCAGTGGGCAATACTTCACGAATACTCCAACTTTGACGCTATTGCCGGATGGAACACTACTTCTATTTGGAGATCGTGCCTGGAACAAAGATGGTACTCGCGCTGATGGCACCGACGATCTGCTCTTTGTGAATAAGAACAATGCCTCTGGAACATGGGATGCGATAGCTGCGCCTCTGCATATTCAGGGTAACGGCGATTGGTGTACCAATTATAGTTCCTCTTTCTTACCTTCAACAGATGGACAATCCCTATTAGAGCTCGCCAGTAATTGGAATGGTAGTACGTGCGATATGTACTATGGTACTGAGAGCCTCAATGGCTCTTCTGGAGAAAAAAGGTTTTCAACTGGCTTTGAAAATGGTGAACCTCAACAAACATGGAAGGATACGGTTGATACAAGTAACGCTGTTGCCGGTGGAAGTAGCAATATAAAAGGTATCTGCTGTAATCTCACGGGGCCGGAAGCTAGCACACGTACAGAGCTTGCTCATAGTGGAAACACGGCGCTCCTGTATTCAGGTAGTGCTACAAATAGTAGTGGTCCCAATTATGCTTCTATGCAAATTTTTGATCTCAGCAAACAGGATATTACGGTTGGAGCCAACACAACGCTCTCTTACTGGATCTATCCTCAGAGTTCTTCTAATAACCAGGTGAGCGGTAATAATAGTACCTGTGTAGCCATAGACCTTATCTTTCAAGATGATGGTGGTACACAGAGTAATTTACGTGACTCAGGTGCTATCGATCAAAACAATAATCTTGCGCATCCTGCTGCCCAATGCGGCAAATTAGCAACTGATACCTGGAATCATGTTGTTGTCAATTTGGGTGCTCATAGTAATGGTCGTCATGTAATACAGATCAATCTGGGTTATGATCAATCGAAAGCCACTGGTGGCTATCGTGGCTTTGTCGATGATGTAAGCATTTCCAGCTAATCTCATATGTATTTGGAAACGGACGAAAATCCGTTTCCAAGTCCGTGGAGGCACGCCTCCTCTTCCTATCTGTTTTCGGCATATTTCATGCGATAGCAGGTAGGAAAAATATTTATGAGAGCATTTTCGGGGGAACGAAGGTCTCGATTTTGCTACGCTTCTGAAGATCCTCTATATGGGAGGCAATGGCTGACTCGCTCAGACTTCGGATGTTCTGAACCTGCGCCGACTGCTTCCTGAGGTAAGCATTCTGGGCACTCTGAATGGTCAGGCTCATCTGATAGACGCTGAATACATCGGGGTCGCTCTGAAACTGAACATCATTGAGGTGGTTGGCGCAGAGATATCCAGCAAATTGTGTCTCCATGGGGCTCCCTTGCTTCTGCTTGTGGACATAGGTGACCATGTTGCGCAGATATACATTAACATCTACCGAAGGTGTAACTTTGCCCTGCTGCCGCGCTTCAGAGTACCATAAACGCTTCTGGATAAGTGATGTGAGAACTTGCTTGAGAAGCTGCCCATGTGAGACATTCAGGGCTTTTCGCTCGGAGGCTGGTGCGGATTTGGGGAGTTGCTCCAATTGCGCCCGATTATCGTTCTGGGTCAGGATCGCCTCATTCATAAGCTCCATTGAAGTGATATCTAGATCATTGACGCGCGCGGCGACATGGGGCATACCGTCCGGGGTGATGTTAGCTCGGGGAATCAAAGGGGATAGTCCACGAGCGACAAGGACTTCTTTACGATAACACTCCTGTCCCGGCCAGTTTTCTCCGCTGGTGGATGTTGTTCCCGCGACCGATGGAGTCCCGCATCCCGCGACAAACAAGAAACTTCCAACAAAAAGTATTGTTAATCCGACTTTTCTCCACACAACCACGGCATCCCTCCCACAGAATAAAAGCTTTCTCTTTTATTGTACCCCTGTGTACAAATACCTGGCGTACTTCAACCGATTTCTAAAAATGGCTTCACAGCTCTTGACCTTGAGCGCTCCAAGTATTGCATAATAGACTCATGGCAAACAACACGCAAACAAAACCACCTGTGTACTTTACTATTCAGGAAGTAACACAGAAAAGTGGCCTGAGTGAGCATACGCTCCGTTATTATGAACGGATCGGCTTGCTCAATAAGGTAGACCGCGATAATAGTAGCCGTCATCGCAGATATACCGAGGAAGATGTGCGGATGATCGAGGCCCTTGCCTGTCTGCGTACAACTGGTATGTCAATCGATGATATGCGGAAGTTTCTCACTCTTATTGAAGATGGAGAGGCAGTCGCAGATCAACAACTAGCGCTTTTCGAGATGCATCGACAAAACCTGGAGCAAGAAATAGCCCAGAAGCAGAAACACTTACGCTACCTTGAGCAGAAAGTGGCATTTTGGAAGGCCATCCAGAACGGTGACGAGCCAAAAGCCAGGGAGATAGGCGAAATTACAGCCGGTATGGCAAAACAGATTTTAATGGATCAATAAATCCAACCTTTGGAAGGGAAATTATGTCAATCGCAATCATCACAGGCGGAAGCCGTGGACTCGGCAAATCTATGGCGTTGAACCTGGCGGCGAAAGGCCAGGATGTGATCCTGACCTATAATAGCAAACGCGGAGAGGCTGAAGAAGTGGTCTCCCAGATAGAGAAGCAGGGCCGTAAAGCCGTGGCGTTCCAACTCGATACGTCTAATATAAAATCCTTTGCCACCTTTGTAGATAAGGTAAAGCAGACGTTAAAGCAGACCTGGGGCCGCGATAATTTTGATTTCCTTGTCAATAATGCTGGCTTTGGAATTAACGTCTCGATTATGGAGACCACCGAGGATCAATTTGATCAGCTTATGAATATCCATGTTAAGGGTGTGTTCTTCCTGACGCAGACATTGCTCCCACTAATGAAAGATGGTGGGCACATCATCAACATTTCCTCGGGGCTGGCGCGCTTCTCCTTCCCAGGAAATAGCGTGTATGCGGCGGCCAAGGGTGCGGTCGAGGTTTTGAGCCGCTATATGGCGGCTGAGCTTGGTTCACGCGGTATTCGTGTAAATACGATCGCGCCAGGCGCGATCGCCACGGACTTTGGCGGTGGTATGGTTCGCGATAACGACGCGATGCAACAGCAACTGGCTTCAATGACCGCGCTCGGTCGTGTGGGTCAGGCAGAAGATGTCGGCGGGGCGGTGGCGGCCCTTCTCTCTGATGATACCCGCTGGGTAAACGGCCAGCGGATTGAGGTTTCCGGCGGCATCTTCCTGTAAGACGAAAATCTTCGTCTTAGATCAAAAAGCGGGCGTTTTTCTGAGATACCCACTTTATTGCGCGCCCCAGCCGGCGCTCAAGGGACCTATCAGGCTCCAGGCCGTGATAATGGCGATCCCAATAGCAGTCAGGCCAGCAAGCACTGGGTGCGTTTGCTTGTTATTGCCGATCGGGGTTAATAGCCTCTGACACAACAGCCCTCCCACTCCTACAATACTAATGGCGTAGATGGCAATGCTCCACCACGTTCGGCTATCACTGCCCATCGCCAGACCATGCACGCTGACAAGCGCGAAGATAACCAGTGTCAGGCCGTGTAACCTCCGCCACCAGTTGTAGCCAATATATGGTCGCAACCAAGTGCTCAGGCCGATTGCGAGTCCCAGATAGAGACCGACGATGCCCAACGCCATCCAGACGTTTCGATAATGGCTGAGCAGTGGGACAAAAACTTCTTGCCAGTTGAAGTGTGTAAAAGGATCTATCCAGATTGTGAGAACGTGCAGGCCGGTAAAGATGGCGGCCAGTAAAGTTAAGAAGTTGTGCAGCTCGCTGTTGATGATGCGCGGCCACTGCGGCGATTGAACGCGCAGCGTGAGCAGCAAGCCCACGACGATAGAGAGGACAAGCAGGCCATACGCGGTAAAGCCGCCGGCCCTGGCAACATTCCAGGTGACAACTTGCAGGGCACTCATACGGCCTCCATCAGATGCATTGGCCAGGGATCTACACTCTGAAGCTCACCATTCTGTTTGACTAGCAGGGCCGCTGATCCATGCTTTTTCACAAAACGGCTTCCGTCCTCGGTTCCTAGAATAAAGGCGACTTTGGCGGTAACTTCCGCTTGAGTACAGGTGCCGGCAACGACAGTAACCGACCAGAGTTCGTTCTCGACCGATTCTCCGGTCCGGGGATCTAACAAATGGTGGCGCTGGCGATCCCCTTGCTGCCAGCGGCGACGCTCGATTCCTGAGGTCGCCATTGCGCCCTTCTGCAATGGCAGATTCCAGTACCGATCTTTACCTGGAACCGAGAGCACCCAAGAATCCTGACCCCTCGGCACCCCAAGGATCGCCAGATCGCCACCGGCATTTACGAGGGCCGGGCCCATACCATGGTGCTTTAAAAGCTCTACGCTGGCATCCACCGCCATGCCTTTGGCGATCCCACCAAAGTCCAGACCAACCCCTACAGGAAGCAGGACCCAGCCGCCGACAAGATCCATTTTGATCTGCCGCCAGCCACCACCCGGCTCAACACGCGAGTTGCTCCCCGGCTGGCGGAGATCGAGACCGTCAAAGCTACGGTCATAGCCGATCTGGAGAAGCTGCTGCTGAAGTGTGGGATCATAGAGGCCAGCGGTTTCACGGGCCGCCTCCAAGGCTGTCTGTAACACCGTAAAAAACAATGGGCCAACTTTAATCGGCAAGCCTGCATGAGTGTTCACCCGTGATAGCTCACTCTCCGGCTTGAAACGACTGAGATGCCCTTCCCATGTGGCAAAAAGCTCCTCTATCAATCGTCGCCCTTGATCTGCCTGATGCTCTGGCAAAAGAAGCGAGGCTGTAGTTCCCATCGCGCGAAATTGCTCGCGACGCATCCCCTCGGGAGTCGAGAACTCAGGAGACGCCACTACCGGACTGGGGAGATTGCCCTTGCTGCCCTGATCCAAATCCATACCCTCCTCCCTGCTGAGATCCTTGATTCTGTTGCGGATCTATTCCCTGCTGACCACCTTGTTGTGCATCGTCCCCTGATTGTTGATTTCCTTCCGACTGCCACTCACCTCTGTGATGATGAAAGCCTTGCCCGCCCGGTTGATGCTGCTCTGGTTGAGCCGATGGCCCAATCGCGGCATTTCCTATCTGATGATTGGCGGCGAGCCAGCTAAAACTTCCAAAAGCTATGATCGAGCCAAGCAGGAGGCCACGCTTCAAAGATCTGACCACTTTCAATGAGTCTTGTTTAGAAAGCCTTTGTGGATCGTCGTGTCTCGGACCATCGTATATCGGTGGGGGCCCATCATATCGCGGTCTATCAAGAGGCATCTGCATCTGCTGCCATTCATCCATCGTATCTATCTCTTTCCTTTAGGCTGAATCGGACCGTTTTTCTTCTTGTCCTAATAATACCCACATGATATGAGATTCTTCTTAAAAAACGGACAAAAAAGACGCAAGATTTTGTAAAGATTCCATCAAAAAAGAGCCTCGCCAGTTGGCAAAGCTCTCCGTAGTACCGGACTGTAGCTAAGAGAACAGCTCGCTATCCTTTCGGACTGCCGCCGATCCCAGACTTAAACCAACCACATCCTCCACTAATCCCCAGATGAAATCTGGCGTTCCCAGCAGGTTACTGGCAACTGAGCGATAGAAGGTGCCGGCGAAAGAGCCCAGGGCCGCACCCAACACTCCAAAGCCCGCGCCCCTGAGGCCAGATTGCCCAAATCGCTCCGCGAGAAGCCAGCCAGAGGCCGCTCCCAGGGCCAGGCGACCATAAAACGGCGCGCCTTTGGTTCGAGCCGGTGTAAATGGCAGCTTATCGCCAATCGTCTCACCCACAACCGCGACTGCCGATACATTTCTAAAGGTCGGCGAGTTAATAAAGCCTGCTAAACCGTCTTCATTTGCATTTTCGTCCGCCGTCCGGGCTAGAATCGCTAGAGGATAGGTAGATCGCAAACCACTTACAAATCCCAGAGCCAGGGCCCGTTTATATACCTGCGTCTCACCCATCTCTTGATTTGCCACCGGCATCATGTGAATTTTACCGGGAAAATGGCGTGTATTTGTTGTCACGTTTTCACAACCTTCCCAAATCTTTATTTAAAATCAATAATATGTATACGAGATTTTTCTTACACTATTTTCACGGAAAATCCGCTTTTTTAGTGACAATCTACTGATCTCATCTTTAGAAGTAGCATTTTCTTCCCAATATTACATCTTTAAAATAGAAAAAAAGCATCCGAGCATATGAAGGACGCTTTTTTTAGCGATAATTAGCAGGCAACAAGTTGTGAAGCATGTGTCCAGGTATTCGCCTGGGACACTACCTGTTTCACCTTCTCAATGGTAACGGGGGCCGCAGCCTGCTTCACCGTCTCAACATGACTGAGTATCTGCTTCAGGGCCTGTGTATAGTTTTCGCAAACCTCGAAAGAGAGATCTTTGCGCAACTCAGTAAAACTATACGTAAACGTAGACTTCGCCCCACAAAGATAAATTTTAATGCCACGCTGCTGGGATTGTTTTAATCCCGCGACAAAGGCGCTCCATGAGCGAGATACCATGGCCTCCAGCCGCTTTAGATCTACAACAACATAGCTGTTGTCCGCCAACTGCTGGAAAAAGTTCTCTATTCGATCCGCATCTGTGGACTCGTAGCGACCAGACAGTTCACCGATTTCAAGTTTCTCAGATAAAAGCGACCACATGGCATGACTCCTTCTTGATTTTCTTTCTTGATCCTAAATATGCTTACACTTATATATTCGGATGTTCTTATGAAACATTAAGCTTATTCTCAGACAATTTTTAAAATCCAATAATTTCGTGCTGAGATCTCTGGATATAGTTCCAGATCCTTAAAAAGGCCTTAAGAAAATAAGAAAGAACCGCTACCAAGGCCGGTAACGGTTCTTTGTAGATACGTACACGCTCACCTTTTCGACACGAAGTGTGGTCGCGCTGTCATTGCCTTTGTAAGCTTTACGAGCTTTTTTCGTTGCAAGATTAGAAGGCCCAGCAGGAATAGTGTGATGGAAGTAAGGGCCATGTAACCCCAAAGTGGTAGATGACTAAAAGGATCATCCGAGTCTTTCAGAGCAAGAACTAGATTATGTAACTGATTGATAATAGACCCATGATTGGGTACAGGTACGTAAAATTTTGCTACATAGTCCAGATGCTGATTATGTCCGTAAGTAAGGTGAATTTTCGCGGTATAGGTTTTTCCACCCTCTAAACCTTTGTCTTGAACGTATACAGGATAATGGATTGAGGTCTGAGGTAGAAAGGTCCTCATATTGACGGGAATCTGCTGCACCTTTTTCCCCTGGTCATCCACTATCTGTACCTCTCCCTTTGGATACAGCAACTGAGTACCATTATTCTGTAAGCCGATTAACAACCGTTGATAATCGCTGGTCTCATCATAATGAACGCTGTTTGCTAGCAGTTGCTCACTGGTCTTGCCAGGCAGGTTGATCAGAACACCAAGACCAATTAAGGAACGAATTCTAATGTTGATAGTATCCTTTGGATTGACAATCTTTCGGTGCTGATCCTGCATTAAGTTCGCGACGATCCCACCCCCGTGCTGCCCTGGGCGCACCTTTTTGGGGACCTTTACAGTAAATGGCACCTCCTGGCTTTCCCCAGGATCGAGAGTAACCTCGGACTGGCTCAACGTAATCCACGAGCCCACATCTCGACGTGGAGAGCTCTCATCCAATAAAGTTGTACCGCTGGTCTCTGAGGTGCTCGCATCAGTCGGGTAGAGGTGAATAGTGCCGCGAACAGATCCATCATTGGTAACATAGACACTATCGTTCAGTTTAGAATCAGGATTATTATACACAAAATAGCCCCTGGGGTGAGCATCATAAGGGCTGGCGAATGAAGGTTGAATGCTAAAATGCCTTTCTTGCTCTACGTTCGTGGTCTGATCGGCAGGGGCTGGTCCACCCGAGGCCGAAACTGGACAAATACCCCAACTACTTATAGAAAGCAAAAGCAGCATGATCCAGGTTAATCGCAGCCAAGACCTATGAGACCGATGACTCGCGGGAGAAAGAGAAGCAATATCCATCACGGAGCTCCATCTTCAGCAGAGGAGAGAGAATAGTTAGATCTCTCTCCCAACCTTTTATAGACTAAAAAATTTAATAAATGTTGGTAAGCGTAATCGTGATCGTACCGGAATAGGCCCCTGCTGGTGTTCCAGGTGCAATCGTGAAACGCCCATTTGTTTTGTTTGTATAATCACCATCTATCACAGGATTAGTTGGAGGGCCGCCAGCAATAAGAAAGGTACCAGCACTGGCCGAAGGTATCGGAGACAAAGCCGTAAAAACAGGTGTTGTACACGTACCATTTGTACAACTGGAGGTAACATCCTCAGAGGTGAGACTTAAGGGTAGGGTCGTTGCGCCATTTTTAATGCCCGCAGATTGTGCAGACAGGGCCCAGCCAGCGGTACTTCCACGATGATCCTTCACCACACTCGTAAAGATAAAGTTCGCCGTGATACTTGCTCCAGTCAGCGTAAACGGAGTGCCGGATACTGTAGCTGCGGCATCGTTGGCAAGCGTTAACACACCGGGGTTCACCTGCGCGTTGATCGTCATATCACAAAGGGCCGATCCGGCGCTGGCATCTTGTGGTGTTCCAGGATTACAGGCGGGGTTTGCCGCCCGCGTAGTTCCACTAAAAGGTAAGAGCGCCAGAGCAGCCAGGACGCTGGCTAACACTAAACTGGCTCCCCATCGCGAGATCTGTATCCTCAATCTACGACTCATACCATATTATCCTTTCCGCTCCGCTCCTTTTCTTAATAAAAAGCGGCTGATCGCATCTCCCAAACATGGAGAAAAAGGTTTATAAAAACACTGGTTTTCTCTTAATAGGGGATTTATACTACTCCTTTTTTACTATACATACGTCACAAAAAAAATATTACCTTTTTTCTAAACTATAATATTTGAATATCTATTCAAATGGATGCATAAAAGCTCGAAATTTAGCTTTTTATCGAACTAACGCACCCCCGATCTCTCACCATTCCATTATCAGAGTGACAGTTAAAAAACATTGGCGAGTGTGATTGTAATCGACCCCGCATAGGCCCCTGCCGGTGATCCAGCCGTGATAGTAAACTGTCCATTGGTTTTATTGGTATAGTCACCATCAACGACTACAGTCCCACTGGCATTACCGGCTGTCAGAAAAATAGAGGAGGAGGCCGAAGGGACTGGAGATAAAGCCGTAAAGGTAGTTGCTGGACGGCTACCATTTGTACAACTGGAGGTAACATCCTCAGAGGTGAGACTTAAAGGGAGAGTCGTTGTGCCATTTTTGATACCCGCCGATTGGGCCGATAGGGCCCAGCCGGCGGTACTTCCACGATGATCCTTCACCACACTCGTAAAGCTAAAGTTGGCGGTAATAGCCGCGCCAGTCAACGTAAATGGAGTACCAGGTACTGTAGCTGCGGCATCGTTGGCAAGCGTCAGGACACCGGGGTTCACCTGAGCATTGATCGACATATCACAGATTGTCGATCCTGAGCTAGCGTCTTGTGGCGTTGCAGGATTACAGGCCGGGTTTGCTGCCTGCGTGACTCCACCGAAAGTCAAGAGCGCCAGAGTAGCAAGGACATTGGCTAACACAAAGCTGACTCCCCAACGCGAGATCTGTGCCCTCAATCTACGATTCATACTATGCTATCCTTTCTGCTCCGCTCCTTTTTTATAAAAAGCGGCTGATCGCATCTTACAAACATAGAGAAAAGGGGATGTAAAAGTATTTCCTTCTCTCTTTTTAGAGTACCTATACCACTCCGTTTTTACTATACACATGTCACAAAAAATACTAAATTTTCCTTAGAGGCACACATACAAAATTTTGTTTATAGAAGGATACTTGAAAACAAGTATCCTTGTTCTTCTCCAACAACAGATGCAAACCTCCCCTCCCTTACTGGCCCTTAATTAAGGCAACTGTGAAGACTCCGGTATACGTGCCGGCGGCAGTCCCCGGAGGTATAGAGACAGCCAGATTTACTGTGACAGTAACATCTCCCGTTCCAGTTCCGCCGGTAGCATTGTAGAAAGAGATTGCGGTTGGCGCGGTAGTCCCGCTGGGAACGGTTAATGGATAGCCGGTCACTGTATTCGTGGGCACAACACAGGATGTTGAGGGTGTGCAAGCCGAACTTACACTGGTAATTCTTGTGGCGGTGGTCGCTAATGTTTTTCCACCACTTGCAGTAAATTGCGTAGAGGTAATAGTGGTGTGCCAGCCTACGCCAGAGAAGGTTGTGTCTTTCACTTTAAACACATATTGTGAATTCACTGTTCCCGTGGCTCCCGTGAGGGTATACGTAAAGGAAGGCAGAGTCACCGGTGTATACGTCAGGGGGCCACTGATAGTAAAAGTATTGGAGGTCGCCGATCCATAGTTAGTTGTGCTAAACGTCAAAATGTACCCCGTTCCCGGTGTATCGATCGTTAAATTGGAAAAAGTCGCGACTCCATTCACAGCGGAAACGGAGGTTGTGCCACCCAGAGTCGCGCCTGCCGTTCCACTTCCACTTTGGATGGCAACAGTAACTGTCCCTGTAAAATCGGTGAATACACCGCCTGATCCTACATCTATCAGGCTTACGGCTGTGGAAAAAGCTGTACTGACATTTTTATTGGTCGGCGGTTGCGTAGTCACGCTCAGAGTCATCTGATACTTTAAAATGCGATTATTGCTAAAGTCCGCAATATAAAGATTTCCACTTGTATCGACGGCTATTCCTAAAGGCTGGTTAAGGCTTCCGGCACTGATCCCGCCATTATTCGCCGTGTTAGTCGTAAAATTCCCTCCTTGCCCATAGACTACCGTCGCAAAGGTACTTCCAGCAGGATAATACACAACCCGGTTATTAGAGGAATCAGCAATGTACAATCCATAGTATCCATCGACCGCCACGTCAACAGGCGCATTCAGGCTGCTTGAAGTGATCCCACCATTATTGGCTGTGCTGGTCGTAAAGCTTCCTCCCTGTCCATACACTTTGGTTGCTGTGGTGCTGGCAATTGGGAAATACAACACCCGATTATTCTGGGCATCCGCCACAAAGAGCCCACCACTCCCATCGGGGGCTACCCCCGTGGGTTGGGATAGACCGGTAGCGCTGGTTGCACTACCATTAGTAGTAAAGCTTCCACTCTGACCATACACTCTACTCGCTGTCGTGCTACCAGATGTATAATAGAGCACCCGATTATTTCCAGAATCGGTGATGTAGAGCCCACCACTGCTATCGACCGCCACACCTTTGGGAGCATTTAAACTATCTGCGGTTACTCCCCCATTATTCGCAGTACCGGTGGTAAAACTTCCAAGCTGTCCATAGACGCGGGTCGCTGTCGTGCTTCCTGAGGGATAGTACAACACCCGATTGTTGCTATACTCAGACGCATACAAACCGCCACTGCTATCTACGGCGATGCGTCGGGGTGAGTTCAGGCTGTTGGCGCTGATACCGCCATTATTCGCGGTGCCGGTGGTAAAATTTCCTCCTTGACCGTACACTACCGTCGCCGTTGGGCTTACACCAGCAGCCCTAACGGGGATTGGAGATCGCCAACTCAGCCCTAAGGAGAGAAGAATCAGAAAAATTATAACTTTGAGACTTTTTCTTAAAAAGATCAAGATAGACGTGCGTGATCCGTACCGCCCCCTATACAGCATTTTAACCTTCCGCCTGACTATTTTATTTTTTACTAGCTTTGTGCTCTATTTCTAGTATAGACCCCCCTAACTAACATTCATTTTCTACTTAAATAGGAGGATGAAGCTTCTAACAACCCGGCCACAGCTCTACGAATATCATTTTACGAGCAGTTCATGGGTATTTGGCACCTGAAGATACTACGGTCCGTTTCTTATAGAGAACACACTGTTGTGATTGGTCAAAGAAGGAGCAGGCTATATGCTACTCGTCGGTGATATTGGCGGCACAAAGACGGAGCTCGCCATTTTTAATTCGGTCACGGAACTTCGTACACCGGTCGCGGACAAACGCTACCCCAGTCAGGACTATCAGTCGTTGGAGGAGATCATTCAGGCATTTCAGAATGAGTTCAACGTGGAGGCTGATCGCGCCTGCTTTGGTGTCGCGGGCCCGGTTGTAAACGATCAGGCAACAATTACAAATCTTCCCTGGGTTATCGATGCTCATCACCTACGTAAAGATCTTTATTTTAAGGCAGTGACGCTGTTAAATGATTTGGAAGCGGTGGCATACGCGGTCCCATTTCTACAGCAGAGCGATCTCCACACGCTCAACCATGGTCATCCCGTCAGCAATGGGACAATCGGGGTGATTGCTCCTGGAACAGGTCTGGGGGAGGCTTTTCTCGTCTGGGACGGTAGTCACTACCGCCCCCACACATCGGAGGGAGGACATACTGATTTTGGGCCGATCAATGAGACTCAGATAGGTCTGCTTCGCTATCTTCAGGGCCGTATGAATCATGTAAGCTATGAGTGGGTCTGCTCCGGGATCGCCTTCCCTAACCTCTATGGCTACTTCCGCGATACCGGCCCCGATCCCGAGTCTTCTGCTCTGGTCGAACAGTTTGCTCAACAGAAGGATCATACACCAATTATTGTGAATGGAGCTCTAGCGAACCCTCCAGATCCTATCTGCAAAAAAGCTGTAGATATATTTATTGAGATCCTGGGTGCCGAGGCCGGCAATCTTGCTCTTAAGGTGCTCGCGACTGGCGGTATTTATATCGGCGGCGGTATCCCTCCCCGGCTTCTCCCTCTGCTACAGCAAGATTTGTTTATGCAGGCCTTTCTCCATAAAGGACGCTTTTCTGAAATACTGAAAAAAGTGCCCATTCGCGTGATTTTAAATGGAAAAACAGGTCTGCTCGGCTGTGCATATCGTGGTTTTGAGATGGAGGCCTCGCTGAAAACCTTTTCACCAAGCTAAGGAGCATGGGATAACATCTTGAGAGAAATACTGGTGGGAACAACACATTCCCACCAGAAAAACTATAGAGCGATCAACCTGAATGGTCGATATAAGTACAAAGAACGTTTTATTTCTTTGTGAGGATTTTTATGTATAATCCATATTCGATCTTTCATAAAGGCAGCATTATTCAGGGTCGCTACGTTATCGATGAATTGCTTGGTAAAGGTGGCTTTGGCGCGGTCTACAAAGTGCGAGACAGAGGGAGCAATGATAGTGTTTTCGCGCTAAAAGAGTTGATCCATCCAACAAAATTTGAGCGCGAAAGCTTTCTGGCCGAGGGAACTATTCTTAGACGCCTGGATCATTATGCCTTGCCTAAAGTTTACCGCATCTTTGAGGATAAATCGAACAACCGTTCCTACATGTTGATGGATTTTATTGATGGTCCAGATCTGGGACAATTGCGTTTACAGCAACCGCAAAAGCGCTTTACCCTACCTGAGATCCTGCACTTGCTCTCACCGATCATTGAGGTTCTGAACTATCTACATCATCAGAACCCACCGATTATTCATCGCGATATCAAGCCAGCAAATATTATTATTCCCACAAATGGAAGTAATGCGGTTCTCGTCGACTTCGGTCTGGCTAAGGAATATGAGGCAGACTCCACTACTGCGGCGATCCGTCATTGCTCGCCGTACTACAGCGCTCCCGAGCATTATACGAATGGTACGGGGATCTATACCGATGTATACAGCCTTGGGGCAATCGTCTATACCCTCCTCACAAGCGAGCCTCCGACTGATGCTCTAAACCGCATGGCCTGTCTGAGTCGACGCGGCATTGATCCTCTTAAACCGGCCAATACATTGGAACCAGCTCTCTCTGAGGCAGTAACGAGCGTTATGGAGCGCGTGCTTACAATAGATAGCCAGAAGCGTTTCTCTTCAATAGATAATTTCTGGCAGGCCCTTAAAGAGGCTCCCCACATATCATCAATGGTAAAACGTCCATTAGTTTTATCTTCAGAAGATTTTAATGATGAGCCCGAAGTAGAAAACTCATCCTTGCTATCAACAAATCATCAGCATCAGTCTGCGTTTTCTTTGATCGACGCCATCTCAGAGGATCAGATAGACGGGACATCAAAAGCTCGATCAACCAATCGCACAAAGAGTGGGATATTGCTTACCGTCCTTACAGGCCTGACGCTGGCTATGGGAGGGTTCTTTGCTGTTAATCTCTGGTCAGGACGCGAGCACCTTCTACAACCAGTGTTTCTAGCGGGCGATACCTCCACGCTTCCACAATCCATCAGTCGTCCCACACATCCAACCCTTTCACTTGATCCAACAGCTCTGGCAACCCCCTCTCCTACAAACAGTATGCCTGTAGAGAGCGACAACATCTCCCCAACGCGAGAAGCTACAACACCTATCTTGAACACACCAGATCCTTCACCTACACCACAGCCTACGTCCAGCCCAACCCAACATCCAAAACCGACGCCCTCGCCAGATCCTACTCCACATCCAGCGACTCCACCGACTCAACCGCCAGTTCCTCCAACCGAACCTGTAAAGCAACCAACGCAGACGCCATCACCACTACCTGAGCCCACCATTATCCCTACTCCTACACAGGAACCCACTTCTATTCCAACTCCATCGCCAATGCCCAGGCCAACTCCCATTCCAACCGATCCGCCGACGCCTCATCCCAATCCTTCACCTACCAGAGTGTTACCACCCACAATAGAGCCCGATCCGACCCCAACAGCAGAACCAACCCCCACTGATCAACCTACCCCGCTGCACCAGGCCAGATACATACCCATCCACCATCCAATCAAAGCCTAAAAGCAAGCAGGCACGTACTACATTATTCATCTTTCCAGCAATACTATACTTAAACAACAAAAACACACCACTTGATTTTTGGAGAGGAAAAAAGAAAAAGGAAATAATCGTAAGATTCTCCTAGAGAGTAGGAACTATACAGTTTTATACGTCATAGAAAAAGATAAAAGTCTTATTGTCTTTGTTTTATCAACTTCCCATAGGTATTTTTTCCTTTTTTATGTAAGAAGAAACAAAAACACAATCTTTTGCGTTATAATGATATATATGAGTAGTAGTTCTATAGAGAGGTTTTTATCATAAAAATGATTAGCATACATCAATCAACACTTTGCTCTTTTAATTCGTTTAATTTTCTGTTATAGTATCGAAATATATGAATATATTTCTCGATATTAGCTCCCCAAAGGTACTAGTCAATTTCACCTATACTTAAGTCGATGAAACGCACTCAAAGTAGTACTATTAGGTATTAATAGATTAAAATACTTTATTGAACATTACAATTTCTTTAGAATTTTCTATACAAAAAATTTCTTTTTTTTACTAAAACCAGGGCTCAAACGGCTTAATACATAGGCTAAACGAATTTCTCTATACATAACTGCTTAACTGCTTTAGTACTTTATAACTCAGATTAGGTCCTTTTGATACGTTTTTATGATATAATCGTGACGAGGGTATAATGGAATGATAGAATTTCTATAAAATTCCGAATACTTTTTGTAAAAACTTCTCCACGTTCTAACAAGACGGGAAGAAGCGTTTCCATTGTTTGTTGCGTCTGACCAACGCCAAAACTCACAGGATTACATCACAACCACAGAAAGGAACTCCTCCTATGGCTCGTCCTCGTAAAAATACGTCTACTGTCGAAAACGACGGTCAGCAGCAAGATCTGATCGTTACTGAAAATCGCCTTTTAACTGTTGGCGAAGTGGCTCGTCGCTTGCGCGTCGACTCGACGACAGTACGGCGCTGGATCTCACAAGGCACGCTTGAGGCCATCCCTCTGCCCCACAATGGCAAACGGCGCGTTTACCGTATTCAGCAAAGTACGCTTGATTCTCTGCTTGGAGCAGGCCTTCCACCTATTGATGAGAAGGAGTAAGCAACCCTTCTTACTGGCCTGTGTTCAGTTTTCTTTAGATGTTCTGCCATCGGTTTCCCCCCGACTTCCCTGATGGCGGTTTATAAACCTTCGGCTTACGCTATAGATCCGAGTTAATACAGGTTACTCTCAAGCGCCAGGCTTTTGCTCATTGATAATGTGGGCTATCTCTTACCTGGCGCTTATATTCCGCCACTTGCCCTTAACGCTTCGCTATTTCAACGTCCTGCGTCGATATTGCTTATGAACTTCTTGTGCGCTATCCACAACCTTCCCTCTCTGCTTACATAGTGCCCATAACAACTACACCACCCCGCCTTCTCTTTTCATTACATTTTTTGCATTTATAACGCAACTAATAGTAAGATTTAAAAAATGAAATTCATCAGATTATATGCTAAAAAGATGAATGCTGTTTTCCAGTCTTACTAAAAGTATTTAAATAATTTAATAGATGTTAAAGACTTTAATTTTTTTGTACAGTATAATTACTGGCAAATTTTTGCCTCTCTTTCCATTTCTCCTATGTTTGCATATTTTTCCTTTTTACCCTATGATTTCTTGGAAATACCCCTAACAAGGAACGGCAGTCTCTCTATCTTCGCTGTAACCATAAAAAGAGGGAACGAAACTCTATCTGAGCTTCGTTCCCTCTTCAAAACGGTAGATTACGTATGGTTCACGAATGGGCAGGCCAGGGAAGGCCGATTGGATTGGGGATCGGTACTCCCTGTTGCTCAATAATTCTACTACTCAATCCATAGACCAGATCCAGCAAGCGCTGACAACCCTGTTCCCCCAGGCTCCGCCAGGGTGGGAGCGCCAACAAATCAGTTCGTTGCTCAACCGCCAGATGCAGGTTCTCGCCACGCTCGGTAAGCTTCCCGCCTTCATCTAGAAGATCCCGCTCCTGAAGGCGTTCCTGAGCACCCTGCCATTCGGCATCGGTCCAGCCCCGACTCTCTTGCAGCATCTTGCGGTCAGCCCGACCCGATCCAATCTGGATTAGATGGGCCTCGCACCCATCCAGGCCAGCAGCCAGTAAGGCGCTGATATGTCCATCTCCACGAAACTCACGCAGGAGAGTCGTCGCCTGCCACAATTGAAGATGGGGCTGCTCTGGCCAGGGTAGAGCAGTATGAGCAGAGAAAAGCACTCGCCCGGCCACAGAGCATCCCTCAACCGCCAGCCGCGCCAGTTCCGCCGCCTCCTGTACTTCAGGTGAGAATGCCTTTTCTCCCAACAGTCTTTGTAAAGCCGCGTCCGCAGCCAGCATGCGGGCATGCCAGATCTGCTCCGGACTGGCGATGCTCCAGGCGGTGGGGATCGCCCGCTCCACCATCTCCGGCTGAAAATTGTAAAAGGTCGCGGTCACTACTGGAGCTGAGACCGCGCCCATTGGAGCGGCACGCGAGGCAAAGTAACCCATCCAGAAACCTTTCAGGCCAAGAAATTTAAAAGCCTCCCGCGCCTCAGGCGCGAAATAGATCATGGCGTGATATGGCTCCAGAAACATCCAGGCTTTTCGAGATATCGTTTCCATACATTCCTCCCTACTAATGCAACAATCAAAAATAAGAACGAGGGAGGGGCTAAAACTGTCATTATCCTACAGAAGATAGGAGGAATAGGGATAAAGAGAGGAGGTCCAACCCTCTATCTACAAAATTTTTGCAGAGAACCGAACCCAACTGGAAATAGCTCGCTTTTTCTGCTGCTCAACTAGCGCTCGGGCTCCAGAACTACCGCAGTGCCATAACAAAGCACCTCGGTTGCCCCTTGCATAATTTCAGTCGCATCGTAGCGCACAGCGATAATTCCGTTTGCGCCAATCTGGACAGCATGTTGAATCATCCGCTCATAAGCATCATTACGCGCCCGCTCACAGAGCTCTGAAAGCAAGGTAATATCACCGCCAGCTAGTTGCTGAAAAGCTGCCCCGATATTCCCTACAATACTCCGCGAGCGTACAATTATCCCTCGCACTAGTCCCAGGTTGCGTGCGACACGGTACCCATCTAGCGATTGAGCAGTGGTAATAAACGCATGATTATTTGGCCCTTCGGGCGGCTGATTATTAGGATACTGAGACGACATAGATTCCTCTCTTTCTTCTCAGATCTACTAATGTTGCCTTATCTTAAAAAGGGTAATAGCAACTATAACAAGCTACTAATCCATTGTACAACCCCTTCTACTCTATATCAAGGATGGGAAAACTGTGCTGATAGAGAAGCTCTTGACAAATATCCTGTGATGTATCACGCCCCTTTTACCCATTGATGCTACTGATTTCTCCGGCCTGCTATATACCTCACCTTAGAAAAACGTGCCATTTTTCAAACTACATAGAAATATGTGCCAGATGTAGGATATTTAACTCTAAATTTGAATGATTTAGGGTATTATTAGTAGGATAGTTACTCACAGTTAAGCGTTTCAAAAACTCCTGGTTTTTGTTACATGCCATACCCACTCTTCGGGCTGGTAATACATATTGGTTGAGATAGTAGAAATGGATAGAGCGCCTATGTTTTCCTCAGTAAAAAAGCCCCCTACTGGCTGGCTTGTTCTCCTTAGCCTGTTCGTACTGTTTATAAGCGCCTGCGGCGGTAGTACAGATACAACAACCACAACGGCTGCAAAGCCAACGCCAGCATCAGCACCCACGGCCACACCTACAGCAGCCGTAAGCCTCACTACTTTTAATGGTAAAGGTTTCTCCATAGATTATCCTAACGATTGGATTAAGCAGGATCAAAACCAGACTCAGAATGGCATCGAAGTGGAACAGGTGCAATTTATTCGATTAGCACAACATCTAGACACAGCCCTGGCTCAGGATATTATTAATCCCGGCGGTCTGACTTCAGCCCAGTATGAAGATGTAATGGCCTCAGTTGTTAAAGGCAACCTTCTTAAAAATGTTCAGACCATTGATATGCCCACTACCGTGGAAATGAACGGTAAGACCTGGGAACAACGCGGATATACGGGCGACCTCTCCTCAAATGGCTCTGCCATTCATATTAAGGCGGTCACTCTCGCTTATGCGAATCCTGACAATAATAAAATATATGGCCTATTCCTGGGTGCGGAGCCAAATCTCTATGATGAGGCAAACACACAGTATTTCAAGCCAATGCTTGACTCCTTCAAAATGAAATAGACTGCTTTTTCCTGCCATCTCAGGGATAATCTTCCCGCGCCCGCCCCTTTGTGTGGTCAGGGTCTTACTATTCACCTCTGGAGACCGGCGGGCAGGCTTAAGGACTGATCGAACCAGCGGCCTGCGATATAAGGCACGCTTCTCGCCAAATCTTTGAAAAGAGGATCAAATGCGCAGTCACATTTGATCCTCTTTTCTTTTGTCTTTCGCTACACGATTTGTACGTTAAGCAATAGTCTGACTTTAGACCACTACGGTTGTAGCGGCGCAGCCAGGGGCTCTCTAGGTGTTCCCCCACCACCAACACTGCCCGGACCGTTGTTCGTAACTACCTGTAGATATGGTGCCAGAGCATTGTTATAATTCACGCTCTGAACGTCTTGCTCAGCAGCAGGATCTACGTAAATATTTTCGTACCCAGCATCTGTGACATAGGCTCCATAATCCTGAAGGGCTTTGGCTAAGTTATACAATGAAGTACCAGGCTTAGCGATTTTGCTGATATCCACCGATGCAGGAATGGCCATCAGAGAACCTATATAGATGTTTCCAGTCCCAGGATAGTTTCCATTTGTGTCTGCTGAACTGGCAGGCCAGACTTGATGTTTCCCGCCGGGAGCGGACCAGTTCATGGTAGTTGGAGTGAGCGACATCCGCAATGCATGATGAATTCCTTTCGCCATCTCACCCTTACGGATAAGTCCCGCCGAACAAGAACCACCATAAGCACAAGCACCAATGTATTGGTCAGAGATGCCAGGGCCATATAAGTCAATCTTATTTGGGAAGGGAGCCTGGATATCTCCATTAGGAAGGATGGCCGTATGGATCATCTCAATAACGGATTTATGCGTCGGGTCAATAATGGCAAGTTCATCATCACCACCCTGCCCAACGGCGATATTTGCTGGTACATGAACGGTGAATGCAAGATAGCCGGGATGTGTGTCATCTGTACGATAGATTTTCCGTACAGGATCGCTTGCTTTGGCAACGTAGATTGATACCGACCACTTTGGATCAGATGTCATGATAAAGCCGTATTTATTAGCGTCTGGCCAATTTGGAGAGGTTGGCGCAGCAAATTGAGCCGATGAACCAATGGGCATATTCCATGGACTGGTCGAGTTATACGGCTGATCGGCAGCATCCCGCGTCCCGTTTGTTGAAACCGCCACTGTCTGTGTGGAAGGCTTAGCATTCGTGCTCGTCGATATTATCGCATGCGTCGGCACAGCAGTTGCGATCCGGGTCGGTGTAAGCTTGGGTTTCGAGGGAGTGCAATGCGACCCCTTTGAACAGTTTCGCGCTATAGACAAAGACTTTGCCTGCGCGTACTGTTTCGCACTGCTCTCATTTATAAGGGTATGGGTAAAAAATAACCCACCAACAATAAGTATTGCACTCAGTCCAACTACAAAGCTTGTGGTGGACAAACGCATAACACGTTTTATCATGAGGAAATATCTCCATGTTCATTAACTGTAATGAAACTAGATTGATTGTGCAACAAACATTGGTATAGCTTAGCAGAGATGTATGAATATTTGAAGAGGACGGCTATAATTAGTAGTAAAGTCCCACAGAAACTTATATACAAAAATCATGTAACTCACTAACGCTCTAGTCTATCTGCACAGGTAGTGGTGGTGCCGACTCACCATCTCAATAACAGCCTTCCCATGTTGTTCTTTTTTTATATATCTTAATAATTTTTTGCATTTCTCTTCTACTTTTAGATTAAATATATCTGTTACTCAATATAAATAATCTTTCGACGAAGAAAAAAGAGGAAAGAGGTGAACGAGAACTGTTCTCACTCCGTGAGACCTGCTCCACCCACGTCACGAGTTTGCATCTCCTGGACCCCGTTTCTTTCTAGCCGGCGATCACTGGCAACGGGCATGGCAGGCCGTTTTTTGTCATCAGACGCAGCTTCAACTCAAGGATCGCCTGCCACTCCTGACGGAGCAGGATCATCGGCATCTATGGGGCCGTCAGGAGTTTTACCGCGTCTTTAGTATGGTCAATGGTGGTCGTCAGCTAGAGACTGATCTGTTCGCGGGACTTGCCACTGCTCCCTTGACCAATCGGATCGCGGCATCAGTCTAAATGAAAAAAGGTGGGGATATTGAATCTCCACCTTCTATTTCTATGAAAGAGCGAATATGCCTATGGCTCACCCTGGACCACAGAAAGGCTTTTCCCCTCAGTATTAGCAACGTAAACCCGCTCAAGACGATTGTCAACGGCGACACCCGCCGGGCCTTTTCCGACAGTGACATTACCTAGGACTGCATCGGTTTTAGTATCCACGATGGTCAACGGACCCGAATCACCAAAAAAGGTATGGGTAACGTAGAGTTGCTTCAGCTTACTACTGAAGGCGATTTCAGTTGGGCTTGAAACTACTACATCAATGGTCTTTACAACGGTATCGCTCTTACCATCAATGACGCTAACATTGGAGGAGTCCATATTAGCGACATAGATCCTATGCGTCTGCTCATCAACCGCGATCCCCAGTGGGCTGGAACCTGTACGGATCGTATCGATGACTTTGTTTGTGCGTCCATCTATAACTTTAACGGTTCCGCTCTTGAGATTGGCGACATAGATCCGATTGAGAACTGGATCAACGGCAACGCCCGTCAGGAAGTAGCCAGCATTCAAGGTAGCGATTACTTTATTGCTTTTACCGTCGATGACACTAATGGTCCCGGTGGATTGAGTAGCAACATAGATCCGATTGGTCTGAGGGTTCACAGCGATCCCATCCGCGTCATGCTCAACTTTAACTGTCGTAATGACTTTGTTTTGCTCACCATCCAATACAGAAACCCCAACTCCCCCATAACTGTAATCACTAATGTAAACTCGGTTGGTCCACGTGTTGACAGCTATACCGAAGGGGGTCGAGCCTACAGGCAGGACTTTCAGGATCTGGTTGCTTTTACCATTGACAACAAAAACTTGATGACTGTTGGGATCTGTCACATAAACTCGATGGGTCCAACAGTTTACAGCAACACCATATGGTAAATAGCCCATATTCACAGTGGCAATGACTTTCGCTTTGGGTTCAGGTGCGCTATTCGCTGCTTCAGCCGATTTAGTAATTCCAAATAAACTAATAAAGGCAATCATAAGAAGGATATTGTGCCAGCGATTTCGCATAAAGACCTCTCTTTCTCTCTAAAATAGAGGATACTCCGCGTTCAAAATTGTTCTGACACTTTTCTTTCGACATTCTATCTGGAAAGGAGATCTCGCTTCTAAAAGATAAGATGCTACAATTGGACAGATTTATGTCTTGAAATTCAGAGGTAAATCGTTCTATGATCTATAGACGGTTATAACCGTTTAAAATATTTTAAAAGGAGATACATGCGTGGCTTCCGCACCCTCTCTTCCCCGCTGGGACATGTCTGTTGTCTTCCCAGGTCTGGAGTCGCCAGAGTTTAAGCAGGGATTTACCAATCTGCAAAACTCCATTCAGGATCTGACGGCGTTTTTTGACGCCCATTCGATCCAGCAGCAGACCTCTCTTTCTATAGATGCTCAATTGATAGCGACATTTGAGGATCTAATCCAACGTTACAACGCGATTTTTGATCAGGATGAGACACTATCAACCTATATTGTCTGTTTTGTGACCACTGATTCTCAGAATACGATGGCACAGGCCCGCTTAAGCGAGATGCAGCCGCTGTGGGTGGCTCTGTCCAATCTGCGTACGCGTTTCAATGCCTGGGTTGGCTCTCTGGATGTAGAGCAGTTGATAGCTCAATCTCCCTCAGCCCAACAACATGCGTACGCGCTCCGCCAGGCTAGCCTTCAGGCTACCCATCTGATGTCGCCCGCAGAGGAGTCTCTGGCAGCAGAGCTGTCGATAACGGGCCCGAACGCCTGGTATAAACTGCACGCCGATCTAACTTCGCAGATGACAGTGCCATTTGAACAAGATGGGCAAGAGCAAGAGCTCCCAATGAGTGTGATCCGCAATCTGGCCTCAGAAAAGGATCGAGATCTGCGGCGTCAAGCTTATGAAGCGGAGCTGAAAGGCTGGCAACAGGCGGCCCTTCCTCTGGCTGCGGCGCTTAATAGTATTAAGGGCGAAACTAATGTGCTATCAAAACGCCGCCGCTGGAAGTCGCCTCTTGAGGCCTCACTGGTTGAAAATAGCATTGATCAGCAAACGCTGGATGCGATGCTGGAAGCTGCCAGAGATGCTTTCCCGGTCTTCCACCGCTATCTGCATGCCAAAGCAAAGGCTCTGGGCCTGGAGAAGCTGGCCTGGTACGATCTTTTCGCGCCCCTGGGCTCTGAGAGCCGCGCCTGGAATTTCGATGAGGCAAATCAATTTATTGTGGAGCAGTTTGGAACCTATTCGGATCGCCTCTCACAGTTCGCGGACCGTGCTTTCCGAGAGCATTGGATCGACGCCGGCCCACGCCCCGGCAAGCGAGATGGAGCGTTCTGCATCTCTTTACGGAAAGATGAGTCGCGCGTCTTCGCTAACTACAATCCCTCTTATGATAGTGTAAGTACGCTAGCCCATGAGCTCGGTCACGCGTACCATAACTTGAACCTGTATGGCCGGACCGCACTTCAACGCCAGCTTCCCATGACGCTGGCCGAAACTGCCAGTATTTTCTGCGAGACGATCATTCGCCATGCCGCGCTTCGCAATGCTGGTCGGGAAGAACAGATCGCGATCCTTGAGTCCTCAATCCAGGGCACCTGTCAGATTGTAGTGGATATTAGCAGCCGCTTCCTGTTCGAGCAGCGCGTTTTTGAGAAGCGAGAGCAGCGGGAACTTTCAATTGAAGAGTTTAAAGAGCTGATGCTTCAGGCTCAGCGTGAGACGTATGGGGATGGCCTGGATGAGAACGCGCTCCACCCCTATATGTGGGCGGTGAAGCAGCACTATTATGGGAGCACTTATTACAACTATCCCTATATGTTCGGCTTACTGTTTGGATTAGGGCTCTACGCCCGGTATCAAAAAGATCCCGAGGAGTTTAAAAAGGGATATGATGAGCTGCTCTCCTCGACCGGTCTGGCCGATGCTGCTACATTGGCGAAGGGCTTCGGGATTGATCTGCACTCCAAGGATTTCTGGGCCGCCAGCCTGGATGTGATCCGTCAAGATGTCGATCTTTTCGAGAAAATCATTCAGGACGCCTGATGTAGATACAAGGGGAGTCGCTTGCGATTCTGTTGGGAAATGGGAAAGATGGCGGTGGGCAAAGGAGGGGAGTCGAATGAGGAAGATCGGGTCACGTGTGGACCCGTGGAGAGGGGACCCACCACCCTTCGTCGAAAGCGAAACCATCCGAGGAGTCGGAGGCCCACCCGCATGTGTGGCGGTGGTGAGGGGAGCGCTTCCCTTTCCCACGGGCACGCACACGGCCCGATCTACGACGCTCCCAACGTTTCATCTCTGTAACGAGGGCATCGTCCCATTCCAGTGGCCCTGACGGGCCGTCCTACGCCGCGCCCAAGGGACGTCTTCCCTCTCCTCTCATCGTCATTTACCAGCAGAGTCGCTTGCGACTCCTCTATTGATGGTGTGCTCCGCAACCTCATATGCGGGTCCAATCCCTTTTCCGAACCAACTAACAAACGGCTTCCTTACACTGGTTGCTCAACAGGCTTGTTATCTCGGCTGGATAGGGAGCTACCAAGTGAGGCAACAATAACCAGGGCGATCGCCAACAGATCCTGCATACTCAATCGCTCGTGCAAGATGATAAAGCCAAGCAGGGCCGCGATCGCCGGCTCAATACTCATCAAGACGCCAAAGACCCGCGAGGGTAACTTTCTCAGAGCCTCTAATTCTAAAAGATAGATGATAACCGATGAGAACAGGCTGACACCAAGCCCCATGAGAAGCACCGATGGTTTCAGTAATCGGGCTCCGCCACTCACAATACCGTAAGGTAGAACGATGACCGCACCCACACACAAAGCGATTGTGAGACCGGTTCCCCCCTGGAATGCCTGACCAACTCGCACATTCACAAGAATGTAAATGGCCCAGAATACGCCCGCGAGAAGCGCGAATATCGCTCCCAACAAATCTAGTGTTGAGACCCCAACGAAGGGAGTGAGCAGCAGAATACCAGCGATCGCCAGCACAATCCACAGAAAGTCAATTGCCCGTCGTGATTGCGCGACCGCCACGCTTAACGGACCAACAAACTCAATCGCGACCGCGATCCCCAGCGGAATACGAGCGATCGCGGCATAAAAAAGGGAATTCATGCAGGCAAAGGTGACTCCAAAAATAACTGCCGTTAGATAATCCTGCCGCCGATATCCCCGAAACTTTGGCCGCGACAGGGTCAGCATAATTAGTGCCCCAAAACCTAAACGTAGCAACACTGTGCCACCCGGTCCGATCTGCCCAAATAAAATCTTAGCAAAGGACGAACCAAGCTGCGCCGAAAATGTTGAAAGAAGAACCAGAACCGTTGGTGGAATCGAGATGGAGGGTAGGCCAGCACGCTTTGATTGAGACATGTTGATCCGCTTTCGTTCTTGAGAGTAGATATTTTTCAATACTGTTTACCCACAGCATACCCTATGCCCTCTATGTTACGTCAACCCCTCAAATAACGATAATAAGAAAGCAACAAAAAAGATGGCATTGATACCATCCTTTTTGTTACCAACCTTCTCAGCTTCACTACTCGTAGCGCAATACTTCTAAGGGGCGAACGCGTGCGGCCCCCCAGGCAATGAACGCTGCTGTAAGCATCGCGACCGCCGCGATCCCAACAATTACGGCAAGGGTCAGCAGAGGGTTCACACCAAAGCTTGTCTTAAAATAGTATGTTCCAATCAGGTTCATACTTAAGGCCACTACAAGCATCGCCAACAGTGCTCCCAGTCCTCCTACAATGCTATTCTCAATCAGAACCCCGCTCAGAATAGTGTGACTGGTGTAGCCTACCGCTTTAAGAATACCCAGTTCGCGCCTTCTTTCTAGCATCGCCAGCGCGACGGCGTTCGCGATAATAATCACGCCAGCCAACAGCGAGAGTGAGGCAACGGTAACCAGAACCAATAAAATCTGGCTAATTGCTCTATCAATAGAATCACCAATATTCGCAAGGTTTAAGACGTAGGCATTCGGGGCAATCTTGCTGATCTGTCCTAAGGCTCTCCCTACCTTATCGTTATCCACCTTCATATAAAAGATAAAGGTTTCTTTTCCGGGTGGAGTGATGGCCCTGATGACATCCTGGGTGGCAAGAATTTTGGCAAAATGAGAATTTACTGTTCCAGGATCGTAGAAACCAACGATACGTACTGTTGTGTGCTGCTTACCATCCTGACTGGCGAAGGTAAGGACGCTTCCCAGCTTCAGACGATTTTTAAAGATCTCCTGCTTCTTAATATCCGCCTGCAACATTACATGTTGCATTCCACGATCCTCAGGGCCTAAACTTCTTCCCTCTAGCTTCGCTCCACGCATATCAGGCAACACATTGTTTGCGATATCAAACCCTTCCGCGCTTGACATCTGGGAGATCACGCCTTTCACACTCTCTGCGTTCTTTTGAGTAATAAGACTCTTTATCGGCGTCCCATCTACCGCAATTGGGACAATCGCGGCATAGCTGGTCTGCGCCGTTTTTGAGGGTGAGAGTCCAGGGATAGTTGCTTGTTGCGTCCGCAGGGCTTTTATATCATCTCCTTGTACGAAAGTCACAAGATTATAGCTAAGGCTACTGGCGAGCTGCTTGTTAATTTCCGCGCTAAGATTCTGACCAAGCGCCATAATCAGTCCAATTGTAAATACGCCTACAAACAGGGCCAGCAGGGTGGTCGTGGTTCTGGCTCGCTGCCGACCGATATTACGCAGGGCCATTTTTGTGTTCGCCTTCCAGGATTTTGGCAGCACAACAATTACAAAACCCAGCAATGAAAGAACGAGCAGAATATTTCCAAAGGTAGGCAAAGCGAGAGAAAGCACAGATGATGCTCCCACTCCAATTACAATCAATCCTAGATACCCAGGACTAAAACGCTCAGGCACCGGCAGTTTACTGACTAGAAGCACCGCCAGACTAAAGAAAAGGCTTAAAAAAGCCAGAAAAACAAAGGCTCCATAGACCGCAGCAACTCCCCACAGCACATCTTTCAAGATAAATGTTGCCAGACCGCAGAATAAGATGGATAATACAAGCAAAAGGACGACTGTCAGTAGGATACTGCTTGCTCCCCTTCCTTCTGGAGTCTCGCGGATCACGTTCAAGGGTCGGATATTCGCGGCCTGGACAATCGGCATTAGCCCAAAGGTGAGGGCTGTAACCAGACCAATAACCACACCACCACTGATAATAATCGGGTTCAGTTCAAAAGGAAGAGTGATGGGAAAAAGTTGCTGGACAATATTCCGCACGAGGATACTCACGCCTATCGCCACCAAAGCACCAACGACACCTCCAATCAGCCCTAATAACGCGGCTTCGGTTCCGAAAAGCAGGTAAAGATCTGTACGGCGATACCCGGTTGTCTTAAGGGTGGCGATTTCAATTTTGCGACGAGACAACAAAACCTGCATTGTATTAACGATTCCAACCCCTCCAACAAGCAAAGCCAGCAGGCCCGCAATATTCAGAAACTTTTGGATGATTTCAACTTGCTGCTGCGCGCTTTTGAGGCCATCGGCAACTGTTTGAATTTTGGCAAGAGCAAAGTGCTGCTGAATCGCGTTCTTAGCGGCATTTGCTTTAGTCTCGTTCGCCGTATTCACATACACCTGACTATACAGTACATCCTGACCAGGATTTATCGCTTGATAATCGTTGAGTGACACTACAACGATGCTACTTGACTCTGAAAATACACCTGAATTGGTGAAGATACCGGCGATCCTGGTATGAAGTGTCTGAGCGTTGCCCGGCATTTTAATATGAATCTCCACAGGGTCGTTAACTTTGAGAGCGTAGCGATCAGCAAAATTCTGATTTACTACCACCTGTCCATTCGTCAGTAAGCTGCTCAAAGAACCATCTACCGGCGTCTTAAAACGCGGTGGTATCACAATTGGAAAGCTTCCGGTATCAACAGCCTCAATAATAAATTGATCATTTGATGAAATCGTGGTTCCAACGGAGGCATTAGCTTGAGTCACAGATGTATAGGTAGTAACTACACCATTCTTTTTTAAGCCTTCAAAAAAGCTTAGATCCTGTTTGCTAAAAGGTGTTGCGCCCGCAGTTACTGCGATATCTCCCCCGTTAGAGTCTCTGACATTTCCGGTAAAGGCATTGCCAATCATCAATCCTACAGATTGCAACGATACTATCGCCATCACACCAACGGCGATGCAGAAAATCGCGAGCAGGGTACGCTGCCCCCCACGCAACAAGGAGCGGCTCCCATAGCTAAGATACATTGAAGATTTCATTGCGTGATTTTACCTCCCGTAGTATCCAGGGCAGCAATCTGCCCATCCACAATACGGATAGCTCGGTCAGCGTGCTTTGCGACTTCTGGATCATGGGTGGCGATAATAAAAGTCTTTCCCGTCTGGGAACGCAGATCCGCAATCAGCTTCAAGACGTGTGCTCCATTTTTCGCATCCAGGTTTCCGGTTGGCTCATCCGCGATTACAAAGGCTGGATCGGTCACCAGAGCTCGTGCAATAGCTACGCGCTGCTGCTCTCCACCGGAAAGCTGGCCCGGTTTGTGATCAAAGCGATGGGAAAGTCCGACCAGTGAAAGCATGTCTCTGGCTTGTGCCGCTGGAGATCCTTTATGCTTACCCACATGTAACGGTACCTCTACATTCTCCTGAGCAGTTAATGTTGGGATAAGATTAAAAGCTTGAAAGACCATGCCAATTTTGCTGTTACGAACCTGGGCAAGCTGGCCTTCGGCCATTTTTGTAATATCTACACCATCAATAAAAACCTGTCCATTTGTCGGGTTGTCCAGACCAGCAATAATCCCAAGAAGGGTACTTTTTCCTGAACCTGACGGCCCTACAATAGAAACAAACTCACCGCTATGAATTTTGAAATCTATGCCTTTAAGAATCTCTATACTCTCTCGCCCCAGAGGGAGGCTTTTGGTAATTGTGCGCACGTCCATGACAACCTGTCTTTTTGCAGGATCGAAGACAGAAGATGACTGCTGGTTTAACATACATGACCTCTTTATAGTTTTGCTTCGTTTAATAAGATAAGGTTCACGTTCTCTAGAACCTTAACCAGAAGTAGTATGCCTTGATATACAGATCTGCACCATTGCAACTGGCGGTCAACTATCGTGCAAGTTCTATGTATCCATTTTTTGAGGAGTAACAGAGCTATGAAGCCCAACCATTTTCTGCGACGCGAGCGGGAACTACGCGGCTGGTCTCAAGCAAGGCTCGCTGAGCTTGTTGGAGCAGATACGACGACTGTAAGACGATGGGAGCGCGGTATATCCTCTCCTTATCCTCATTTTCGTGAGAAGCTCTGCACGCTTTTTGAAAAGAATGCTCAGACTTTGGGATTAGTAATCGATGAAGCAAACTCGCAACGTGAAAACCTTTTTACGCTAGTTCCCCATAGGCCAGAGCCTATCTTTGATCCTACCATTCCTCCAGCTACAGCCCTGCCCCTTGCGGGACGTATCCCCTTGCTTTATGCGCTGAAAGAGCGACTCTGCGATGTCCGCAACAACAAAACGCTTGCGCTTCATGGATTGCCTGGGATCGGTAAAACCGCTCTAGCAACCCACCTTGCTCATGATGAGCAAATACACACCTGTTTTCCTGATGGAGTTCTCTGGGCCAGCCTGGGACCACACCCTGCTATTGCTACCCATTTTAGTCACTGGGGCAAACTGGTCGGCATCTCCTCGGAAGAGATACCAAATATGCGGAGCGATGTCGATTGGGCCAGGGCGTTACGCATAGCAATTGGGGACCGGAGAATCTTACTGGTTATTGACGATGCCTGGCAAAGCGAGTCCGCGCTCGCGCTCAAGGTTGGCGGTCCACAATGCGCGACTCTCCTCACCACACGTTTTCCCCAGATTGCTCTGCTCTTTGCTGAAGCCAACACAATTGCAGTTCCAGAATTGTCAACAAGCGAGGGACTTGGACTGCTCGCCCGCTATGTTCCGGAGATAGATATACGAGAGCCTGAAGTTGCTAAAGCCCTGGTCCAGGCCGTCGGAGGACTCCCCTTAGCTCTTACCCTCATGGGGAAACATTTGCAAATCCAGGGATATGGAGGACAGATCAGACGCTGGCGCGCCGCTGCAAATCGACTTATGGATGCTCAGGAACGCTTGCATCTGGCATTTCCATACGCTCCTCTGGAACAACCATCGGTTCTCGCAAGCGAGACTCCTTTATCATTACAAGCTGTTATCGCTGTGAGCATCCAGCCGTTGGCTGAAAAGCTACAGCGGGCGCTCTTTGCGATTTCAATTTTCCCGGCTCGACCTCACAGCTTCTCAGAAGAGGCGGCACTTGTAGTCAGCGACGTTACACATGAGGTTCTCGATCAATTGACCGACACAGGGCTACTGGAAAGCCAGAGGCCAGATCGGTACCTGCTGCATCAAACGATTATCGACTACGCTCGTACACATATGCAGCAAGAGCTTGCACCTAAAATCCGGTTGATCTCCTACTATAGCGAGTATGTGGAAAAACATGCTCAAAATGAGGCCGCCTTAGAGCTTGAACACCAGAATATTCTCGTCACCCTGGAAACTGCATACGAGCTGGATATACAGCCGCAACTCATCAAAGGAGTTATAGCCTTTGTTCCTCATCTTCAGCAAAAGGGACTCTATACATTGGCGGATCTCCATCTCAAGAGAGCTTTTCTGATGGCAGAAAAGCTGCAAAACACTCTAGCCCTGGCAACAATCCGCCAACAACAAGGGGAGGGTGCCTTATTGCAGGGCAGGCATGCTCAAGCGGAAACGTATGTGCAGGAAGGGCTAGATCTAGCCCGAAAGATAAACGATCCTGAGCGGATAAGCGCCCTGCTTGTAGTCCTGGGCTCACTTCTGCGCCAAAAAAGGATTTTTTTTCAGGCCGAAAACGTTCTGCTTGAAAGCTTAGATCTAGCCAGACAGTCAAACCGTATCCAGCACACAATTGAAATTCTCAGGCAATTGGGAATTAATGCAATGGAACAAAAGAACACTTTCCAGGCAGAGGAGTATTTGCAAAAAGGGCTGGCTCTGGCACAACAGCTTGATAAACAGGATGATGTTATTCGATTGCTCATCAATCTTGGGATGGTAGCCGCCGATCAACAGGATACGCAGCAGGCAGAAGCATATTATCTTCAGGCAATTACTTGCGCTCAGCAAAACGGAAATCGTCAGTTGATGGCGTTTCTATTCGGCAATTTAGGATTATTATCCGGGCAACAAGGGGATTTTATCAAGGCGGAACGTTATTTTCAGTATGGTCTGGACTGGGCACAGGAGAATGCACAACAAAAATGTCTGTTACTCATAAATCTGGCAAAGGCAGTACTTGAGCGGCATCGTTATCAGCAGGCAGAAGCTTACTGTCAAGAAGGTCTGGCACTCGCAGGCCAACTTGAACTACATCAGATTAGCTGCCTACTCTTGAAAACGCTGGGAATGGTTCTTACCCGACAAGGTAAATATACACAGGCCGAGCAATATTTTCAGAAAGCATTAGTCCAGGCTCGCGAAATCGATACTTTTGGGCTGATTGATATCATCTTTTATGAAATAGGAGAGATGTATCTACTCAGTGAACGCTTTGATGAAGCATCAAATATTTTTGCCCGGTTGCTCACTACCTTAGCAAAGGGGAATCAAAATTTTGAAGCAGTGCTTCAATATAAACTCGCCCGCGTGACAGCAGGCAAAGGGAACATTGCGGAGGCGCAGCTTCTAGGGACAATGAGCCTACGGGTACTCGAAAAAAATCCTATACTGGGAACTGAAATCACACACTGGTTGGCAAGCCTTTCAGTCTCGCAAGAGGCTTAGAAAACACTCAGACCAATTCAATACTATTTGTGGGCCTGAAAGATCTCTCGATCGGGCATGCGTATGGCTGTGAGCACACCTGTTGTCCAGGCTCCGGTATCCACTCCAATCTTGCGCATCTCGATCAAAGGCTTTTCCAGAGTCCAATGCCCAAAAACAACCGGCTTGCCCCAATCACATCTGCTCTGCAAGAAGTCGGGGATGCCCCAGAGCTTATACATATCTGAGGTACGCGCCGCCGATTTCCCTGGCTGATAGCCAGCGTGGACGTAGTAAGCGTGTTGATCCTGATACTCAATCTGTGTTTCCTCTAACCAATCACCAACCTCAAATGGAACCCGACCATTACAACTTTCCCAGACGACATCCGCGCCCGGCATATCCGGCATTCGGTCAAATTCATAACCATTCCAGTGATCCAGCCAGACCTGATCATGGTTTCCACGTATAAAAATCGTGTTTGTATGCCTCTTTTTCAGAGCTTTTAATTCGCGAATAGTCGCGATGGAGTCCTCGCCGCGATCCATATAGTCCCCTAGAAAGACCAGGGTATCCTCAGGTCTAAAGGGAAGAATATCTAGCAATTTTTTGAGTAAAGTTACTTCTCTATGAAGATCTCCAATGGCGTAAGTAAAAGCTTCCATGTCTTTATTCACTGGCATTCGAGAATTCTTTCTTAACGAATCACTCCAATAATATGTTAAAATATTTCAGAGAGGGATAAAGACCAGCTATTCTTTCTCGATCCGTACAGGATACTGCAATGCGCCTCTTGCTCTTCCATACATGGCCCAATTCAGTAAGAGAAGGAGCTTTTTGTGCTACGCAATCCCCAAAAAACGCGATCTTCAGCCCTGTATACCCTTCCTGTCATGCTACTGATCCTGGTGGTTGGGATCTCATATCTCGGTCTCGGATTTGTAGTACCTCTACGTTCCCTGTATGGCCGGGAGCTGGGAGCGTCCAGCGCGGAGATTTCGCTGATGACTACCTCGTTTCTACTGGCCGGTGTTATCACTTCGCCTTTTATTGGCTGGCTGACGGATCGCTGGACCTATCGCCGTATCCTTTTCCTCGGGGTACTACTTCATGGCCTGATGATGCTGGCGTATATTCCGGTTCGTGATCCCCTGACGCTCATTGGTCTACGTGCGATCGAGGGAGTTGCGGCGGCGGCGGTTCTGCCTCCGGCCAGAGCTTTTATGAATGCGATTGCGCCCTCTGAGCGTCAGGGTGAGGCCCTGGGGCTGATTAGCGCGGCCCAGACGGTTGGTCTACTGCTGGGACCGGTTGCGGGAGCCCTGCTCGCCAGTCAGACCAGCTATAATCAGGCTTTTCTGGTCGCCTCGATTCCACTGATACTGGGAGCGGTCCTGACGCTGGCGATTCTGCCAGCAACGCGCAGCGAGCAAAAAACGTCCAATTCTGCCCAGGAACGGCCAGGAGCATCCAGACGCGAGCTTTTTACGCGGCCTTTGATCCTGGCTTATGTATTGCAATTCGCGCTTTTTATTACTAACGGGGTTGGCGCGACAATCTGGACGCTCTATATGCAGGACCGTGGGGCCTCACTCCCCCTGATTGGCCTCTCCTACACGACCTTCGCGCTACCAATTATTTTCCTGGCCCCTGTGTTGGGTCGGCTTTCGGATCGCTATGGGCGCTACCAACTATTAATTCTTGGCCTGTTGCTTTATAGCTTGATTATCGGCAGTTATGCTCTACCTTTGTCCCCGATCCTGATTATCTGGCTTTCTATTGTTGAGGGGATTGCTCTCTGCATCGCCCGAGCTGCAACCGATGGCTTCCTGGCGGATGTGATGCCAATGAATAGAAAAGGACAGGTTCAGGGCACAAACAATACAATTGGTACCTTGGGGAATCTGCTGGGCGCGACAAGCGTTGGCTTTCTCTATTTAATCTCTCCCGGCGCACCTTTCCTGACCCTGGGCTTTATCTATTTTAGCTTGACGGTGGTGTTGTTCCTTCCATCACTGGCTGCTCTGTTTCCACGTATGCACAGGATCAGCACTGAGACAGAGACCCCTAAGGTCCTGTGATACAATAGAAAAACGTGTTTGAGAAAGGGAGAAAGGGAGAAAAATGGCTTTATCTACAGTGACTGTACGTCCCCTACTGCCAACAGAATACGATTCCCAATTTCGGCTGGCTGATCAGACGTTCTCAGCCAGTCCTTCCACAAAGGGAGTAAAGCTTCGTCATCAATTCATGGAACACTTGCCCGGCTTTCGACCTGAGATGTTACGAGGGGCCTTCCTTGAGGATCAGTACGCCGGCGGCTACACCATCTATGAACGCGAGCTACGCATAGGAGAGGCTCTTCTCCCAACCGGGTGCATTGGCACCGTCGTTACCGATCCTAACGCACGTAAGCAGGGGATTGCTTCAAAAATGATGCAGGATGCTATCGACTATGCTCAAACTCATCATTATGCTTTCCTGATGCTGGATGGTATCCCTAAATTCTATTATCGCTATGGCTATACCGATGTATTCGATATGTCATATCAGGAGGTGGAACGGACGGCGATCCAGGCTCTACCAACGACTCCATACACTATCCGGCACGCGACACTTGAAGATGCCAGGGCTGTGCTAACTCTCTACGAGCACGACAACAGTTCCAGAACCGGTAGCTTCGCAAGATCTCTAGAGATGCAGCAACATTATTTACACTATCGCTATCTGGCGTGGGATAATCCACTCTGGCTGGCGATCTCGCCATCGGGCGAATTTGAAGGCTATATGGCGCTGTTGCGGGGAGAGGATCGGTGGCAATCCTCCGAACTGGTAGCCGATAACTGGAACGCGGCCCTGGCCCTGATTCAACATCATGCTCACCTGCTCGATGGATCTGAGCCACCCAAATATCTGCGGTACCGCTTGCCACCAGAGTCCTTGCTCTTGCAATGGCTTGTCGATCACTTGGAGGCAACCGACACCTCGCAGTGGCGCTCGTCGGTTGAAGAGTGGGTAGTGCTCAACCAGACTACGCATCATCGCTTTGCTGGCTGGATGGGCCGCATTGTGGATCTAACAGCGCTTCTACAAGCAATGTTCCCCGAGTGGCAGGCGCGCTGGCAACGATCTCTAGCCTCCTGGCAGGGCGAGATCCATCTCCAGGTTGATAACACGTCATTCACCTTCCATCTTCAGGATCGCACTCTGAAGATGAGCACTACACTCTCCTCGGAACCGGATGTGCGCTGGACCGTAGAGCAGTTTATCCAAGTGCTTTTTGGATATCGCATGCTGGACTGGGCCTTGCAGACGCATACCATGCTCTCAGCGCAGACACGGCAAGCCCTGATGATCCTTTTTCCTCCGGTACGGAGCTGGATACCCTATTCCGATTGGTTCTAAAGCGGATGGGAAAAGGAAGAAGGAAGAGGACCAACAGTCTCTACAAAGAAACATCTTCTTCTTTTCCCAGCAGAGCCACAAATGGCTTCCCTCCCTATGAGTGTACGTCAGTCAAAAGCTCTTGAAGAACCTGCTCATCACCTAGATGATCAACCACTTGCAAAAGCAGACTTTCAAGCTGCTCTTCTTGCTCTATCTTCGCGACTTTTTGTTGAGCCAGATCAACAAGCTGTGGATGATGTTTTCTGATTATGCTCAGAATATCTAATCTTCTTCCTTTCAGTTCTCCTTTTAGCTCTCCTTTTAGCTCTCCTTTTAGCTCTCCTTTGGCTTGCATCTGCTGAACATATGAGCTTTCCTCAAGTAGACGGTCAAACATCTTTAGATCCTCCTCAACACGCTGCTGTTCCTCCAGCGAGAGCCGCTGGGCTCGCTCCAGTCCAGAGCAGTTGCTGCGATAACTCGGCCTCTTCAAACGCTTCACGCAATTCTTTGATTGCTTGTAATAGGAGATCGGCTGTGACCCCCTTCATTGCAGGCAAAAGGCTATACATACTGATGACCTTCTGCTCCACAAACTGCCGGGCATCCACCTCCCATAAAGCGACTACTTCAAACCGGAAGGTCAGTAATTCTTTAGACCCAAGAAACTCTTTATACGGAGATTGTACCATAGAGGTTTTAAAAGGGTAAAGGATCATAGAGACCACGGGAAGCTCGTATTTTTTGTGGAGAATACCATGATATTCGAGCATTCTCCTAGCCATCTCTGGCCCACCAACAGCTTCAATTTCGATATGCAAGATCGCGGGATTTCCTTCGTACTCGATCCTATAGACCCGATCCGCTCGCAACGGTGCCCGAAGTTGCTCGATATTGAGTTCTGCGAGATAACGTGTATTGGGTAAGAGATAAGGGATGAGAATGGGTTCTCGTCCCTCTAAAAAAGCTTTAAATGTGGTATCATACGGTTGCTGCATCCCTTCCAACCTCCCTTATTTCACTAAATACAGTATAATCACTTTTAAATTTTTTTTACAATTGTAAAGCATTATTGCGTGCCCGTCGTAGGACGGCCCATCGAGCAACGCGACAACGTGCCGCTTCGGCCCGTCAGGGCCACGGGGACATGACCGCTGCGGCGGCCCGA
>CAXTTV010000022.1:0-39951 GCA_964247295.1 uncultured Ktedonobacteraceae bacterium | reverse complement strand
GCGATTCATCCACGAAGCTGAAGACTTCGTGGTTTTCTCGCCCCTTTTTATAAAAGTAAAGAGCGCTGGAAGCGGTTCCGGCGCTCTTTCTCGTTTAGGCACTTTATTTCAGGAGGTAGTAACTTTTTGAAGGGCAAATGCCTGCTGACGACGACGCAGACGGATCATTGTGGCATCAGTTCGGATCTCGCGCCGCAAACGCCCAAACAGGAGAATACTCAGAAGGATACCTTCCAGAGTCGCGGAGGTACAGGTCGCGATGGGAATGATCAAAATGGCCAGTGACCCCTTAAAAATCTGCCAGAACAGGAAGATGAGCGCGCAATGTGCTGTAAGGGCGAAGATGTTTGTAAACAAGGGGGTGCGCCCATCCTTGAGACCGTAAAATCCCCGGATCAGTAGTTCACCAACGATCTGCCCCGGCAATAACAAACAGAAACCAATCAGGGCTAGAAACGTGAGATCCGATGAGTGAGCTGTAAAGGCTCCATGCTGGAACATTACTCGAATTAAGAAGCGCCCACTCAGACAAAGGAGGATCGTCCCAGGTACGCTCATAATGATAGCCGCCTTGAGAACCTTTACCATGGTTTGCCGCATTCGCATAAACCGTCCGGCTGTCGCATGCGCGGCAAGCTGCGGCAACACGGCCTGAGATACCGCCTGAGCCAGTAGAGCCAGCAACAAATTCACCAGAAGCTGAGCATTATGCAAGGCCGCGAGAGTATCCTTGTCGGGAAGATAGGAGGTGATCGCGGTATCCACAATAAAGCCGCTATAGACAATCCCGATCGCCATGGCATTAGGAATCAATAGCCGCATAATCTCACGAAGGCCGGGATGCGAGAGGTCCCAGGTAAAGTAGTAGCGAAACTTGTTTCTCACTAATCCCGGAAGCTGAATACCCACGTGAAACAACGCCGCAACCAACATCCCGAAGGTTGGACCATAGATGCCCACCGAGGGCACCAACAATGTAAAAACAAGGCCACCAATCAAGGCGATGTTGTAAAAGGCGTCGGAGAGAGCAGGCAGGAGAAATTGGCGTCTACTGGTAAGCACTGCCGTCGAGATCGTCCCCAGCCCCAGAATAAGCGGCTGCAACAGCAGAACCCGTGTGAGTTGGGCCGTAAGCTCTTGCTCCGCCAGCGAATATCCAGGCACCAGAAAATGATTGACGAAAGTTGGCGCGAACATCTCTCCCATCAAGACAATCAGGGTCAGGATCACCAGCAACACATTAAAAAGCAGGCTGGTCAGTCGCCAGGCTTCCACTGTCCCCTTGTCTCGCTCATAGGAGATAAAGATCGGGATGAAGGCATAGGTTAACGCTCCACCCGCGATCAGATTGAATAAGGTATCGGGCAGGCGCGCGGCTGCATAGTAAGCATTGGCCTCAGGACCTGTGCCAAACAATAGATTGAAGAGAATCTGACGCACCACCCCAAAACCACGAGAAGTAATATAGGCCAGCATCATGAGAAAAGCCGCTTCAGTTACACTAAAGCGCCTCTGTAAAAGGTTTTTCCCAGGCAGAAAAGCCTTCAGACGAAAACGAAATGTTCCCTTATTCCATCCACTCAACCGACCTTTTTTAGCCGATGCTCGCTGCGGCGGCGTATTCGATGCCAAAGCCGTTGTCATCACTACCCCATCTGTTTTTTTTACATTTTTTATTGAATCTGCTGGATACCGATAAATAAGCCTCTTCCCCCTCTCTTTTCCCTATAATACCACCTACGCCTGGTCATTATAACAATCTATGGAGGTAATGACTACTTTCTACCAAAAAGGCATATGTGTCTTTTTGTATTTTGCTACTTTTTCTTAGACTACTGTGCTCTATTATGTTTTATACAACGAAGAAAGCGGAGAAAATATACAAAGAGGAAGGAAGGCACAAAAAAAGAGCTGCCTTTAAGCAACTCCTTTTTTGGTATGAAGATAAAACTTTACGCCTGAATGGAAGCCCCCTTGGGGCGGCGACGACTGATAGAGCCGCCTTTGCGACCCGCAGCCTGGGCCTCTTCACTCGTCCACTTGTGAGCTGTACCCAATGCATGGGCGGCCTTCCCACCCTTGCTGGCAATCTCACGCTTCTTTTCTGGACTCATTGACGCAAAACCGCGACCGCGACCTTTCTGTACCTGCATTGTCTTCTCCTTCTTATGAAATCCTCAAAAGATTTCACATCTGTAACGTTTGCCTCTTCCTGGCACTCCTGGTACACGAGAAGAGCTATCAGCCTCTACTCCCTACAACCTGAATGCATCACGGAATTACATACATTCTGTATACAAAACATTTCCTTCGTTTTTTGAGTGGCTTGTGTTCTGTACACCCAAAGGATAACAGCACAGTCTGCATAGAACAAGTCAACAATAAAAAGTTTCAGCATTCTTTAAGGGAGGCTCAGGATTTCTTAATGGCTGTTGAGCTTATAATAGAGGGGGACTCAGACACAACTGACACAGGTTGCAGGAACACAAATACATACGTCTACAGAGGGTTCAGGGAGGGGAGAGTGCTGATTATGTGAGATCTTTAATCAGCCCAACGATATCATCAATGGCGAAAGGCTTCTCTAAAAGCGTGACATGCAGGTTCTGAAGTTCTTCAAAGTCGCTGAAGGTTGCAGCAGTCGTTAAAATAATCGGCAAGCCGGTCAGGTGCGCTTCTTCACGTAATGTATGAATAACCTGAATCCCTGATGTCGCTCCTGGCAAACGCCAATCGACAATAAGGAGATCAACAGGGGCCTGCTGATCTGAACGATGCGTAACTAAGGCATTCAGGCAGTCCTCGGCAGTGGGATAGATGGAAACTGAATAGTCTTCATCTTGTAAGACCAGGCGCAGCATCTCCTGGATGGCGGTGTCATCCTCTAGTAGACCAATATGCATCGGCTTCCCCTTACCTGATTCTAAATTTCCTTAGAGGCTTCAGGGACACTATAGCAAACTGATTCCTACTTAGCAAGAGTTAATCAGTCATGGCAGCTTGAATAGGCCTCTCACTCCCTACCGTTGGTAACGTAAAGGTAACACTGGTCCCTTTCCCCTCACTACTCCGCAGGATGATCCCTCCCCCCATGGCCTCGATTAATTTGCGAGCAATGTAGAGTCCCAACCCGACGCCGGGAACATCAATGGTTTGCGGATGCTCCAATCTGCTGAATGGTTTGAATAATTGTCCTTGTTTGTGCCTCGGTATGCCGATCCCCTGGTCCCGCACACTTACATAAACCATCAATGGAACTTGCTTTTCAATCTCTTCGCTCGCTCGCTCTTCCCGCTTCCCCTGCCCACGCGCGCCCACAAATCCCCTTCTAGCGACAGCCACTACCTCGATCGGCCCTCCCCGAGGAGAGTATTTGATGGCGTTCTCTAACAGGTTGTTGAGGACCTGCTGTACTCTTCTCCCATCAGCCCAGACTAGAGGTAAGTCGGGCGCGGAGGTACATTGAAACCGATATTTGTCGGGCGCGCGCTGCTGCTCTCTTTGCTGAATAGTCTGAACAACCCGCTGACACAAGAGGGCTAGATTAATTTCGCTCGCTCGAATGGTTAACTGATCTGCCTGTAAACGCGAGACATCCAAGAGATCATTGACAAGTACCTCCAACTGTCCCGTCTGGTCCATAATGATGTCCAGATACTGTTGCTGCCGTTCCGGGGTCATCTCTTCATCATATGGAACCAGGGGATCACTGCGATCTCCGATCCCATAGGCTTGTAATAGACCCGCATATCCTTTAATGGCTGTCAGAGGTGTCCGCAACTCGTGTGTGATAATTGAGAGAAACTCGTTTTTCCGTTGCTCCTGCTCTTTGTGGACCGAGATATCCCTCAAACTATAAACCACCTGCTTTAAGGGACCACCATCCAATCGAGAGCTGGTAACAAGTGAGGCATGAACGCTGATCCAGCGATTGTTCTGACCGACTCTGGCTTTGCCCCCAGGCAAAGATGGAGAGTTGCGCACACCTGAGGAAGTGAGTTTGGCCAGAGGCTCGGTAATCAAAAACTCGCGCTGTAACGAACCATCGCCCAGTGAAGGAGTGATCGGTCGCAATACGAGAGCCGCCAGATCAGCAAGATTCTGGCCGCCGGCGTCCCTCCATGGGAGCAGCTTCTCGATGCGTTGACCGAGCGCCTTGGGAGTTTCAATTCCTGTAAGTTGGGAGGCTGCCTGGTTCCAGGCGCTAACGATAAAGCGGGGCGAATGCTGATCTGGCGGCTGCTGGGCTTCCAGGACGATCAGGCCATCAGCGATCCCTGAGAGCAGTGACTCGGCCTGATGCTTCTGGGTGATAATTTTCCGCTGCTGATCTTCTAAACGTTGCTTCTCGCGCAACAACTGAAGGGTTCTGGCCTGCACACGTTCCAGTTCCGCTGTGGTGGTTGGACGGGTGGAAGCAATCTGCGAGGGGAGCTGTTGCTCAAGCCAGGAAGAATACCCCCGGCTATAGCTTGCTAGCAGGCGGATCTCTCCTTGAAGAAAAGCCTCCGGCTGATGATCGGCGACAAGCAATACACCTAAAATGCCTCCGGGCCTCTCCAACGGTGCCATCGCGACACTATGGATCTCTTGATCCTCTACCTGGATATGCGTCTGCCCCTTTGCTTGCACACGCCCGGTCTGAATAGCCAGATCACAACGGGCTCGTATCCATTCCTCAGCTAATAACAGGCTCCCTAACTCACCATAACAGCCGTTATATCCATGCGCAACCGTATCTAATCCGCTGACCAGAGGGTGACGCAACACGGGCTCAGGACACCCTAACAATAACACTACATGATCGCACTCCAGCAGATCATGTACCTGGCGCTCCAGCTCCCGATACAGTCCTTCCATAGACCCCAAAACCTACCTCTTGCGTAAAGCTTCTTTCTCCTTTTTAAGTATAGAAATGTTTGCAACAAGCAAGAGGCGTTTTAATGATCTGTTAGTGCGTCAAACCATTGATGTTGACCGACCCGTCGTTTCTTTGATACTAATTTTCGCTAACGAGTCGAACTCTGTAACTCAATAGCGCCGGCATGCGATTTAAGCGTCACCTTTGCGGCCTGCGGATCACTTCCGACTGTCCCTTTAAGGGTGCTGCTTGTCCCTTCCCGGCCTGACACAATCCCAGGGAAATCGGAATGTGTACTTCCAACTTCCGTCTGGGCATCCACCGTGAATGTACTACTATTGGGCAACGTTACCCCAATGGTCCCCATATCTGACTCAAACTGGTATGTTCCTTTGGCATTAATTGAGCCATCAAAGGTAATCTGACCAGCTCCGGTCTTTAAGCTAGAGCCGTCAGTCAGATGGACGTTTGTCATATTGATCTGGCCTATATTTGTCTGAATATCCATTTTGCCCTGGACATCGTTGACCACTACCTGTCCATCGCTGGCATTGATCTGCACATCGGCATCCTGAGGTACGGCTATATCTAGATTAGTGTTGGTATCTCTCCCCTTAAAATTTGGTCTATCTCCGCCCTGGGTGGATTCATTAATTGTCACACTGTTATTCGTTTTATCATAAGCGAAAGTATTCGTATTATCAGATGCGGACGATGTTCCAGAGATATTTACCTGATTGCTGTTGCTGCTACCATGAAGTGTTATATGCCCATTATTACTGTGGATAATAACTTTGGGGTGATCACTGACGGCAATTGATTTCGTTACGAGAGGGACTGAGTAAGGCCGTCCACCATTGAAATCACCTGGATAGGCATGTCTACCGGTAAAACTCCCCATACCAAACATGATCATTACGCCAATCGCTACCACGATCACCCAGGGCTTACGCGAGCGCTGTCTCGGCATCTGATACCCTTGAGGTCGCCACCCCATGTAGGGACGAAATGGCACCTGTTGCGGCCCCATTTCTGGATACGAGGGACGCTCCATCATTGGGGGAGGTGGCGCACTCCATTGCGATTGCTGTGGTCCATCTCGATTGATCGGCTGAGGCCGAAACTCTTCCTGAAGAGGGTTCTGAATCTCTTCCCCCCGCTTGCGTGGATGCTCCCAATCAGGGTCCACAAATTGCATATCCTGGTTACTCATTGATCTCTCCTGATCACCGTCACTGATGTATGCTTTCGGTCTCGCAGTCTTGATGATTTCTTTACAATTACGCCTGAAACTCTATAGAGTTACAAAGCTACAGCGAAATAGGTGTTTCTGGTACTTGACCTGACAAAATCCGCACGCTACAATAACCTTAATTTCTCCACCGACCTGAGAGTAGTATTGATTAAGGTATCCTGAACAAAGGAAGATGCTATGTCCGAGACGGGTCCCGAACAAATTGGTTCTTCACTTTCCAATGACAACCCGGCAACGGAGGGGTTGTCCGAAGGGGATATGGCAATCGGTGAAACTCCAGAAGTCACCGGGTCCACACCTTCTCTTACCGCTACTATGGCCGGTCCGGATAATCCCCAGTTCACGCTTTCTCCCAGACGTGACCGCGCGACCATCGAACATCTTGCCGTACGCCTGCCCTTTACGCCATTCTCAGTTGAAGATGAGGCGATCAAAGGCAGGATCTGTGAGGTCCGAACTAAAGTAACTCCATTGCTGACCAATCTCCGTTGGGGAGGCTCCTCTATTCAAAAAACGGCTGATCAACTCTAGCCGTTGCTAAACCTGAGTCCAATCCAATCATGGATGTGGATACCTGCTATTAGCACAACCCTGCTCGAAACGGACCGAGCCGGCAATCTCATCCCGGTCTGGCTCCAGATTCTGGATCAAACAACGAATGAGCAGGTTCCCTCGGGGACAAATCCAGCCGAGACACCAGATGGTCGCGCTCGCCGCGTCTCCCTCTATATGCTAGGATACTATAAATCTGTTCCACCAAACCAACAAAAACAGGCGCTTGGTTTCGGTCGAGGCAGCTCTGGACAAAAAAACGGATCAAATGAGGTTACGGAAGTGCTTGGCCAACTGGCAACTCATCCAGATGACTCACTCTATGCCTCCCAATCTCTAGCGCGGTTGGGGACTAATGCAGCTCTACAGGCCCTGCTTCAGGCTCTAAAGACCGCTTCAGGTTGGGCAAAGGTAGATGTGGTTGAGGCCTGCTTAAAACTTCATCGCTCCGATTTTAATGATATTGTACTTGCCAGTGGCCTCGAACTTGCCAGTGGCCTCGAATACTATATTGCCGATCCCATCTACCGCTACCTTCCTCTTGAAAATTATCTGCAACAAAACTCATCTGAACGCCTTACACAACAGGCTGCGCTGGTCTGCTACTACGTTTTTCAACAGCAACAAAACGTCACAAGCACCTCCAACCAGGAACTTCTATTAACGCACAACCTCCCCAGACTTACTCAATTGCTGCTGGAAACGGCTCGGCGATCTCCTCATTGGCAAACCGCGAGTGCTCTCCACGCGCTCGGCAGATTGCTTGGACTGTATTGGCAACAAATCTCTCACAATCAGATCTCTGATACCAGAGTCATTGAGTCCATCACCCAAGCACTTCTCATGATGCCGGAGTTAGAGCAATGGATGCGCGATACCGGAAATACGGCCCTGCTAGAGGCGTTGCAAGAGCGAGATCTACCAGCACAATCGCTGGAAATTGTGATTTTGGTCCTGGTTGAGATCAAAGATCCTGGTACCATTAAGCCATTTTTGCAGCAAATGCAGACGAATAGGCCCGAATCTGCTACGCTTATTCAGAAGGCACTTGATCAACTAGCAGACCAGTAATAAAGTACAGGTACTCCTGGGTCCTGAAAAAAGCGACGATGTAGCACGTTTTTCTCATATAGCAGCCATATCCTTCTATCAAAGCTGTATACTGTAGATAGATAGGAAGAAAGCATTTAGTATCCAGGGTTGGCAAGAGGTCTTTCTTTTGGCAGAACGCTCTCACCCTTTTTTACGAGGACAATTGTAAGATGAATATGTTGGCGGGGAAAACACTCGGAGGGTACCGTTTACTACGACTCGCCGAGAGTGGTGGTATGGGAGATATTTATCTGGCTCAACACGCGCGGATTGGGCGGAAGGTTGCAATTAAGGTGATCTGTGGAGATCTGCGTGCGGTCCCCAATACTCCCGAGGGAAGACAGGCTCAACAACGGTTCGAGCGAGAGGCGCAAGCCGTCGCAGAACTGGAACATGAGCATATTCTTCCTCTATACCATTTCGGCGAAGAAGTTATTGAACCCGGCGGGCCACCCATTACTTACCTTGTGATGCCGTATATATCGGAAGGCTCTTTGTGGAACTGGTTACAACGACGAACTCAGCAGATGGGTTTTACGTGGCCTATCTCCGCAGAGGAGGCCAGTTACTACCTGACCCAGGCGGCTGCGGCGCTTCAGAGTGCCCACGACCAGGGCATTATCCATCGAGATATTAAACCAACGAATTTCTTGATCCGGTTGGAGCGTAATTCGCTGAAACAGGGCGTTTTTCCTGCTCTGAAAACGATCTTTCCACATGGCCGTCCCCATCTGCTATTGGCGGATTTTGGACTGGCTGCGTTCTATCGCAATGGCCGTTCCCTGCATCGCTCGGTCGGCACACCATTGTATATGGCTCCAGAGCAGTTTGATGATCCGCTTCAGGCAAATTCGGTTCATGTTGGCCCGGCAGCCGATCAGTATGCTCTGGCGGTTATGATGTATCAGTTGGTGACGGGACGCGCGGTCTTTGAAGGGACTGCTTCCCAACTCCATCACCATCATCACCGAACCGAACCTATCCCACCCAGCGCTTATAATTCAACGCTGCCACGTGAGCTCGATGAGGTGTTTCTACACGCTCTCTCGAAGAAACCTGAACAGCGCTACTCGAATATTATGGGGTTCGCTCAGGCTTTTGAACAGACGCTGATGATGGCTAATGCTCGTCATTCCCATCCTCTTCCTGCCGTCCGGCCTCGCCCACGCTATGTCAATACGCTGGAGCTGCCTGCTATCGAGCGCCCTGTACCACTTCAGGCTCGTACACCACAACCAATACACTTCAGGGAGAGCCCCCATCGAATTATGGTTGCTCAGCTGGCTACCCTTGAAGGTAACTCCTCTGTGGACCAGACTCCACCACCGGCCCAGACAATGATGCCGCAGATGGAGAAAACCACCGGGGCCAATCGCTTCCCATCATCTTCTTTTAATAAACAGACGAACAGTAAATCAGCGGATGACCTGCATGCGGTCCGCTACTCACCAGCATTTAGTCTCGCGATCATCGGCATTACTATTCTACTGCTTATTGTTATTAGCCTGCTGATCCTAACGGTATTCTGGAATCAGCCGCCTCACCATCTCAGTCATGCCCCACATCTGATCCTCGGCCTTCTTACACAGAACAGCCCTCCGCTCTAGGATAGAGGCGGCGTGGAGCCGTTATAGAGCTTCCACGCCTTTTGATTTGGTCAGAACTGGGGAATTACTGGCAGCACGACATACGATGAATGCTCATGGTCGTGCAAGATCTGCTGCTGTGCCACAACCAGTTCGTCATCCTCTCCAAAAGCATGCCCGGTATTCGGATTACGGTCCCAACGCGGGAAGTTACTGCTGGTAATGTCCAGTCGAATACGATGTTCCGGCTTAAAAAGATTGCTTGTCGACCAGAGGTTAATCTCGTATTTGTAGGCCCTTCCCGGCTCAATATGCTCCGGCTGCTCCCCCTTCGCGAAATTGCGATAACGCGCCCGTATGATCCCATCCGTGAGGTTTTGCGCATACCCATCAGGATGGACATCGACCAGTCGCGCCACGAAGTCGGTGTCCGGGGCACTGGAGATCGCCCACAGATGAACGGTAATCGGGCCAGTCACCTCGATGGCCTCGGTCAGTTCCGGGGTGCTATAAACTAAAACATCCTCTCGACTTTCTGTTGATCTTTGATCAAACGGTCCTCCTGGATATTCTGGTGGTAGAAGCAGCGCTCCACCACGTGTTATCACTGGATTTTGTGGGTCATAGCTGTAGCGATCCACCGGCTCACTCGCGGGACCCTCAACATTCAATAAGCCATTGCCATTGAGGGTATTGGCCTGCCCCTGACTGTGGAGATAGTACCGGGTTTCTACAGCCCGTGCCAGCGGCCACTCTTGTTCGTCGCGCCAGGCGTTCGCTCCCATCACAAAAAGTTTAACGGGTGCCTCTTTGAGCATACCTGTATCGTTTCCTTTGAGCCAGTGCTCAAACCAGCGCACTTGATAGCTCATAAGGTCCGTCTGATAATTCAGAAACGCTCCAGTGGAGCCGATGCCAAAGTTCATCTCGCCGATCCGGTTGCCCGCCTCTCCATGCGTCCAGGGACCGATCAGTAGTTTGGCCTGCTTAGCCTCGTGAGTCGTTCCCTGCTCACGCATAATCTGAAAATTGCTCAGGGTATCCTGTAGAAAGATGTCGTACCACCCACCAATATTGAGCGTTGGAACCTGTACTTCCTTGTGCTTTCCCATGATTGTTGTGTAATCACTAATATCCCGATCCATGGGATGGGCAATCTGCTGAAAAAATTCTGGGGCGATGTCTTGACGTTTTAAGGGTCCGAACTCTTTTAAGGGCAGTGACCAGTAGCCCTGGGTCCCCAAGGCATCAATCTCTTTCGCCAATCCATAGAGCCTTGCACCCATCACCTGAGGATTTTCACGGTAGCGACGCATCAATACGTCCATTCCCATGCTCATTAGCCAGCTCGCGTTCAGTCCCAATTCAAGGGCTCCGCCGCGATACATACTGCCATTGAGAGGATCATTCCAAGTGATAAAGGGAACCATAGCTTTGAGGGATGGGGGTTGCTGCACCGCAGCTATCCATTGCGTGAAACCGAAATATGATGCCCCATACATACCAACGCTGCCAGTACTGTAGGGGAGAGAGGCAGCCCACTCCACCGTATCATAGCCATCGGGCCCTTCAGTCCGCATGGGGCTCCAATCCCCCTCAGAGGCAAAACGTCCCCGTGTATCCTGGATAATGACTACGTACCCCCTCCGGGCAATCTGGGCCGGGTCCAGGGTGGAAGAACCAATAGGATAATCTTTACCGTACGGTAGACGCGTCAATAGCACCGGCCACTGACCATCTCTTGCGGGCCGATAGATATTGGCGCGCAAGACAGTCCCATCTCTCATGGTCACTGGAACATCAAAATCTATTAGAATCTCTTGACTAACCTGCATTGCCATGCAACTCTCTCCTTTGTCTCAAGGCTAAAAAGACTGAGGCTGTAATACCACAGCCAGCCATGCGTAACGCAAATATCATAGCACAAGACCTGAGAAAAGGTGGTGACGCATGTTTATTTCTATGCACAGGGACAATAATGCTGTATCCTTGAAGGGTGGGTTGCAACCTTCAACTGAACACCTTACTATAGAGATACACACGAATTCAGGAGAATATGCTTTAAGCCGATCACCTTCTCACGAGGAGTAACAGATCCTGGCAATTTGGAGAGAGTAGGAGAGTAAAGGATATATGCAACATGAACAATATGATCAGCCAGCAGAGGTATATTTGATCATACAACAAGGACCACAGGCTGGCAAGCGAGTCGAAATTTGGAAGGATTGTACAACACTGGGACGTAGCCGTGAGAGCGATCTTTTCCTGGAGGATGTGACGGTCCACCGTAAACAGGCCAGGATTGTCCGGCGCGAGGAATGCTATTATCTTTGCGATGATCATGGAAGTCAGGATAGCTTTGTAAATAACCAGCCGATCCATGAACAGCGACTTCAACATGGCGATCAGATCCGCTTTGGAAGTACGGTCCTGACGTTTTTTACGAATGAGATGACCCGTCCTATCCCCCTGGCCTCTTCACGGGGAAAAGAGTTGAGTCGTAGCCGCAAAATAGACCCAAATGCTAGTGCGATTGGCCGCATGGATCTTAATAGCCCTCGCGGCTCAATCCGACAATTTGATCTGCTACCTGATATGACAATCGGGCGTAGTCGCGAATGTTCAATCTTTCTAGAAGATCTGGCGGTCAGCCGCATTCATGCGAAGATCCGTCAGGTGACCGATGGCATATATGAACTGATCGATAATAATTCGGCGACGGGAACGTACGTTAACGGCCAACCGGTTCGACAACATAATTTGCAAGCAGGAGATATTATTCAAATTGGCTCTAATCATCTGACGTTCCGCATGTCTTAAGAGTAAAGCTGGCTCAGCAATTGCTGCATCCGTGTAGCATATATATCTCGCTTGTGGCCTGTAAAGTCCTGGATAGGTTGATCATACGCACGAGTATAGAGAAGAAAGCGTCGTATTTCGGGGGGAACCTCTTGCTGATAAGCAGAGCCACCCGATCTTACCCTACTTGAAGAGATATCTCGATAGGCGGTCCCAAGGGGCAACACCTGTATCGAGGAAGAAAATGGTTGATTTTCCGGCTGCCCAAGAAGCTGCTGGAGATCTCCAGCACTCGCCCGCCCACGAGGAGCAACCAGCAACCCTGCCTGAGAAAAGAGCTGGCGCAGCGAGCCATCCCGATCCTGATAGTAACGAGGGTCCAGGATCTGAACAACTTTGTCGTATCCCATCAAAAAGAGTCGCCGCCGAACTTTCGGGAAATGAGCGGAGATCGCCTGCGCCTGTTCCACATAGAGCCCTCGATTAAAAAGGAGCAGTCCGACTTCCGGCAGATGATGTCTCAGCAAGACCTGCATCCAGTACAGGCGGTCCAGCAGGAGCGGACGCTCCACTCCCTCTTTATCAATTGTCTGTTTACTAAAGGCCACGTAGATGCTGATGGGCTGATCCCTGGGCCTCAACTGCCGATACTCGCGAGCAAACTGACGCCCCTGTTGTAGTAGAGCCAGATGCGCAATCGTTGGAGGATTAAAAGAGCCGGGAAAAACGATGATGCTTCCGCGCGGCTCTGGTGATCCCGGCAAGACCAGAGCCTGAGGCTCCGCCGTTGCTTCCAGACGGTTTAACAGGAGCTGGTTCCGTTGATACAGGTGCAAAACACGCTTCGAGAGGTGCACATTACCAGTTCTTCGACTCATATCACCTGTACCACACGGTTTCTACTCCTCGTACCCAAGCTGAGTAGCCTGAGTATAAGCCTCGTTCGCCTCATTTGTACGCCCCAACTGCTTGAGAACATCAGCCTTGTTATGCCAGGCCATACTATCTTCGGGATCATAATGGATGGCCTGGTCATAGGAGTGGAGCGCGGCTGCGTAGTGCTGAAGCGCCTCTAGCGCCATGCCTTTGCCATTATAGGAAGAGGCATTAGAAGGCTCCAGACGAATTGCCTGTTCATATGTATCCAACGCCTCCTGGTAACGGCTCATTCCATAATAGGTTCCACCCAGATCAAATAGAAAGTCTACATCATCGGGGTCCATCGCCACAGCCCTCTGATACGCCTCTAACGCATCCTCAAGCCAATCCAGGCTATAATAGGCATCACCAATCCCATTCTGGGCGGCAGCAAAGTCAGGATTGATCTGGAGCGCCCTCTGATACGCCTCTAATGCCTTTTCATACTGATCCAGCGCGAAGTAGGAATTGCCTAGATTATTATAGATCTCAGCGTTTGAGGGATCAAGCTCTACTACTTTGCGATACGCCTTAATCGCATCCTGATGTCGATCCAAAGCGAAAAACAGGTCTCCCCGATTAATCTGATAGATCGGCTGACGAGGATCAAGACCACAGGCCGCCTCATACGCTTTAATCGCTTCATCATAACGGTGCAGGCCACGCAGGGCCATTCCCAAAACGTTATAGGCTTCCGCATAATTTCTATCGACTCTTAACGCATGTTGACAGGACTTGAAGGCCTCATCGTAGCGCTTGAGCACGCATAAAACAAGCCCTTTGTAGACATAGGCTGGCGTCATATAAGGATCTAACCGGAGCGCCTGCTCACTGGCTTTTAGAGACTCTACAAAATGCTGAAGTGTGTAGAGCACCGTGGACCGCTGACAATGCGCCAGAGCGAAAGACGGGTTGATCCCAACCGCCAGGTCATAGGCATCCAGAGCCTCATTATAGCGATCCAGGCGGAACATAGCCGACCCACGATTGGTCTGATACAGCTCTTCTTCAGGAGCCAACTTGACCGCATGGTTGTAGTGCTGGAGCGCCTCTTCATACAGGCCCAGACCAAAACAGGCATCGCCCAGATCATTATAAATGGAAGCATCACTTGAGTGCGTCTTTGTAATCTGTACACTCAGGTCGTAGGCCTGCTGATAAGCATTCACCGCCAGATCGATCCGGTTCAGACGGAGGAGGGTGTCAGCCCGACCATTAAAGTATTGAGCGTCAGAAGGATCAAGTCTGATTGCATGATCATAGGCCTTTAACGCATCCTGGTAACGACCCAGATGCATTAATGAATAGCCTCTGCCAGCACTGGCAAACGCATAATTTGCATCGTAGTGCAGGGCGCGATCAAAAGCTTTCACCGCTTCGTCATAGCGGTTCAGCCTGTTAAGAGTCAGGCCAATGCTGTTATGCGTCTCTGGATCGCGGGGGTTCGCCCGCGCTGCCTGCTCATAGGCCGCCAGAGCCTTGCTGTAGCTGTGGTTAGCCATGTAGTCATCGCCACGCTTCAGCCAGTTTTCTGGAGTTGGTGGTAATGGAGATCCACTGAGCAGGTTCTGACTGCCTGACGCAGGTGACTGTGTATTCCCCAGCTTACCAGAATTGCCTGTATGCACCTGGGGCAAGGCCTCAGTTGGGGTGATCCGCAAAGCCTCTAAGAACGCGGCTACATCTGGGAAACGCTCTTCGCGGTTCTTTACCATGGTTTTCAGAACAGCCTGCTCTATATACTGAGGGAGGTTCGGATTCAGTTCTCGCAGTGGCAGTGGATCATCGTTCATGTGCATATACATGAGAGAGTAGAGGTTGTCGGTATCAAATGGCTTCTGCCCGGTAAACAACTCGTAGGCGATACAACCAAAGGAGTATTGATCGCTGCGCTTGCTGATCGTTCCCTGAAATTGTTCAGGAGCCATGTAGGAAGGGGTACCAATAACCGTTCCCTGATCAATGCTTTTTGTAACCTGGGCGGTGGCGATGCCAAAGTCGGCCAGCACAGCATCACCCTGGGCATTGAAAAGAATATTCTCCGGCTTTAGATCTCGGTGCGTGATGTTCTCTTCGTGCACGTGCTGCAAGGCCTGCCCTACCTGAGAAAGCACGCCCAGCGACTCCTGAATGGTTAATGGTGGAAGATCTTCTCGATCCAACCGGTCACGTAGGGAGCCTTTAGGAGCAAACTCTGAGACAATATAAGGAGAGCCATCCTCGATACCCACGTCGTAGATTGGCAGGATGTAGGGATGCTTTAAAATCTCCAGTAACTGGGCCTCCTGGAGAAAATTATCCTGTTCATGCTGCGAACCCAGACGGGCGAGGTGCAACAGCTTAATCGCTACAATACGGCTGGTTAAAAAAATATGGACTCCACGAAAAACACGCCCAAACGCCCCACTGGCAAGCTCCTCCAGCACCCGATAATTGCCGACCTGCTTACCTACAAAGTCGTTGCCATGAGCCATCTTAAATATACCTCACCTGAACTCATTTTACTGTAATCTATGCAGATATTCTCTAAAAGTGCAACGTTAGCATAACATAATGAGAATGGCATCACAAGAAAAGTTGAGCTCCATCACACCGTAATTACAATGGCACTCAGGTAATTCTACTGGTTCTCTTGAAAATCTCCGGTTGTGCCGCGTGCCTGAGCCATCTGCTCCAGGGCAAAACTGCGCCCAGATAACGCATAATCACTGCCCGGCTCCAATTCTAGAGCATGATCGTACACTTGCACAGCTTCAGAGTAACGCTGAAGCCCACAGAGCATAAAGCCCTTCCCAACATATGCCTCAACCAGCGATGAGGCTAGAGATAACGCATGGTCATATGCCTCAAGGGCTTCCATATACTGATCCTGCATCGCCAGTACATTTCCTTTGCCAACATATGCAGCCGCGCAGTGGGGGTCCAGCTTCAGGACCTGCTGATACTGCTGCAATGCCTCTGTATACCGTTGCTCACGCAGGCGCTTCAATCCCTCTGTCAGATGTTGCCCTATCTTTTCTGGATACACTGGCGCGGGTGCGGGAACCTCTGGCTGACACAAAGCATCCAGAAACGCGGGAATATCTTCAAACCGATCCATTCGCGACTTAGAGATCGCGCGCAAGATCGCCTGCTCTATCTGTCCAGGAAGCTTCTTATTCAGATAAGAGGGGGCCAGAGGAGCCTCTGAAAGATGTTTCAAACCCATTGTAAAAAAGTCGGGCGCTGAAAATGGTCGGTACCCGGTAAAGAGTTCATAAGCAATACACCCCAACGCGTACTGATCGCTCCGCTTACTAACCGTACCCTGAAACTGTTCAGGAGCCATGTAGGAGGGGGTCCCAGAGATCGCTGAAAGCTTGACACTCAAAGTGGAGACCGTTGTGGCAATCCCAAAATCCGCTAGCAAAGCCTGACCACTTGTGTTGAAAAGAATATTCTCCGGCTTTAGATCACGGTGAATAATCTTCTGCTGATGTGCAAAATGCAGCGCTTCTCCAACTTGTTTGAGAATATCCCGAGCCCACTCTTGAGATAGAGGTCGTCCCCGCTGCTTCTCTAAAAGATCCCGCAACGATCCGTTAGAAGCATATTCTGCGACAAGATAGGGGTACCCCTCGTTGATACCGACATCATAAATTGATAAGATATGTGGATGCTTGAGGGTTTCTAGAAACTGCGCCTCCTGAAGAAATCGTTCACGCTCCTCCGGAGAGTCCAGGTAGGTCGCTTGAAGAAATTTGATTGCTACGGTCCGCTTTCTTAAAAATGCGTGCCGAGCCCGAAAAACACGGCCAAAGGCTCCTTCGGCAATCTCGGCCACTATCTCATAATTTCCTATGCGCTTGCCTATGTACCGGTCGGTATTCCCCAAAGACCTTTCCTTGTCATCGACATCAATTATGCTTAGATCCTTTTCTAGCAGAACTACTATAACAATCAGCAAATGCAATGTCAAGAAAAAAAAGACACCCCCCGGCAAGAAAAATGCGTACCGGAGAATGTCCTTATCTGAAAATGCTAAAGAGTTTAAGTCAATTTCTACAGAACAATTAGATGTACAATACTAGAGTGTTGCAATACAACGGTCATCAGGCAAGACCAGAGCCGTTGGCACTATCCGTGATCTTCAGACGATCGCTACCCGTCGTGATCTTCAAACGGTCACTACCCGTGATCTTCAAACGGTCGCTACCCGTGATCTTCAAACGGTCGCTACCCGTGATCTTCAAACGACGAGGCCCATGATTTAGATACTGGTTCGCAGTAGTAAAATGTGAACTGTCCTGACGAGCTAGTGCTATAGTAAACAAGAAAACAAACACAGCCAGAAAAAGGAAAAATACACAGAGCGTGACGCGTCGTTGCTTCACGAAAAAGTCCCCTTTCACATATATAGGAACAAATTCATCAAAAAAAACAGCAACACTCGCAAAATTGTGATGGTGGACCGTGTAGGCTCTACTAAATCTTTCATCATTTTACACAACCCTATCTCAGTAAGATCAACTATACACGTCACGCCTTTGATGTTTATTCCTTAATAATTTACCTTCCATTTTTAGAAAGAAAGTGACCAGTAGCTACTATGTATCAGCCCCTATACATAAAATTATGAGGCCTCAGTTCATAAGCTGAGACTCTATGGAAGAATTTCTTATGTAATTACAGATTGTCTTATAAAGGGAAATTACAGAAGACGTGCCACAAAAGGTGGTGGGTGAGGCCATCCACCACCTTTTGTTAAGCTGAAGGAGTGCTCTAGTCCTGCATCAAACGACGCAAAACGGTCGTTAAGATCCCCCTATTTTTGTAGTAGGTGACATCTATCTGACTATCTAGCCGAGCCAACGTCTGAAAGCTAAAGGCGCTCCCATCCTCACGGGTAACGCGAACCATCACCTGCTGGCGGGGGTGTAACTCTCCATCGAGGCCCTCGATGGTATACGTTTCGCGACCGGTCAGACCCAACGACTCCTTATTCTCTCCATTGACGAATTGAAGTGGGAGAATTCCCATGCCGACCAGATTGCTTCGATGGATACGCTCGAAACTTTCGGCGATGGCGGCTTTAATTCCTAACAATAGCGGGCCTTTGGCCGCCCAATCACGGGAACTGCCAGAACCGTACTCACGACCAGCAATGACGATCAACGGCACATTCTCCTGCTGATAACGGACCGAGGCCTCATAAATGGTCGTCTCTTCTCCATCAGGCAGATGAGTGGTATAGTACCCTTCTTTACCATTGGCGAGATGGTTGCGCAAACGAATATTGCCAAAGGTTCCACGAACCATGACCTCGTGGTTCCCACGGCGCGCGCCATAGGTGTTAAAGTCACGGCGCTCAACACCATGCTCCATCAGATATTTACCGGCGGGACTGGCAGGAGCGAAGCTTCCAGCAGGTGAGATATGATCGGTTGTGATCGAGTCATCCACCATGATCAGAACGCGAGCATTCTCAATATTCTTGATTGGCTCCGGCTGGGGCTGGATATCCTGGAAGAAGGGCGGCTCCTGAATATAGGTTGAGTTTCGATCCCAGTTAAAGAGGGCGCTCTGCGAGGTTGGCAACGACTGCCACTCCTGATCGCCCTCGAAGACGCTGGCATAGTTGGAGGCATAAACTTCCGGAGTCACCGATTTTGTAAGCACCTCGCTTACCTCTTGCTGCGTCGGCCAGATGTCCCGGAGGTAAACGGCCTCGCCATTAATGTCGTGGCCGATAGGGTCTTGAGTGAGATCGATATCAACGGTGCCAGCCAGGGCGTAGGCAACAACGAGCGGTGGTGAGGCCAGGAAGCTGGCCCGCACCTGCGGGTGGATACGCCCCTCAAAGTTGCGGTTCCCACTGAGGACTGAAGCGACTACCAGATCGTTATCGGTGATTGCTTCCGCGACGGCAGGGACTAAAGGTCCGCTATTACCAATACAGCTTGTGCAACCGTAGCCGACCAGATGGAAGCGCAGGGCCTCTAGATAGGAGAGCAGTTCGGCGTTCTGAAGATAGTCCACGACGGCACGCGATCCCGGAGCCAGGCTGGTTTTTACGGTCGGGCTGACTGAGAGGCCGCGCTCAACGGCATGCTTAGCTATCAATCCAGCGGCGATCATTACGGAGGGATTTGAGGTGTTGGTGCAACTGGTGATCGCGGCGATGGCGACCGATCCATGGCTGATCGGGGTCTGAGTGCCATCTATTCGGACCAGCACTTCTTTTTGTGTGTTCAATGGCGCGCTGGAGACGGGGCTTTTGATGGCTTCGGCTGCCTTTTCTCCAACCTCGACGGGCGAAGGATTGGCCTGCCCTCCCTCGGTTCCCAGGCGCAGCAGGGCTGGCTCGGTCTTCGCGTTCTCCTGCAATTCTTTGAAGCGATCCACGTAGGCATCTAGGAAGGTCTCGCGCACCTGTTGGAGCGCCACACGATCCTGTGGGCGGCGGGGGCCCGCCATGCTAGGCTCGATCGTCCCCAGATCCAGTGTCAGTAGATCATCGAAGAGGGGCTCAGGGCTCTCATCTGTGCGGAACAGCCCCTGGGCCTTTGTGTAGCGCTCTACCAGATCAATCAGTTCAGGTGAGCGGCCAGTCATGCGCATAAAGCGCAGCGTCTCTTCATCGACGGGAAAAATGGCCGAGGTCGCGCCATACTCGGGTGACATATTGGCGATGGTCGCGCGATCCGCCAGGGGTAACTGGCTCAGGCCAGGGCCGGTGAACTCTACAAACTTGCCGACCACACCGCGCTTTCGCAGCATCTGTGTAACGGTCAGTACAAGATCGGTCGCGGTGGTGCCTTCGGGTAGCTTGCCGGTCAGGCGCACACCGATGACTTCGGGCGAGAGCAGATAGAGAGGTTGGCCCAGCAAGACGGCCTCAGCCTCAATACCACCAACACCCCAACCCAGAACACCCAGGCCGTTAATCATGGTTGTATGAGAGTCGGTCCCGATCAAAGTATCGGGGAAAACAACTGTCTCGCCGTTCTCCTCACGAGTAAAGACGACTGAGGCTAGATATTCCAGGTTCACCTGGTGAACAATGCCGGTCCCAGGAGGAACGACGCGGAAGTTCGCTAGCGATTGCTGGCCCCAGCGGAGCAGAGCATAGCGCTCATGGTTACGCTCGTATTCAAGATCAACATTATAAGCAAAAGCCTGTGTAGAGCCAAAATGATCGACCTGGACCGAGTGGTCAATCACCAGATCAGCGGGGATCAACGGATTAATCTTATGGGGATCTCCCCCCATTCGAGCTACGGCGTTCCGCATCGCGGCCAGATCTGCCACCGCTGGCACACCGGTAAAATCTTGAAGCAGCACACGCGCCGGTAAATAAGGGTATTCAGCACTGGATTTCGCGGCCTGCCCAGGGGTCCAGCGGGCCAGAGAAACCACGTCCTCTTCCTGAACCAGCTCACCATCGGCATGACGTAGCAGGTTCTCTAATAAAACCTTTACGGTAAACGGTAGGCGTTCCAGCCCTTGTACACCCCGTTGTGTCAGCGCCTCCAGTCGATAATAAACAACTGGGCTTTGCGCTCCCTCAAGCGGCGCGCGCGCGCCAAATACATCATTGTGAGTTGTCATACGGTATCCTCTATGCACCTTTGTCGTAGGAAAAATACTACGCACCGGTCTTCTGCTAATCAAAAATGTTACCCACTCATTATATTCAAAAAAATGGCGGTAAAACAAGGAAACTGGCTACCGTTGAAGATCGACCAGGGATGAAGACGAGGACAGATCAAGAGGAGATGGAAGACAAAAAGAGGGGCAGTATCGAAAAGCACCTTCCTCTAAAGAAAAAGCCATTCTCTGGAGTGAACACCGCACGGAGAGACAAGATGCTACTCACAACTCCACCATTTCCCCGAATGGTCAAACCCACAATTTGGTCCCGGTTCCGCATTGTGAAATCCAGGGATGGTATTCAAAGACTTTCTCTGGCTCAAAGCTTTCTACAATACTGCCTACCTTTACTATGCCTGATTTTGGGCAAGATTACATCAGCAGATATGCCTACCGCGCAATTATGGGAAGGGTCAGTACGATCGTACACCCTTCACCGGGTGCCGATGTGATTTTCAGGTTCGCGCCGATCAGGCTCGCTCGCTCACGCATCCCTACCAAGCCGAGTCCGCTTTGCGAATGCTGGTTAATTGTCCCCTGCTCATATTCATCTGGCTGAAATCCCTTCCCGTTATCCTGCACCAGGACGCTTACGCAGCCCGACTGGTACTGAAGATGTAACCGGGCGTCGGTCGCGCCTGAATGCCGCCAGATGTTAGAGAGGGCCTCCTGCACAATCCGGAAGATGGCGATCTCGCTCTCGGGTGAGGTCAACAGGCTTTGACCCTCATTTGAAAAGCTACAGGAAACACCGCGCTCGGCGGAGCTATCGCTCAGCCACTCCAGGGCGGCCGTAATCCCAAATCGTCTAGAACTGAGGGACGCAGGTCTCGACAGGCGCGACGAACACCATCCAGGGTACTATCCGCCAGCGTCTGAAGACGGCTAAACCACTTGCGATCCTTCTCCGGAAGATCTGCTTTTTCGATCACGCGCCCCAAACCATCCAGGCCCAGCGCCAGCGCGATCAAAGCCTGGGCAGTGTCATCATGTAGTTCACGCGCCAGCCGTCGACGCTCCTCTTCCTGTACTCGCGTGATTAGCGAAGCATAATCACGCAGTTCGTCCTGACGCCTCCGAGCACTACTGAGATCTTGCAAGGTGCTTTGCAGCTCGGTGGTGCGAACGCTCAAGCGGGTGCTGATCAGCGCCAGATAATAGATAGCGAATAGTGGGATCAAGAAGAAGAGCCAGGCTAATTCAGCACTGATGTCATCAAAGATATTGACAATCGGCAATAGCGGACCAACCGTCAAGACCAGGGCCTGAAACCGCATAACAGGCGATCTTAAATAAGTATCGCAAGCGCGCCAGAGGCTCTCTTCACCAGGACGCCAGACTAATGGGAGCGAGATCAATGTCAGCAAGCAAAACATAAAAAGGGCAGCGCAAACGGTGGCGAAAAACTCGCGCGAGAGCGCGAAGTGGTGGTAGGGACTGGTCACGGAATACGTGGTAGCCGGGCCGGCAATCCAGGTATAGAGAAAACAGCAAAGCCAGACGACCAGGGCTGTTGAAGAGATGCGGTAGAAAAGCTCGACTACGGTTGATCGCTGCCAGAACCAGGTATATATCTGAAGGGCGATCTGGGTAATCAAAGCGGTTATCACTGCGGCGGGGGTGCCTAAAAGCACGCCTGCCGCAAGATAAATGGGAGCGTTAATATCAAAAATAAAAAGAGGTTTCCAGGTATGTAAGCTGCGCGAGGAGGCGATCTCAGAGGTAGGAGCCTCGATCCGAAGCAAACGAAACAGCAATCCTCTTCCTAAAAGGGCCAGAAAAAGCGAGAGGAGTATAAAGCTATAGATGGCTCGCGGTCCATACAAGGTATCAGCAGTCTGATAATGAAGGGCTGACCACCCACCCAGAAAAAGCATCGATGCGAGAGTTACCAGAAGCAAAAGCCATTTAAAAAAACGCATCTGACGCAAAAAAAAAGGGGTCTGCTTACCAGGAGATAGGGTCTGTTTGCTAAGAGTCATATGTATCCTGCAATGAGATTAACCCTTGACGAAGGGCCTGTAACACAGCCTCAGTTCTAGAACCCACGTGCATTTTATTGAAAATGTTGGCAAGATGACTGTGAACTGTGCGAATACTAAGTCCCATTCTGCGCGCGATCTCTTTGTTTGGAAGACCACGAGCAGCTAAGCGCAACACGTCAAACTCGCGATCACTGAGGATATTAAAAGGGCTGGCCGAAGGAGTGGTGCGGTTCGAGAGGCGGCGCATGAGTTTCTCGGTGATGGCGGGCTGAAGCACAGAGTCTCCCCGCGCGACCGAGCGTACAGCGTTAATCAACTCTTCACCATGAACGTTCTTCATCAGGAAACCGGCAGATCCAGCCTCCAGAAGCGCGATCAGGTAGGGCTCATCGTTATAGGCAGAGAGTACCAGAACTGCCGTTCCCGGCCAACGCCGCTTAATCTCGCGGGTGGCCTCGATCCCACCAATGCCAGGCATAGCGATATCCATAATTGCCAGGTTCGGGTGCAGTCTTTCAACGAGTTCGATCGCCTCCTCACCACTGGCGGCCTCACCCACAACCTCAACATCACTCTCCGCCTCTAAAAGACGGCGGGTGCCTTCACGCACCAGCGCATGATCATCCGCGAGAAGCACTCGGATCAACCTGGGCTCCTCCTGGTCCGTCTGGGAAGAGATGTCTGTAGCAACTGAAGAACCAGACACAATCCGCTCCCGATCCTTAAGGTTATCTTCGTACATGATTGTCTCCTAAGCTTAACTCTGTCATAATGATACCTGAGGAATCTGTCTTTACACTCTTCTACCCAACATTATCTGATACTATAAGGATCAGGGGAAAGTAAATGCAACCGCAGTTGTACCAACAATCGTTATAGTATTATGGCATTACTCATTTCAACCCACAAGGAGCAAACAACGGTATAATTTGTTAACCCAAAAGTCATAGAAAATTATAACAACAGGATGAAAAGCGTACTGCTATATAGGGGTAGTCTGTATTGAGAAAAGGCAGAAATATATTCATTGTAAACCCAGCGAAAATATGACTGGTTACGTATTGATTGACAAAACAATTGCTTATCCGTAAAGTAAAGGCTCAACCCATAATGAACAGATATATATTTCTGCGCGAAAGTAGGAAGGGATGATGGTACTATGAGGATGTGTTTAGATGCAGGAGAATGCGGCACTCTCAACCGCGAAAATGCGCGGTTCTGCGCCCATTGTGGCCTCCCGCTACAGGATTCAGTCCTCAAAGAGAGATACCAGGTGCAACAATTCGCGGGTAAAGATCGAGAAACGGTCTCGCTCCAGGGGATTGATCGCCAACTAGGACTACCTGTCATGCTTCGCGTTCTACGTCCACTCAAAAGCAGCCCGGAAACCCGTAAGGAATTTCTCCAGGATGCCGATTTCGCAGCCTCGCTCTCTGCTAGCGTTCAGGACCCCAAAAGTGTCCGGGTCACCGACTATGGTGAGGATGGCCCGGTGGCGTTCCTGGTTAAATCTGTAAGTGGTCAGGAGCGCTTAACCCCTGCTTATCCGTTAGAGGCGTTTCAGGAACCTCAAATTGATACAGATGAAGCTATGGTCTTGACTGAGATCCGCCCGGCGATCATGAAACCCGAGAGGGGAAATAGAATGGCTCCTCCTCCTCCTCAAAGGCAAGCCAGAAAGCCAGAAAGTGCTCAAGATTGGTTAGATTACGCGAACCAGGCTTATGAACGCTGTACTTATGACGCGGCCCTGACCGGTTATGATGCGGCCCTGGCCCTTGATCCAATCTCGATTGAAGGTTTTACCGGTAAAGGAACAACGTTGCTGCTGCTGGGACGTGCCGAGGAGGCTCTGGCGTATTTTGATCAGGCGCTCTCGTTCCAACCAAACGATCCAGATCTCTGGAATTCGCGCGCCAGTGTGCTTCATGAGATGCGCCGCTTCGATGAAGAGATGTACTGCTACGATCAGGCTCTGGCCCATAATCCTAATTATGTGTTCGCCTGGAGCGCTCGCGGGATGACGCTGGCCGAGCTTAATCGGGGAGAAGAGGCTCTGGAGGCGTTCGATCGAGCACTACTGCTTGATCCCAATCAAAGTATTATCTGGCAAGCGATGAGCGATACGCTATATAGCCTTCAGCGCTACGATGATGCGTTGATCGCGATTAACCACGCTCTGAATCTTGAACAGGCGTCCGCAGCCCTCTGGGATATTAAGGGCAACATTCTTAGACGTTTAAGAAAGCCCGATGAGGCACTCCCTCTGCATGAACGCTCTTTAAGGCTGGAACCGCAAAACCCAATACTCTGGTTTGATAAAGCCAACGATCTGCGCGATCTGAAGCGTTACGATGAGGCCCTGGCAGATTATGATCGCTCTATACAATATGATTCTACTCTAGCGGGGACGTGGTATAATCGAGGCAACGTTTTAGCTGCTCTCCATAGATACGAAGACGCTCTCGCATCCTATGACCATGCGCTTAAGTACGATAGCGGTCTGATCTCTGCCTGGTATAACAAGGGTAGTCTGCTTCATGAGATGAAACGGGATGAGGAGGCGATGGTGGCGTTCGATCATGCTCTAGCTGTGGATGTGCATTATATCGCGGCCTGGAATAATAAAGGTCTCTCGCTTTATACGCTAGGCCGTCTGGAAGAGGCCCTGGCAGCTTTTGATCAGGCAACTTCTTTCGCGCCCGATGAGCCTGATGCCTGGTATAACAAAGCAGTTGTACTTGAAAAATTGGGACGCGGGGCAGAGGCTCAATCCTGTCAGGATTGGGCACGTTCCTTAGAGCAACAGGCTCAGGCTTAGGGGCTTCGTATTGAATACTTGTAGAAAGAGACTCGGAGGAGGATATGCGACGCTGCGCTGATGTTACTGAATGCGGATATGAGAATCGCGACAGCGAGCCCTTCTGTCGAGCCTGTGCGCTTCCTCTCCTGGGAACGGCTTTGGTGAACCGCTATATAGTTGAGGCTTTACTGAGCAAAGGGGGGTATGCTGCGGTCTTCCGTGGGCTGGATCGCAATCTGTCTCGCCATGTGGCAATTAAGGTTCTGCTGCCTAGCAAGACGACTACGAGCGAACATGAGCATTTTCTACGCGAGGCCAGGATCGCCGCGACGCTGGATCATCCAAATATCGCGCCAATCCTGGATTATGGGAAAGATGGCCCTAGCTATTTTCTGGTGATGCCTCTTTATACGTCGGGCTCTCTGCGTACCCGGCTGGCTGCGGCCAGCGGTCCCCTACCTATGGAGGAGACAAGCCATAATTTCCGTCAACTGGTCAGTGCTCTCCACTACGCTCATACTCGCGCCCGCCCAATTATTCACCGCGATATCAAGCCCGAGAATATTCTGATCCATCAGGAGGATCATCGATTGGTGATTACCGACTTCGGGATCGCGCGCGCGCTGGAACCCGGAGCTCGCAGCGGGAAAACAGTGACGGTACGCGGTACGGTCGGTTATATGGCTCCCGAGCAAGCTACGGGCGTGGTGGATCTGCGCAGTGATCAATATGGGAGCGCGGTGGTTTTGTATGAGATGTTGACGGGCTACCATCCACATGATCCGATGGGTGGCCCGATCCCTCCTCCGTCTCGCTTTAATGTGGCGCTACCGGCAGCTCTGGATGCGGTGGTCCTCAAGGCTCTGGCCACCAGACCAGAAGAACGCTTTAGCGATATGTTGGAGTTTCTGCAACGCTATGAGGCGTCGTATCGCCAGCCTCAGGTACGACAGGCTACCCAGAGCGTAAAAAATGAGACGCGCGGCAATATCCGCAGGATTACAAGCTCTTCCACAATGTCTCCTTTGCTGGCCTCCGGTGGGATGCGCACTCATAGCGCAACGGCGCGCCGATCGGCGGTACGCGTAAAAGCGACAGGTACGGTTGAGGAGCGGTACGAGGAGGCAAATCAGTATCTGTACCGGGGGCAGTACGCCCAGGCTCTCCAGGCCTATGAAGAGGCGCTAATGCTGGAGCCCAATAATTTTTATGCGCTCAATGGCAAAGGGACTGCGCTCTATAACCAGGGAAATTATCGGAAGGCCTTTGAGATCTACCAACAGGCAACCGAGCTGTATCCTGAGAGCGCGGTGGTCTGGGTTAGCGCCGGTCTGACTCTGAGTCGTATGCAGCGTCATCAACAGGCCCTGGTCCATTTTGAGCGGGCGTTGACGCTTGATCCCAACTATCTTCTGGCCTGGAATGGCAAGGCTGATACGCAGGTGGAGATGAATATGCTGGAGGAGGCTATCGCCTCGTATCAACAGGCCCTGGCGATCGATCCCCACAGCTTTCAAGCCTGGAATGGTCTGGGAAATGTTCGCACTTCGCTTCGAGATTATGCGGGGGCGGTTGAGGACTACACACGCGCTCTGATGATTAACCCGCGCAATGCGGTGGCCTGGTGTAACAAAGCCGAGGCGTTGATCCATATGGGCCACCATCGCGCGGCTCTCGATGCCCTTAACGAAGCAACAGAGCAGGATCGCAGCTATCCCCGCGCCTGGCAACTTAAGGCTGAGGTGTATGAGGCTCTTGGCAATGCGCAGGAGGCCCAAAAAGCTCGCAGACGCATTAAGCCCTGGGGCATGCTCAGCTAACGCTCTTCTTTTGTTACGCTCCCTCTTCACCCCTCGCCTGCACTTACCAGCTATCTATGCGATATAATGATGTGTCGCTTCTTCAGGAGCGACTGTTCCATTATTTCTAAAAAAAATAGGAGATATCTCGATGGCTGTAGTACGTACTTCACGCGTCGATCTTAAGGTAAATGGTGATAACGCTTACGCCTTTGTGGCCCAACCCGATGATGATGCTAAACATCCCGGTATGGTGCTGATCCAGGAGTGGTGGGGGATCGAGCCTCATATTCAGGATCTGGCTCAGAAACTGGCGACTACGGGCTTTGTGGTCGCGGTCCCTGACCTTTATCATGGGAAGGTGGCGACCGAACCAGATGATGCTCAAAAAATGGTTATGATGATGCGTAAAAATGTGGATAAAGCGGTCAATGAGATCATTGGAGCGCTGGATACGGTAAAGGCGATGCCATATGTTGATCCCAAAACGCTTGGTCTGATGGGATTCTGCGGCGGCGGCTTTCTTGCCTATACAACGGCTGCTCGTTATGCTGACCTGGGAGCCCTGGTCCCTTTCTACGGTGGTGGGTACGATCCCTCTCCTGAAGAGGTGGCGAAGGTCAACGTTCCGGTCCTGGCGGTTTATGGCAGCCGCGACGATAGCGTCCCGCAGGAGCAAAGAGAAAAGATTGAGCGGCTTTATAAGGATGCGGGCAAAGACTTCACGCTGAAGGTATACGATGCCGGCCATGCCTTTATTAATCCTATGCATGGCATGGGTGATGAAAAGGCGGCCTCTGAAGCCTGGCCGCTAGCGGTAAAGTTTTTACAAGATCATTTGAAATAGGTTCCGACTCTCCCCCAGCCAGAAGCTGAGGGAGTTTATTTTTCTTTTCAAAAGTGGTTCGTGGAGTTGAGCTCCATAATCAATAGGTCTAACACGGTCCCTCCTCGTCCAACATCCACGGCCCTCCCCTTTTTGATTTCACGGATTGCGGCAGCCAGCCGGGGAAGATCCTGCTGCACCTTTTGAAGCTCAATTGAGTCTTGACGCAGGCGCTGGAAACGCGATAATAGATTGTTAAAGGAGCCGGCGACCTGCCAGAGGATGTTGTCATTGGTAAGCGGTACCCGAGCATTAAAATCCCCGTTCGCGACCTTCCGCTGGGTGTCAACCAGATACTGGATACTGCGCTCCAGGAACAGCTTCTGTTGGGCGGCGAGATGTTCCTGCTCGGCGATGGTCTGCTGCAGTTGAGCTACAGCCTCAGCCTTATCCGCTCGTTGGATCGCTCGCAATGCGCTCCTTACCCAAAGATAGCTGACCAGGGCGACGATGATCTCAAGCGTCACCGGACGAATAATGACCAGAAGTCCACCGGACATCCTGATATAATTAGTTAAGTCAGGGGCATGGCGCTCGAACACAATGTCGAGAACGGTGAAAATTATGTTGATGATCATCACGACAAATACGTATTCGGGGGTGAGAAGCGAGACAATAATCAGTTCTGAGGCAATTAAAACATCGAACAAAGGCAGGTTAATAAGCCCAAGACCACCTGAAACACTTAGGAGGGTCACTGCGATACCGGCATTGATGACGAAGGCCATCAGGATCGCGGCAATCTGTGTAAAGCCGAAACGGTTGAGTTGTGCGATGGTGATCATTAAGAGTAGCAGAACGATACCCGAAAGGTTGAAAATAAACAGGTTGGTGTTACTAATTTTGAAGATTGAGAGCATGAACGAAAAAACGATGATGAATAGGATCAAAAGAGTGATGCTGGCTAAGCGTCCCCGTCTGTAACTCTCCCACTCATGCAGGCTGGCTTTGAGGACCGGCATGGGCGGCGATGTAAGGGCAAACCACCCATTTATAAGACGCCGTGGAAGCGATTGTTTATGATTTTCTGAGGCAGTATTCTGACTCGGTGTATTTTTTCGCATCTCCCGCTGATCTTGCATCTGGCGAGGATCAGATGGATAATTCGGAAATTGATTGTTCATAAATCCTCCTTGTCCTTGTACATCTTACCATCAACTTCAGGACGTAGTGTACACACATACGCGTAAGGATCAGCCATATATTTCTATATAAAATTGTTTCGCAAAATAGTGTTTTTTATAATTATCCACAAAATTCTCGATTTTTACAAGATCACCCTACTAAAGGGGCAGAGCCATTTATTTCTCTTTTGAGGCATATTCGACGACAAGAAAGAGGGGGAGGAGATGAGCGGGGACGATGCTCACCTTCTGAGACCCGCTCCAGCCTTCCTGGACCCCCTTTCTTTCCAAAATGAAAAAGCTCTGTACTAAAGGAGTCCTGCTTTCCGAGCGATAGTGAGTCGTCTCCACTCTAGCCGTAGTTGAGCAGCATCAATCATCTGGTCATCAATGACAATCGCGCCCAGTCCATTCTGAATATCAGCCTGCTGATACGCTTCGACGATTCTTTGAGCGGTGGCAATCTCTTCAGCGCTGGGCGAATAGGCTTCGTTGATGATCTCGATCTGGGAAGGGTGAATGGCCCATTTGCCGTCAAAGCCCATTCGCGCTCCCATCCGCGCATCTCGCCGGCAGGCCTCAGGATCGCGGATCGCGAGCGTAACCCCATCAACGGCACTGATCCCAGCCGCGCGCGCGGCGGCGATACATTTGGCTTTGGCGTAATTATAATAGAAGAATTGTTCCGCCCCGGTCTCCTGCGCTCCAATATCTCCGGCATAATCTACCAGACCAAAGATCAATCCTCCCATACGGGGGGTGCTTTTGGCGATCCCTTCGGCATGCAATACTGCGTTCGCCGACTCGATAAGCACTTCCAACTTGATGCGACCAATCTCAAAACCCATGTTCTCTTCAATCCCGGAAAGCAGACGATCCACGAAAAGGATATCTTCGGGGCCATCACATTTGGGAATGACGATACCATCCAGAAATTGGCCGGCGGCCTCAACTACTTCTATCAGGTCCCGATAAAAGAATTTTGTGCGGATATTATTGGGGCGGAAGGTACGGATCTTCCCACGAAAATCCAGGGTTTTGAGGGCTTCGATGAGGGTCTGGCGCGCCGCGACTTTCTGAGAGACGGCACAGGCATCCTCTAGATCAAACATCACTTGGTCAGCGGTGGAGGCGGCGGCCTTAGCCATCATCTTCAGGCTGTGGCCGGGAACGGTAAGCTCGGAGCGGCGCACAATAAAATCGCGGGGCATGACCATCTGGTCTGTAAAATCAATATTCTGCTGCATAAGAAAAACACCTTTGTTTTTAGTTTGTCTCGACCACGGCCTTCTCACTTGCATGATTGCGGCGCAACCGACGATCTGCGTGCTGCAAGAGAAAGGATTTGAAGGCGCGCGCGGTGGACGAGAGGCTCTTGTCCTTAAGATGTACCAGCCGCCACTGCCGAATAATCGGGAAACCTTCAACATCAAGGATCACCAGATGGTTGGTTTCTAGCTCCATGTCAAGCGCGACGCGCGAGAGGAGGGCAATCCCCAGGCTGGCGGCTACGCCTTTTTTGATGGCGCTGTTGTTTCCAACCTGCATGCAGATATCCAGCGGCAGGCCCGCCTCTTGAAAAACAACCTCCAGGGCGGCGCGGGTGCCAGATCCTGGCTCGCGTAGAAGAAAGTGCTCACGAGCCAGTTCTGAAAATGAGATATTGCTGCGACCGGCCAGCCGATGGGTGGGAGCGGCAACTAGCACCAGCTCGTTGGGTGCGAATGGTTCGATCACGGTCGGGATATCAGCCGGGACTTTGCCCATAACTGCCATATCGACACGGTTGCTTACAAGAGCCTCCACCAGGGCGGCACGGTTCAGCACGTCAAGCGTAATCTCAACGTTGGGATAGATCTGGTGAAATTTCCCTAGCAGATCCGGTATGACATAAGAACCAACGGTGGTGTCTGCTCCTACACTTAAACGTCCATAATAGGGGGAGCGGATCGACTCCATGGTGTCCAGAGTTTCGTCAATGACGGAGAAAATCTTCTGGCTGTAAAGGTAAAGCTCTTCTCCCGCCCTTGTAAGATGCGTTTTACGCCCAATCTGGTCGAACAATTTGACTCCCAATGACTCTTCCAACTGGCGGATCTGAGCTGAAACCGCTGGCTGGCTGAAATGTAGCTCTTCGGCTGCGCGAACATAACTACAATGTTTGGCGACAATCTGAAAGGTCGCGAGCTGATGCAGGTTGAGCGTACGCATAAAAGACCCTCACTCACTGAGCAATACGGGTAGATAGTACTACCGGTGCTGAATAGACTATCAGGTTTGATAACATTTTCTTGCGCGATGATGTAATATTAGTAATTGGATTTTCATTGTGACTCATGAGGAGAGGTAGTACCCTATGGCTGATGAGCAGCGACCCATCCCTAGAACGAAAAAGCCCAGGAAGGAGGCTCCATCTCCGGAGTTACAAAAACGCATTACACCTGAGGCCTCAAAAACAATTCAAAACACTCCGGTTTCTCGGAAGCCTCCGACACGACCACCAGCACAGACGCAACAACGTCCTCTGACAGAGCAGCGCGCGGAATCTTCCCAGACTCAAAGACGCTCCCGTCCCATCCCTAAAAGGGCTGACACGGGCGAACCTTCTATCATTCGCTTGACTCGAAAACCATCACGACCCGAGATGGAAGATCCTTTTGAGTCTGAGTCTGAGGAGATCTGGAATGTTATAGATAATCAAACAACCGGGCACTCTACGGGTCCTTCTCAGCATACGACGTACCGACGCTCTCAGTCAACACAAGAGCCTCTGGCGATGCCGCGACCCACTCGCTCTCGACCAGAGCCCCAGCGCACACCGCTTCCAGAGGATGAACATGGTGACCCTCAGGTCACTCTGCGCCTGCCCGAGAACGATCCAGAACCAATCAGGCTGCGCGATCACCCATCCGGTCCAATCCTTCCACCTCTACCAGATTCTGTGGACGATATCGATCTAACGGATGAGGCTTATCTGGACGATTGGGCTATAGAGCCTGAGCATGCCGGCCCACGATCCCGACCAACACCCAGAATTATTGAGCGTGAAGATATTCCGATTGATTTTAGTCGGGATTTTTCCGATGATCCAGGCCAGACACTCATTCTTCCAACCGAGGAGCCTGATCTGGTTCCTTCTACCCCTAAGCCCGGTCGTTTTCAGGCGTTGCCAGAACAACAGGTTCCTACTGAGATCGAAGATCCCAGGCCCTTCTCTGTCCCTCCAACCCCTAAACCGGCGGATGATACAGCAGATCCTCTATCTTTTGCTGGTACACAAGACACCCGGAGGGCCCGGCTTATCCGGCCCATCGCGACCGGGCTATTACTCCTGCTGCTGATCGCGAGTCTGGTCCGCCTGGTTGCGGATCTGGCACGCCCTCATCTGCTTTTGACCAGTCTGGATGCGGTTAATGGATCAGTCCGATCTCGGATGGATCTGGGCGAGGGATATCAAGGAACTACCCAGTTGGCAAGCCCTCTTCAGACACAATCCGCTCTGGTGGTCGGACTTCAACGATCTGGCGGATCTTCACAGGCGGAACAACAGATTTTCGCTTTTCATGGTAACCAACAGGTGTTTCAGAACAGCCAGCAGATCGCCACGACCAGCACTGCCGGGAATGTCAGTATGCTACCAGATGGCCGCCCACTTATCACAAACGCTACGGGGATCAAACTTATCAACGGGGATGGGAAACCGATCTGGAATATCTCGGGTAAACTCCCCACGAGAGGAGCGCACCCATATCAACCAGCGATTGATCAGCGTAACCTTTATACGGTGCAGTCAACGGATACGCACCAGATCGGGGCTTATAGTCAGGAGACCGGGCAGCAGCTCTGGCTCCAATCGCTGGACGATACCCTGGACTATACTCCCCCGCTTCAAAATAATGGAAGTTTGATCTTTGTCGCCAGTGACCACAATCTTTACGCGCTAAAGGTTGGGGACGGCAGTATAAGCTGGCATAAGACGTTGCCCACTCGCTCCCTACTGCTCAGCGATGATGGCAAGCAGCAGTTATTGATTAGCGTTGGACCACGTGGCCTGACAGCACTGGATAGCGGCACGGGAAAACAGGTCTGGAGCTTTGATCGGGCTCCCGATAGCCAGGGCGGTTATCTTACAACGCTTACGGCACCCCAGCTTTATCAGGGGGCACTCGATAGCCAGGCCAAAACGCTCTACGCCACGGGGATCAGTTGGGAGCAACCACAGGTGCGTCGCCAGACCTGGCTTTATGCCTTTAATGCCAGCACAGGTCAACCTCTTTGGAGTAAAGAGGTGGCGAGCGATCCCGCTGGCGCGGAGGCCAGCCGATCCCTGACACCGCTCGTCGATACTACGCATAAGCAAGTTGCGCTTCAGGTTCAGCAGATGGACGGGAGCCAGCAGATCCGGGCCTTTGGTCAACAGGATGGAAAGCTTACGTGGCAGACTACCCTACCTGCTATGACTATCGCGGCACCCATCTCTCTGCTGAATGATGGAAACCTCTCTCTACTCGGGATCAGTAATCAGACTGTGGATATGAAAGAAAGTTGGGGGATCTGGAGAATTGGGGCCGTGGCGCTGATAATTCTAAGCTTGCTCGCTTTAGGTGGCCTCTGGAGCTACACCTGGATCAAGCGTCACGGACAGAAGGCAACAACTGGCCGCCAACCTCTACAGCTTCGGCGGCGGCTCTATCTATTCATGCCTAAGGTGGTGGCTGTGATCCTCTTGCTCGCAACGCTGGGAACCGCTGTAATCGCATACCTGGAACTGAATGGAACACTTAATGGAGATTTCGCGAGTGGTCTGAGAGACAGCGCGGGCAATGTGTTTGTGGTGAGCCAGGAGCAGGGCCTCTCCATCCTGACCGCGACCGATAATAGTGGACAGATTGTCTGGCAGAACTTTAGTACGGAGGGCCAGATTGTGATACCAGCACAACAAAAACAGCGGGACAGCTTCCTGATCCAGCTCAGTGGTAGGAAGATACCACAAAGCGATCCCGTCTATAGCAACCCTGCTGAGGGGATCAATATACTGTACCAGATTGACCGCAAGACCGGGATTCCTCAGTGGCAACGCTCACTGGCGGACCCGGATCAGCAGCAAAAGTTCACTGTTCTGGCCGCCGATACAGACTTTATCTATCTGGGCAACCGGAATTCCCCAAATAGTCAGGTTCTGCTGAACGCCTTCTACCATACAAATGGCGCGACCGCCTGGCAGGCATCGATCACCTCCCAGAGTCAGGAAACGGGCACTCTGGAGATCCGGGGGGATCACCTGATCTGGCATCTGCCCGATGGCATCTATATCCTCGATGCTGTCAATGGACACATCATCTCGCAGACCCGCCCTTAATAGGTAGAGAGAAATGGACCGACCCGGTCCCGCCAACGCCATTGTCGGCGGGCCAAGTCAGAGGACGCCTACGCCCTATAACCAGTATACTAAAACTGGAAAAACTGTGCAAGCTGTACAAAGGTTTATAGGGGAAAGAACCGCCGGTGGTGCGTTCCCTCACAACGGGTCCACACGTGACCCGATCTACAGGCGATAGCGAGGTTTCATCTTTCCTCCGTAAGCAAGCGACGCTGTCGGGAAAAGCGGAGAAAGATCGAAGAGCCCGTTGACGCGGCGTAGGACGGCCCGTCGAGCACAGCGAAGGCGTGCCGCTTCTGGCTACTGCGCTATGCCTTCGGGAAGTTCCTGCTTCACGTTCCGTTGCGCACGCTTCGCGAAGCGCTCCTACCACACCTGAAGGGTGCTTTCCCATCGCCATCGCCACACACGGTGGTCTCAGGGGAACGGAGAACGACAAGCCGACGGCAACCATGGCAAAAGGCATGCGACCCGTTCGCCCGTAAGCAAGCGACTCTGTTGGGAAACTCCAAAGGAATGGGAGCACATTGAGGGTGGATGGAATGGGGTAGATCGGGTCGCGTGCGGACCCGTGCCCAGGGGACCCACCACCCTTCATCGGAAGCCAAACCATCCAGGGATTCACAGGTCCGCCCACGTGTGTGGCGATCGGGAAGAGAGCGGTGCCCTTTGCCATGGGTCCGCACGCGACCCGATCTACCGGTCATGGCAAGGGTGGCGGGAATTTCCCAACAGACTTGCACGCGACTTCCCTATGATGCTTGCTTGCTCTCCCAGATCGCTTGTGAACATCAATCCTTTTTTACCTCATCTCTTTGACGACGCTTAACGTCTGCTGAATTATGCTGGCCGCTAGATCACAGGAGAAAGGTCCACTGTTCAATAACAAGTGATATAAATCCGTTTGATGACCATCGCTTCCATAATTCTGCCGTAGATAGGTGTCGTGGGCGTCGTCTCGCTGCTCTATAAGCTGGATTGCCTCTTGCCGGCTCATATTTTGAGACTGCATGACGTTGGAGATCCGCGCTTCCATAGGGGCGAACACGTAGATGTGTAGCGTTCTAGGTCGACCGCTCAACAGAAACTGCGATCCCCTACCCACGATTACCGCGTCTCCTTCGCTGGCTGCGTCCAGAATAACCTTTTGTGTCAGATGCAGATAGATCTTATCTTGCGTCTGGTTCTGAGCTGGTCGATTTGACGTGGTAAACAGCGTCGATAGGGCTCCATAATTGATGTTAAACGGGCTGCTGGAGGTGATCGCGCCGACTACATGGTTTAGTGAGGCGGGCACGGCCTGCTCATCGGTATGGACGATGTCGCCCGGCTGCACGCCCAGGCGCTCGGCGACCCCTTCGATAATCTGATAGTCTACATAGTTTAATCCACTCTGTTGCGCGACCAGACGCCCAACTTCATCTCCATTGCTCGCGAACTGACGCGAGATGGTCACGACGATTTTGCCCTCCGGCGGAACCCCTGAGGAGAGAGGATCAGTCACCAACAACGTCTCGGGCAACACACTGGTCTCGTGTGGCTTGACGGTAGCTTTAAGTGGCTGGGAACCTCCTGGTTGTGGTTGCTGCGACATATTCATTGATCCTTATGTGTCTTTAAGAGCCCTGTGTTTTATATCTCTATAAGATGGTACATCGTACGGAGACGACGGTACAAGAGATTATTTATTCACTAACGGTTTTTGTCGGAGGATTGTCGCTTTTTGGCCCAATCCAGACGGTCTGGATATTGACGAATTCCTGTACGCCAAAATGTGAGAGTTCCCGGCCATAACCACTGGCCTTTACACCTCCAAAGGGCAGTCGGGGATCGCTCGCGGTCATCCCGTTGATAAAGACTCCGCCGGCCTCGATGCGCGCGGCCAGCCGTCGGGCCTGCTCTAGATCTTGAGTCCAGAGATTACTGCTCAATCCAAATTTGGAGTTGTTTGCCAGTTCGATCGCGTGCTCAGCATCGCGAGCTCGAATAACCGCTGCAACCGGTCCGAAGGTTTCTTCGCTAAAGACTGACATCTCTGGTGTGACGTAGGTGAGGATCGTGGGCTCATAAAAGTAGCCCTGGCCCTCACGTGGCTTCCCGCCGATCAATACTTTCGCGCCCTGCTTAACCGATTTACGCACTTGCTCGTCGAGGGTTTCACGCAGATCTTTCCGAGCCAGTGGGCCGATCCTGGTGTCGTGCTCCAGGGGATCACCAACCTTCAGTCTGGCGGCCTGCTCAGCAAACACATGCTCAAATTCCTCGGCCACGGCCTCTTCGACGATGAAGCGCTTAGCCGCGATACAGCTTTGACCATTGTTTTGGAAGCGGGCCGTGACCGCGATCTCTGCCGCCTGATCCAAATCGGCGTCTTTTAAGACAATGTAGGCGTCGGACCCACCCAGTTCCAACACCGTCTTCTTCAGGACCTGGCCGCTGGTAGCGGCGACCTCCACCCCGGCGGACTCGCTCCCAGTCAAGGTGACAGCGGCGATCCGAGGGTCTTCAATTAATGCTTTGGTCTGCTTCCCTGGGACCAGGACGGTTTGAAAACAGCCCTCCGGCAAACCTGCCTGCTGAAAAATCTTTTCAATCTCTAGAGAGACGCCGGAAACGTTGGAGGCATGCTTTAAAATGGCGACATTGCCAGCCATTAACCCCGGAGCGGCGAAGCGAAATACCTGCCAGTAGGGGAAGTTCCAGGGCATTACGGCCAGCACAACTCCTAACGGTCGGAAGGCTACATAGCTTTCCTGGGCATTGGCTTTAATGACCTGATCGGCCAGCATCTTCTCCGCGTTCTCGGCAAAATAATCACAGGTCCAGGCGCATTTCTCAACCTCAGCCTCGGCCTCGGTAATCGACTTTCCCATCTCTAAAACGGCGTGCTTCGCCAGTTCACCTTTGCGCTCCCGCAGATGGGCGGCGACTGCTTTGATGGCGCGCTCCCGGTCCGCAAAGGTGGTAGAGCGCCACTGTTGAAAGGTCTGCTGAGCCCGAGTGAGGGCCGCGTCTATCTGCTGCTGATTAAATGGCTCATACGTTTTCAGGATCTCTTCGGTCGTGGGATTTGTTGTTTGGTAGCTCATTACATGCTCTCCTGGTTAGACGCCTCGATTATTGCTACTATAGGACACGAGATAAAACACTATTGAGTTTAGCACGATGACGCGTCAGATGTTATAAACAGTGGATCAAGCCGTTTTTTATTGGGAGGGCCTTATCCTATCCTATAAGTATAGTAAACTATGCGGCATTCGTTCTCTAGCATCCGGTTCGGGAAGGATTAAAGTATTTTATGCAGGTACAAACGGTATATGATCAATGGTGGGCCAGCGATGATTTCCCTGTACGCAATGACTCGCGGGTGGCGTATCTTATTGATGGCCGGTTAACGATGCTTACGATGGCCCGTCGTTTTCTGACGGCTCAAAAATATATTTATCTGGCAAGTTGGGGCTTGACTCCTGGAATGGAGCTTGTCCGAGGGGCCGACCGCCTGGGTGGGCCGGAGGGCAGTACCGAACGTAACATGCGGATCGAGGAATTGAGAACCGCTGGTCTTCAGGAGGCCGATATCAATTTCTGGCTTCAGAACGATCTGTCAGTGAAAAATATTCTGGGCTATGCTGCCAGTAAAGGGGTCGATGTGAAGGTGCTCCTATGGGAATGTCCAGAATTGTTCTCTCACTATAATCCTCAAGAGGCTCACGATGAGCTTTTAGGGCAGAATGTCTGCTCAATTTTGGATAATAGCGCGATGAGTCTGCTCCACCACCCTCTGGAGTCGCTGCATCAAAAGATCGCGGTTGTGGATGGCATCCATGCCTTTGTCGGTGGCCTCGATCCGCTGATCGAGGCACAGGGCGAGTACGATCGCTGGGATACCTCTTCACATCTCTTCTCAACACCTCTCCGCCGCACTCCTAAGGGGAACAGCCCTCACCCCTGGCACGATGTCCACGCAGTTATTAGCGGTCCAGCCGCGACCGATGTGGAAACCAATTTCCGTCAACGCTGGAACGATGTGATCCATCGTCGGCAGAGCAATCCCGATTGGATTATTTCCGAGCGCCCTCTTCCCCCACCCATTGAAGAGGGTAGTCCGGTTCAACTGGCCCGCACAATTCCACCCAATACGTATACTTTCGCGGAACAGGGTATCCATGGGATCGCCGAGCTTTACAGTCACGCACTACAAAACGCCCAAAGCTTCATTTATATCGAGAACCAGTATCTCTGGCTCCGTTCATTTATCGGGATGGATATCCCAAGTGTGAGCCGAACCAGTCCAGATATGAAGGACAATCTTGAGCAGATAATCAAGGCTCTAAACCGGGGCGCCTCGATCGCGATCCTGCTGCCGGACCATCCAAATGTCGGACGGGGATTTACCGATGACTCGGTTACGATGATTTACGAGGAGGCCTCTGAAGCTGTCGCGGAAGGTCGCTTTCAGGCTTTCTGCCTGGGGACCAGCACCAACGCTGGCGAACCTATCCACTATCGACCAATCTATGTTCATGCGAAGATTATGATCGTTGACGATCTCTGGTCCACAACAGGATCAGCCAACCTGAATAACCGGGGTATGCGCGACGATGCGGAGATGAATATCGCGACAATCAATCCCCGGATGGCTCATGATCTGCGCATGCTGCTCTGGGCTGAGCACCTGGGCCTGTATTCCGACGAAGATATGTTTATTGTCTCGCAACTGGTTGAGGGTCAATCGCAACCAAAAGACTATCATGATCGTGCCAGAAGCATCTATGCTGAGATCATGGGGCTGCTCGGCGATCCCTTCCGGGGACTGAAACTCCTCGTTGAGAGAGCACACGAAAATATGCAGGCGTTTAAGGATAAACGGCCATTCGTCGGACACCTGCTCCCTTACCTGACAGCGGAACAGGCGCGTGCGCAAGATCTGCCTTTCCGCGATGAGCATGGCTGGCTGGAAGAAGTTCGCTAGATGTGATTGAGGACCGGGAGGAGCGCTGTTCTTGAACATGCGCTCTCTTTCGGGTCCGATCCCGCAACTCCAGGCCATGGCGCGGTGCGCCAGATGCGGCACGTCTTCGCTTCGCTCGACGGGCCGTCCTACGCCGCGTCCACGGGCCCTCTTCTCTCCCCATATCTGATCTGGCACGTCTTCGCTGCGCTCGACAGGTCGTCCTACGCCGCGTCCACGGGCCCTCTTCTCTCCCCACATCTGATCTGGCACGTCTTCGCGTCGCTCGACGGGCCGTCCTACGCCGCGTCCACGGGCCCTCTTCTCT
>CAXTTV010000021.1:0-40225 GCA_964247295.1 uncultured Ktedonobacteraceae bacterium | reverse complement strand
AGCTAATAATTTAGACTTTTCTTAATATTATTAAGCGAATTATGTACTAGTGTATGACAATAGGGAATTATTGCAAAACTCAGGTGATGCTCATGATCTTTTGGAACGTACTTATATGTAGAGATAAGATGTGGGACTACTTGCTTATCTATAAACAGTAATGATTATTACGAATTTTGTGCCGTCTGGGCGCGAAATGTTTATTTTCTTTTGAATACCCGATTTTGTGAGGAGGTTTTCTCATGGCATCTACGGACCGTTTGCGCTCACACCGTTTCGCAGGCAGTGGACTTTTCGTGTCAGTCCTGTTGACATTTTCGATACTGCTTTCTGCCTGTGGCGGATCTACTAGCGCTCCGGCCAGTACCGGGAGCACTTCAGGGAAGGCCGGGACCATCAAGGCCCCGACCACACTCGTTTCTGCTGGAACATTAACCGTTGGTAGTGATACAACATATCCTCCCCAAGAGTTTATTGATACAGCCTCGGGCAAGGCTACCGGTTTTGATGTGGATCTGATTAATGAGGTCGCTTCGCGCCTGGGATTAAAACCAGATGTAGTTACAACCAAGTTTGATACTATTATCGATAGCCTCTCGAATAAGCGTTTCGATGTGGTGATCTCGGCGATCACTATTAACGATGAGCGCAAGAAGAAAGTAGATTTTGTCCCTTATTTTAATGCCGGCGAGTCTCTGCTGGTGAAAAAAGGGAACCCGGAGAAGCTCAAGACCGTTGCAGATCTTTGCGGTAAAGCTGTTGGTGTGCAGACTGGAACGGTTGAGCAGACAGACCTGAATACTGCTCAGGATGCCTGCAAAAAGGCTAGCAAGCCGTCGATTACGGTAACTTCTTTACAGGACCAGACAGCGGTGGTTCAGTTACTAGCGACCGGACGTGTGGTCGCGACCTACCAGGACTCGCCCGTGACCGATTACTATCTGAAGCTGAATTCTGGGCAGCTTGAGGTTGGTGGCTCAGTCGTCAATGCTGCCCAGGAGGGGATCGCGGTCGCTAAATCCAATCCTGATATGCTGAAGGCTGTGCAAGGTGCAATAAGCCAGATGAAAACTGATGGTACCTATCAGAAGCTTATCGATAAATGGGGCCTGAAGTCCGGAGCAATCTAATCAGTTTTTGGTCCCCAAAAGGGTACCATATGGTAACAATTTAGGGTATAGTACACCTAATAAAAACTGGCTTGAATTCCTGGCCGTTTCCTATTGATGGCAATGGTCAGGAATTTTTCTAACCAAAAGGAGGCTATATGTTTCGCTGGGACATTATCAGCCAATATCTTTTTTCCGGTTTTGTGTTACAGGCCGCCTGGATTACGCTTTGGGTCGCGGTAGTTGCCCAATTTTTAGGGGTGGTATTTGGCCTGGTTCTGGCGCTGATGCGCATGTCACGTCTACCAATTCTCTCATTGCCATCGGCTATATATATCTGGCTGTTCCGAGGAAGCCCAGTGCTGGTCCAGATATTGATTCTTTTTAATGGTCTCCCCAAGATGCCGGGAAATATCCGCCTGGACCCCATCTATTGCGTACTTGTGGCGCTTGCCTTAAATGAAGGGGCATATATGGCCGAGATTGTCCGCGCGGGTATTAGCTCGGTGGATGCCGGGCAGGCAGAGGCTGCCAGAGCGCTTGGTATGCGCTCTTCTCTCGCGATGCGCCGAATTATTCTTCCTCAGGCCCTGCGCGTGATTATTCCTCCTCTGGGCAATGAGTTTAATAATATGCTAAAGACGACCTCGCTGGCCTCGGTAATTGGGGTGATGGAGCTGACCGGTTTCGCCAGCATCTTTGGTGCTCCAACCTTTTCGACATTTGAACTGCTCATCGTCGCGACTCTGTATTATCTTGTGTTTACGACGATCTGGGAATACATCCAGCGCTTTATTGAGGACCGTCTCGATCCCAATAGTAAGGGGAAAGACAGGAATCAGGCGACCGCGAATAAAAATTGGGGTCAGCGAATGATTGGCTTTGGCTCGAAAGAGCCTGTCGCAGAGACGCTGATAACTGGCGGTCATTAAACCCGAGAAAGGTGCTTTTAAAGATGAGCTTAGATAATTCTGATGGCCTGGTTCCGGCAAAGAATGTGCAACAGTCGATCGCCGAGTCTGCGCAGCAAGTTCAGCCGATGGTGCTTGCGCAGCAGCTAGTGAAGCGTTTTGGCGCGTTGACAGTGCTTAACGAAGTAGATCTGCGCGTCAACCGTGGGCAGGTGGTGGTGATTATTGGTCCCAGCGGTTCGGGCAAAACTACCTTGCTTCGGTGCATTAATCATCTAGAGAAGATTGATGGCGGTCGCATCTATGTAGATGGGCAACTGGTTGGTTATCGTGAACAGAATGGTCGGGTTGTCGAGGACAAAGAGGTGAATGTAGCGAAGATCCGCGAACGGATCGGTTTTGTATTTCAGCGCTTTAATCTATTTCCGCATATGACGGCCCTTGAGAATATTATTGAGGCTCCAATCCATGTACTGGGTGAGAAAAAAGAGGTGGTGACGGCCCGAGCGATGGAACTTCTGGCAAAGGTTGGTCTTTCGGAGAAGGCAAATTCCTATCCTCATAAACTCTCTGGTGGTCAACAGCAACGGGTCGCGATCGCGCGCGCGCTGGCGATGCAACCGAAACTGATGCTTTTTGATGAGGCGACTTCGGCGCTAGATCCCGAGTTAGTTGGTGAGGTGTTGAAGGTGATGCGTCAGCTTGCCGAAGAAGGGATGACGATGGTCGTGGTGACGCACGAGATGGGTTTTGCTCGTGATGTCGCGGACCATGTGATTTTTATGGAGAATGCCCGGATTGTAGAGCAGGGGCCGCCCTCACAGATTTTCAATAATTGTCAAAACGAGCGGACCCGTGATTTTATTGGGATGATCAACTAACGTTTCCATTAAAGGGGAGGATGTAATAGATGCGCCTGTACGTGGTTGAGTTAATCGAGAATCTTGAATTGCGTTCAGGCTTGCATCTTTTGGAGGTGCAGGCTCCCCAACTAGCGGAAGCAGTCAAGCCGGGCCAATTTTGTATGGTGCGCTGCGTTTCTCCCAACGCAAATGATCCATTTCTACGCCGTCCCTATTTTGTTCACGGTGTGGACCGCGCTCGTGGGCGTTGTACCTTGTTGGTCCAACAGGTTGGGCGTGGATCGCTCTGGCTGCAGCGGCTACCTCGTGGCTCTCAACTGGATCTGCTTGGTCCTCTGGGGAAGGGGTGGACTCTATATGCTACCACCCGTAACGCATTACTGATCTGTGAGGCGCGTTATCTTAGTTCCATGACCTTACTGGCTCAGTTTGCCATTAATCAGGATATCGCGGTAACCCTGCTTATCGTCGGCTCGGTAGTCGAGGAGAGTTATCCTCCGATGCTGCTCAATCCCGAAGTGGAGTATCAGATTATTGGGCGGGAGGATCAGCACGATCACCTGGGAGTTGCTATAGATGAGTACCTGAGGTGGGCGGACGCGGCCTTTATTTGTGTCGAGCAAGAGAGTGCTCGGCACCTTTATCTGGAGCATGAGCGATTGCGCAAACGCCAGTTTGCCCAGGGATTATTGTGGCAGGCGCTCCCCTGTGCCAGCGGTGTCTGCCTGGCATGTAACCTTGAAACACCATCTGGCAGTAAGCTTATCTGTCGAGACGGGCCCGTTTTTGATCTGCGCGCGATTGCGCGTTGAGCCGGCCACACACTACGCTCCTATAAGCTGTTGCAAATTATAAGCAGGCTTTTTAGGTATTTCGCAAACATGTTGTGGCAAGGTAAAGTTGGGATAGCGATCGAGCAACTGCAAAAAGGCGCGCGTAATCATAGGATCGAAGCTTGTATCAGAGCCCTGGAGCAGACGTTCGCGGGCCGCATCCTGGGAAAGCGGTGATTTATAAGGGCGCTGGGAAGTCAGGACATCATACACATCCGCAACACTAAGAATCCGCGCGCTCAGCGGGATCTCCTCGCCCCTTAAACCTGTTGGGTAACCATGGCCGTCCCAGGCTTCATGATGATACAGCACAGTTTCCACATAGAAAGGGTGGACATCGCAGCCAATCAGTATTCGTGCGCCGATTACCGGGTGACGTTCCATTGTACGCCGCTCCTCGTCGGAGAGCGATCCAGACTTTAGCAGAATATCGTTACCGATCCAGGTTTTCCCTAAATCGTGGACCAGGGCTGCCAGAGCCAGATCGTGAGCCTCGCGTCGGCTCCAGCCGAGATGCCTTGCCAGACGTTGGGCATAGGTCGCGACTCGTCGCGAATGTTCATACGTGACAATATCGCGCTCTTGAATACTATTGACAAACGAGAGCAGAGTCCGCCGACTCTCCCGCTCTCCTCTAAAAGGTAACGCACCCACCACTTTTCTCCACTTATAACCAATCGTTTGAGAATTTATCAATTGTAGGCTACTTTCTTACTGGGCGAACTATACGTTCGCTGTCATTTTGTAGTAAGACACTGCCAGCAAGCCCTGCTATCCATTCCAGCGAATTGCCAGAAAATACAATTATGGTAGCATATTATTTACTATAGTAAGTGTTTGCCTTTGGACGTGTCTATACTGTTCGGGTAATCGGTACTTTTGGATGAAAGATTCGCAAGTTTTGTTCACGAATGACAAAATGTGTGATATGAGAAAGGCTTTTAAGAGTCGTCCAATAGTCCCTTTTTTTGTGCTTTGCGTGTGTAATAGTGGCAGTTTGTGATAGACTCCTTTTGGGTAGAACATAGTTGTAGTAGTGTATTTTTCCACCTATTTGAAGGCATCGTCGAGCACGATCAATGGAAGTGGCGAATTATGGCAGAGCAGCATGTGGAAGAGAGTAAGGAAACGTCATCTGACTTCCCAACAGATAAGCAACATAGCGACGTAATTACTGTGGTGCTTACTTCAGATAATCATCTTGGCGATACCGCATTCAGTCAGAACCCCCGTAAATTAGAAGAGCGCCAGCAACGACTCCGCCGGGCTTTTCAGCAGGCGACAGATTTCGCTGTTGGGCAGAGCGTCGATCTTTTTATTCAGGCAGGCGATCTATTTAATACACCTGATCCAGATGAGCGAGATCGCAGTTTTGTGGCGGCCCGACTGGCGCAATTAAAGCAGGCAAACATTCAGACGCTTGCCCTGGGTGGCGTGTACGATACTCCGGCGTCTCCTCTTTCTTCTCGTGGGGAGGCATTGCTTGCTCCTCAGATGAGCTATGCACGTCTGGGAGCTCTTCACTATTTTCCTCCTCAGCCTGCTTTGAGTAGTGCATCTGAGGAGCAAGCCTCTCCGGCCTCTGTTTTTCAGTCGTCCTCTCCCATTGAGTTGGACCCATTGTTTTTGACGATCCGGGGCCTTCGACTGGGCATCTGTGGCCTGGGGGTGATCTCTGGTCAGGAGGGGGACCCGCTGGAGATGGCGCGGATGCTAGATAGCCTTGATCAGGCTGCGATCTCTGTGCTGCTGCTCCATGCGCCGATCGAGGGTTTTACCACGGGCTCTTCACTTCTGGACACCCGTGCTCAGGTTTCTCGCCGGAGCATTAGTGAGTTAAAGCACGTGAAATATCTTCTGGCTGGTTATCACCATGCTTATCGTCGGGCGCGCATCGGCCAGGTCGAGGTGATTGTCGCTGGCCCGACCCAGCATATTAATTTTAGTGATCCCGATGATCAGCCGGGTTTTGTTTTTCTAGGACTGGCCGCCGATGGAGTCCGCTGGTGTAATCAAATTACTGTTGATGCCTCGCCCGTCCGTCGCCTACAAATCTCTACCTCCGATCTCTGGCCTGAGCAAAGTGAAAGCGCACTCGATGTCTCTCCTACCGAGAGGATTCTGGAGCGGCTCCGCCCTCTCTGTGCTCCTGATGTGATGGTTCAGCTTCGGTTGCAAGGACAGTTGAGTCGCGGCCAGTTCCATGAGCTTGATCTAAATCAGATCCGTAGCTATGGCGAGCAGAACTGCTTTGCGCTGGCAATTGACGATAGCACTTTGTCTTTGCTTTCAGAGGGGGTCGATGCTGAGGAGTCGTCACAAAGCTCTGGTTTGGAAGAACGCTTCTCCGTTCGTGATGAGTTAATAAAGGTGGCTGAAGAGTGGATCTCTGCCTCGGACAAGGCTTCGGAGCAGCAGGCATTACGAGTAACCAGAGACGAATTGCTCGCAGTCCTGGAAGAGGTCAAAGGCTCTCGCTGATTGATGAGCCTCCAATGTAAATGGAGTGTATGTGATGATAATCCTTAAGCATCTAACGGTTGAGCGCTTCAGACTCTTACGAGAGGTCAATCTACATTTTCCCCAACGTGGTAGTATCTTGATCCAGGGTCCAAATGAGGCAGGCAAATCAACAATTTTTGAAAGTATCTATTTTGCTTTGTATGGAGAACCCCTTGCCAGCCGTGGTAGACGGTCCACTCAGACGGTGTCCTCTCTCGATGATTTGATTTTCTATGGCGCGACGACGGCTTCTGTGACTTTGACGTTCTCGGTCGGGGCCAGGGAAATGATGGTTACACGCTCCATCGAACGAGGACAAGGCCAGAATGCCGCGCTCTCCATTCGCGAATTGGGAGCCCCAGAACAACAGCCGATCACTTCTTTAGAGGAGGTTGATCGTCGTGTGATCGAGATCCTACACTATCTAGATGGTACTACGCTGCGCAACTCTGGTTTTGTGGAGCAGAAGGGGCTGAACCGTCTTGAGGGCTTAAGTTTCCAACAACGCCAGGATACTTTACGCCGTCTGCTTGGTGTCGAGAAGCTACAAGTGTTGCGCGCCGATATGCATCTAACTGACGAGGATGAGCAACAGCTCCGCGATAGTTCTGATCGGCTGCGTCTGGCTGAGCTTCAGCAGAAAATTCCCGAATTGAGCCATCGCCTGGGTGATCTGGAACTGTCGTTGGATGCAATTACCGTCACCGAGGATCTGACGGAGATTGAGCAGCAGGAAACAGAGATCGCGGAGCAGACACGGACTCTTGAGCAGTTGCAGCGGAAGCGTCATATTCTGCGCACCCGCCAATCTCGGGTGCAGCAGTTGAAAAAGGCTGACTCGATTCTCGGGGAGATTATTGAGGCCTACGATGCGATCGCTGAGGCGCAACGCGAGACCCCTGAATTAGAGCGCCAGATTGCGGAACTGGAGCGTCGTGAGCATGAGGAGCTTCCACAGATTGAGGAGCGCGTGCACACTCTCAGTGAATTGACACGCTCCTTTGGGACCTTAGAGCGCATGGCTTCGGATCTGCTGACCTCTGTGAATGACCTTAAGGTGCTGGAGCAGGAGGTCAAGGAGTACGAGGACTTCCAGCAAACGGTGGAAGCGATCGATGAGCAGATGGTTATGGAGCGTCAGGCGATCGATCAGATGAGGCAGGCTCAGCGCGAAGTTGAGTTGGAGCATCAGCATGAGCTGCCCAAAGTTTCAACCCGCCTGGAACACCTGCGGGAGATCTCCCGGCGTCTTCAGGATCTCCATCAGGCCGAAAAGGATTATCAGAATGACCTGAAGGGGAAGATACTGGCCGACGAGAACCAGGTTCATATTCGCAAGGTTCTCATGGATATCAGGGAGACTGAACAGGAGCAGGCCCTGACCGAGAATGAAGCGAAACAACTTCAGCAGCAGGTAGAGGTGATCGATCATCGTTGGCGACAGGTATCTACCCGTCGCCAATTAGAGGAGTGGGTTCGCGTAAAGGCTCTGGCAGATGGCTTGCGCGAGGCTGAGGGGCATGTCTGGGCTGCCGATCAGAAGCGGGGTGTTGCTAACCAGCGCAAAATGGATACTCACCGGGAGACGGTTAAAAGCATTGGAATGGTGGTAGCCTTTAGCGCGATAGCTTTGCTGTTCCTGGTGGTGGCGGTCCTGGAGTTTGTACAGGCACAAAACCTGATTTTTGGCGCGGTCTTTCTTGCGCTTGCGATCCTGATGGGTGGAGCCGTGGTCTGGAGCGGAAGAAACTTTCAAGCGGCCCGCAATCTTGAGATCGAGGCTGATCGCGAGTTCCAGGGTGCGGTTAATCAGGTTAGTATGATGATCGCGGCCCGTGAGGCCGCCGGTAATATCGGTGGGCGACCCGATGAGCTTGCCCGAGTTGAGCGCGAACTTCACTCCCTGGGTGTCACGCTTCCTGCCTCCGTGGATGAAGGGCGGCAGATGCTGGAAACGCTGCCCGATCTTGAGGATGGGGAGAGCCTGACAACGCTTCAACAGCGTCTGAGCGATCAGCGTGACCGGGCGATGGAGGCCAGAAATCAGGTCAATGTGACGATGGAGGCGGTTGCCAGTCTGCGTAAAGATTGGGGCTGGCTGGATGAGCAGCGGCGCAAAGAGGGCTGGGGTGAGATCGAGGATCGCATAAGAGACGATGAAAATCGGTTGACCCAGATTCGCCGCGATGTGACCTCTCTCGCTCAACGAGATAAGCTGCCCGCACCCGTTTTTAGTGGAAATGAAAACGGGATGCCCGCTAACCAGGAAGAGTTTGAGGCGGTGGTTGAGGCGGCTATGAGTGATGCCGAGCATGAGATGACGATCCTGGATGGCAAGCTGGAGTCTATCCCCGAGCTGGCCCTTCAGGCCAAGATGCACGAAGATGCTCTGGATACATTGCTTGTTCGGAAGCAGGGGGCGCAGGATCGTCAGGAAGAGTTTGAGGCACGTAATCCTCATAAACAGATTGAGGAGGCGCGGGAGCAGCAGAATGCCTTGCGCGAGGCCCTGCGTAATCTTCAGGACTCGCTCCGCGAACGTGTGAAGCCATTAGGTGTCTCCTTTGGGCAGGCCGCCATCAGTAGCGCGGAGGGGACCGCCCGTAAGCAGCTTGAGGATCTCCATATTGTTCTTGGCAATCGGGTTGAGCTGGAGAGCCGCAGAAACAATTATGAAACGACGCTCCGCGAGCGGCAGGAGTCGCTCTCAGACTACTACAAGCTGCTCTCCAAGTTTAGTAGTTCAATCGGTAGCTGGGTTGTGCCATTGAATCCTTTCGCGGAGGCGCTCGTTGGTTTGCGTACACGCTGCGAACAAGAGATTGAGGAGTCTCACGAGGAGGAGCTGCTAAAAGAACTTGATGGCCTACGTCTGCAAGAGGGAGCGTTGAATGCCAGGATCGCACTCTGTGAGCAGGAGATTGAGGAAGCGCGGGAGCGGATCGCGACGATGCTGGCCCAGCGCAATCGACCACAGGTTAAAGCGTTTAGCGCCAGCGCGATTTCGGCTGTCTGGCCTCTAACTGGTACGTTTTCTCCTGAGGATCGCAGTCGGTTGGAGGAGCAGCACGAGACGTTAGAAGATGAGCTGGCAGGTCTGGAGCACCAGGAACTGGAGCTTAGCAGACGGCTTCAAGTGGATGGCACCCCTGTCGATATTGAGAAGGCTCGTCAGCGCCTCGCCATTCAGGAACGCGCCTACCAGACTAAGAAGTATGGCCCACGCCTGATCGATGCCTTGAATGAGCAGATGATGCAGCAGCTCATGCCACGAACAGAGCATTACATGCAGCTGTTGCTGCCTCTGATTACTGGAGGCCGCTACCACGATGTTCGACTAACAGAGGACGGTGATGAGGACCGACGTTTACAGGTGAAAGTCTGGGAGTCAGCCGCCAACGAGTACGTTTCGTCAGAAACCGTTTCCGGTGGAACCGCCGATCAGCTTTCGCTGGCGTTACGATTGGCGTTTGCTGTCGCTGCTCTGCCGCAAGATCTCACCGGAACTCCCGGCTTCTTATTGCTGGACGAGCCCTTGAGCGCCTTCGATCGGGATCGCACCCGCGCGCTTGTGGATGTAATCACTGGCGATGTTCTGGGCCAGCACTTTGAGCAGGTCTTGTTCATTTCGCACAGCAACACCTTTGATCCCGCGATGTTCCCGTACCACATCTATATGGACAATGGGATGGTCGTTGAGAGCAATCTGCCGGTTGTCCCGGTCTTCTCCGTTTCAGATGTGAGTGATCTGCCTGAGGCTTCAGAGGAGGCTCAGAGCGTCGCGATCCCCAGGCTGGATGAGATCGCCGTCCCCACGGAGTAGGGGAGACGCAAACGACTCTGTTGGGACAAGAAGAAGGCGTTTCTGTGCAGGGAGAGACTCGAATGGGGTAGATCGGGTCGCGTGCGGACCCGTGGCAAAGGGGCGCACGTATGGAGGTCATGGCCCACAGCGGATCATCTGTTCCGTTCCCCTGGGACCAATGCGTGTGGCGATGGTGATAGGAGAGGTTTCTGTCTCCACGGGTCCACACGTGACCCGACCTACGGGCGATGGCGAGGGAGGAGAATACCGTTCCTGACTTTCTTCCCTACGCTATCGTTTGCGTCTTCTCTGGCGGGCCTGAATGCTCTTCAAAACCTAATGGAGAATATCCAGGAAGCGTTGGACTTGCTCCCCAGCCTGCTCCCTATAGCTGGCCTCGCCATCTAGCCAGAGGATGCGAGCCTCTTTGCGAAACCAGGTAAGCTGGCGACGGGTAAAGTCGTGAATGGCGTATTTTAGCTTCTGGGCCATCTCAACCTCACTAGTGTACTCGCCCCGCAGGTAACGGCTGATAAAGCGATACTCCAGTCCCAGTGCCTCCAGACGCTCATGGGAGATTCCTGCCGCCAACAGATCACGTACCTCCTGGATCATCCCCTGCTGGAAACGTTCGTCTACCCGCTGGTCTATACGCTGATAGAGCTGGGGGCGCGGCCAGGAGATGCCCAGTATCAAGCTCTGATAAAGAGAGTTGGGGACGCCACGCTGCTCTGAGAAGGGCCGCCCAGAGATCAGGCAGACCTCTAGAGCACGAACCACTCGCCGGGGATTGTTGCGGTCGATTGCTGCGGCTGCCTGAGGATCAAGCTTCTCCAGCTCCTCTACCAGTTCCATGAGAGGTTGAGACTCCAGCCGGGCTCGTAGCTCCGGTTGCGGAGGGATATGCGGCATTTCCAGATTATCGACAACCACTTGAATATAATGGGGAGAGCCGCCGACCAGAAACGGCTGATGACCACGGGCGAGAATATCATTGATCGCGGCGATCGCCTGTCTCTGGAAATCCGCTACCGTATAGGTTTCGTTTGGATCAACAACGTCAAGCAGATGGTGAGGAACCTGGGCCTGTTCCTCACGGGTGACTTTGGCGGTCCCCAGATCCAGGCCTCGATAGACCTGCCGTGAGTCGGCGGAGACGATCTCACCGGCGAACCGGCTGGCGAGCTCAATACCAAGAGAGCTTTTGCCGGAGGCCGTTGCCCCAAGAAGCACAATCAGTCGGGGCTTCTCCGTCTCCTTTGTTTCACTAGTTATCCGCTGATTTTCCATCAGGCCTGTTCTTCGTGAGCATAGCGCTCCATCCGCATCACCAGTAGCACAAAAACTCCAACGCTGACAAGCAAAGAGATCCCCGTCAGGCAACCAAAGGAGAAACCTGAGAGCAACAGGCCCAGAATCCCACCAATAAAGACCCCGATCGCCATTACCAGCCATTGTGTGTGCTTCATCGCCCATTTTGTTATACTGAACAGGCGATCACTCACACGTGGATTTGTACCCAGTGAGGACGCGACCGCGCAAACCAGGATCATCATAAACAATTGCATGATTGGCTGTGTTGTAATTCCCATCAGGCTTTGCCAGGAAAATTGAGCAAGGCTCACCGCTGTTAAAGAAAATGCCAGACCGCTACAAATCTGATTGACCAGACGGTTACGTCGCCAGTGGATCAGGATCGCACCCAGCGTTGCCAAAGGAAACATCAGGAGCAAAAGCAACGTAAACCATTGACCCGGTGGGAGAAAGTTAATCTGGTGCAGTGGTTCCCAGTGCATGAGAAATGTATAAGGAAAACAGGCGGCCATAAATGCTGTAACGCCGGCCAACCAGCTTTTAAGGCGTAGCTCCTGTTTGAGGATCTCACGCTGTTCCTCATCACCGCCTTTACTATACTTGGCGAGATGCTCTGGATGTTCTTCCTGCTGCTGTTGACGAGGGGGGGCCTTTTCCGGCTGATCTTTTTCCGACTGAACCTTCGGCCTGGGAGGTAGGGGAGGCATTACCTGCAAGGGGCCGCTCTTATCCTTTAACTGTTCCAACAACTCATCAGGCACGCGGGTAATCGGTCGTCTGATTGTCCGTGAGCGATCCTCTGGTCGTCCAATGGGGAGAACCAGAGCTCGAACCTGTACACTGATATCATCGTCCGGATTATCGCTTGTGGACTGAAGAAGAATAGTTCCAGTATGCCGGCCCGGCGGTAGATTTCGACTGTCTATGCTAACCTGAATTTTCGATTTGCCTTCAAATGTCAGAGGGTCCAGATAGATCCAATCCTCATCGCTCTCAACCGATCCCTGTACATAGGCTCCGTTCTCTCCATCGATTGTCAGCAGCTTCGGATTAGAGAAGCCTGGGCGGACCTCACCGAAATCGAGAAGCGCCGGCTGAGCAGTAATCACAGGTAAGCTAGTTGGCGTCTCGCGCCTCCGGTCCTTACTGACATATCTGTCCTGCCGGGAGAATGGCTCGTCGATGGTTTGAGATTGACCGTTCCGGCCAGGCTTAGACGCTGGGAGAGTGGGTGATGGTTCTGGTATCGTCGTCGAGGGTTGGCGTGACACCGTCGCGATTCCTGTGGCTGTACTGCGAGAACTTTTGTTGCTGCTTGTGCCGCGAGAAGGAGTAACCGCCCGAGAGGAATCGCCAACAATTTGGAAAAATCGGCGTAGTCCCATCTGCTCATCTGGCATTGTGTCACGGATGCGTTGTACCTGTTTTTTAAGATCTATCGCACCGATATCCTCAAACCAATCCTCAATCTCGCCTGAGTAAAGATAATCAAGAGCCTCATCGGGATAGCGCCTACAAAGCTCAACTAGCTCCTCCGGCGTCTCCGCCTGATCACCATGCTCAAACAGAAAGATCCCCTCACCCAGCAGGGCCCGGTGGAAATCTTCCATACTTTCATAGCGCTTATCAACGTCAAGTTCCGTTGCTTTTTCAAGCGCTCGCGCCACCACAGGGGAGATCTGTGGATAGTGCTCGCTGATATTGCGAAGACCAAAGCCCTCAGGCAAATTATCGGTCATCAACTGGAAAAGCGTAACCGCCAGTGAATAGATATCCGAGCGCTCATTTGTTTGAGCGGTCCCATACTGTTCTGGTGGAGCAAAGCCAGGGGTTCCAAGCTGCTGGGTATCCTGAAGCGTATTTGGGCGGAAAATGCGCGCGATCCCAAAGTCTATCAGCTTGATGCGTCCCTTGCGGGTCAACATAATATTCGCTGGTTTCACATCTCGGAAAATAATTGGTTGGTTCTGCCCATGCAAATATTCCAGGACATCGCAGAGCTGTTTTGCCCAGGAAAGGACTCGGCCCTCGGGAAAAGGTCCGCCGTTCTGTTCCAGCAGATTATCCAGAGTCTGGCCGTCGATATATTCCATCACCAGGTAGTGTCGTGGGCCCTCCATAAAAAAATCCGTGAAGGCCGGCAAATTAGGGTGTTTTAGACGAGAGAGGATCTTCGCCTCTCCCAAAAAGTTCTGTACTGCCTGGCTGTGTTCATTACTCGCAGCTTTTGAGACGCTCATCTCTTTGATGGCACGTAGAGACTGATTTTCATTGTCTCTGGCTCTGTAAACCGAGGCCATGCCACCATGCCCAATTGTGTCAAGAATAACGTATCGCTTGTTGAGGACCGTACCCTTGTCCAGGCGTCCCGTCTGCGGTTTGTCTTTGCCATTTCGCTGACTGATCGCGAAACCTCCATCTCAAAAATTGACCGCAATCTGTGCATTTTAGTATAGCATACAGCTCGTTTTCTTTTCTACTGTAATTGTTACCAATCAGCTTGTCAAGCGATTTCAACATCGTTTTTATGTGCCATGTATTGAATATATTCTTATTTGTGAGATTTTTTTGTTTCCATGGTTCCTATATAAATGGAAAACGCCTTTAGATAACTATTTCGTATCTTAAGGCGTTTAATGTAGTTTGTAAGGAACATTGTTTTAATTTTTAGGTAAGCGTTCTAGAATTTTTGTGATCATATTTCTGGTTTCATTAATGGTGTCATTCATCTCATTGATATCATGTCTCATTTCTGTAATATCGTGTTTCATATCTTTGAGGTCGAGTTTTATGTCTTTGACACCTTCTGTGAGATTGGTTATCTGAGCGTTCATATTTTGGATGTCTTGTGAGATTCTTTTGATATTTAGTCCTTGTCCATTGGCAATACCAGCTAGCATAGTTTGGTTTTCGGTAAGTTCCCGATAGTTAATCTCTTGAGTTGTAACTATTCTATTAAGAATAGTAATAATGCGTGTGCTATCGGTTTTTTGTGTAATATTTTCTCTCTGGAGGGAATCTACTCTTTGTTCTAATAATGTTAGTCGCTCATCATGAGTTGTCATCTATGCTTACCTTTCTTGATAGGTTTCTGGTAAAAATATTATAACATATGCCTTTGAATGAGGAAGCAATAAAGAAGACCCCTAGATTAGTTCTAAAGGTCTTCTTTAACTATTCTTTTTCTGGCTGCAAGTCAAGGATAGTTGTTGCATTTTTTCTAAGTCTGTTTTGCCTTCTTTTATAAGCCTCGAATGCTAAGCTGTAGCTTGATGTTAACCAGTTTTGATTTTCTTGTATTTTAAGCTCATAAGGTTGGTATTGAGGGGATATTACTTCTGGAAGATTCATGAGTTTCATTCCCATTCTTCTGCATAAATTAATTCCCTCTATTGAAGATGCTGTTGCGTATACTCCTTCAATGTTTACACCTCTTTTTCCTAGAGTGTGGAAGAATTTTAGCATTTTATTAATTAGGTATTGCCCTACTGTTTTTTCGTTTGGTTCTGACATCATTTCCCATATAAAACAGTCTATAGGTGTATCCGGAGGGAACATAGGAATTTCGTTTGGAGGGAAGTCAGCTATATATATTTCTTTTCTCATTCTTTGCATGAGCTGTTTATGAAAGAGAGGTACCACTGTAAAGTACCCTACAATTTCAGCATTTTTTGCCAGAACATGACCTATCTCAGAATTCGGAATACTGAGATATGGTATCAATTTTTCTGGCTTAATTCCATAGCCTCCTGTCCTACTCATTATCTTTTCTCCTAATTTATACATTTCTTCTGCATCTTTTGGGTTTGCTCTCCTGAAAACTACATCTTTAAGTACATTTTCTGAACGTGTTGATGTTATTTTTTTTCTGGTCTCAACTTTTTTGACGGGAACAGGAATTTTGTACAAGGCATCCCTTTCTTTGTTGGGTTGAGGAATTTTTGTTATTTTCCCTTTTCTTGCTCTGGTGTAAAATGCATTTTTGCTTATGCCTAATATTTCAGCTCCTTCTGCTGCATTGACTGTGATATATTCTTCTTCCATTTCAGCTTCCTTTCTATTTTTGAAAATTGGTATCTTCGTTACTTATATATTAACATATGAGTGCCACGTCAAAATTGGTACTTAAGGTACTTGACTTGTACCAATAATAACATTATAATGTGTTTAGTACCAATTTGGTGCTAAGTAAAGAAAGGAGTCTTGCATGGGTTCTTGGGAAAGTGGTTTATATAACGGAACGGTGACGCACGAAGATCTGAAGGCGTCCGGATTAACGGCTGCTGAGTACTTGGCCTTTGCTGAAGGTGAGTATGAGAAGGAGATGGAAACTCTTCCTCATCTGTATACGGTAAATCCTGGGTATGCAGTTCAGCAAGAAGAACAATGGAGAGCTCGTTTGGCTTCTTTGCGAGTGTCGGCTAATGAGCTTATACGCAAGGGCTTCTAGGGAGAAGAACATGAGTATTGAAGGGGTGTTTTTCCTGGTGTGGGTGGTCGTGATGCTCCTGGTCATGTGGTTAGTCGTGCATCGGTAAGTGAAGAAGAGAGAAGGGATCTTGTCTATGCCAGAAAAGCAAAAGTATTCCTCCTGGCGTCGACCTTTCCGGTTGCAGGTATCTCCTCCTGCGGCTTCTGGGTTTCAGCAAGAAGAAGCGTCATTGGGCCAGTGTCAGATTGAGGGGTGCCAGTGGTTTGAGTGGCGTACAGGGGCTCGGTACTGTCGTCCCCATTGGTTAGAAGTCTATCAAAAAAACTGTTTGCCTGAACAGGGGGTATGAGAAAGGGGTTTTTGTATGGCGAAAAAATCGGGTTGGTTAGAGGATGGGCATAATGTACAGTCAACTTCTTCAACAGGTTTTTTCTACTGTACAAGGTGTAAACAAGTTGTGTATTGTCCGGCCTGTGTGGGATATAGCATGCATGAGGTGAAGGTCCTTTTTTGTCAGAAACATAAAGGGTGGTCAATTGATGTCGCTGGTTATGATTTGTTTGATCAGCCTTGTATGGTGGCTCCTGTGTTTCAGCAGGTAAAGTGTGAACAGTCGTCATTGTGGTAAAGAAAGGGGTTTTCATGAGTTTGATTGATGCAACAGTTGCCATTGCATTTATGGCCGTGATGTTATGCATCTTCCTGGTATTCGTTGCGCTTTTGTCCAAAGATCGGTAGAGGGCGAGATTAAACCTTGCTTTGGTAATAAGGGTATGAGACAAAGGAGTTATGAATGGCTGGTGAAGTGGTTCAAGAGAACAATTCTATTCGCTATGTCAACCTGTCAAGTGTGGTAAATCAGTATGGGTATCCTATTCAGTCAAAGTTGTTACAGCTTAATTCTGATGGATCGGTTGTTGTGCACTTGTATGCTGAAGGACGTTGGTGTGACGCGTTGAAGCTCACGAATGAGGAACTGGGAACCATGTCCAAGGCCATTGAGGATTATAAGGTGTTTGGCTTGGGTTGTCTGGATGATGATGATACGTTTCATCATGCTGTTGTGTAGTGTGTTGTCGATCTATGACGGCCATCATAGACCGACCGTGTGAAGTTATCCCGTATCCGGTGGGTTGGCTTCCTTGCGATTCTCGCATATGGGAGCCTCCCACGTCAAGCAAAGGAGTGGTGTGTGATGGATGAAACGGTTTCGCCAGAAGTAGCGGCGTTCAATGCCTATATAAAGGAGTTGGGGCCTACTGTTTATGCAGAGACGATTCGTCATCAGTTTGATCTGATGGTCCAGGCTGGGGAGTACCTGATTTTAGCTCAGGGCAAGTTGACGGCTGAGGCTCGGTTGATCTATGAGCGGGGGCGTGATGCGTCTGCTTGGCTCTATGCGGTCTTCTCTGAGATCAGGATGGAACAGGTAGCGGTGTTCTTTGAGCGCTTTTATACCCATTTTTGTCGGGCGTTGATTCCCTTTGTTTCGATCGGTTAATCTGTGTGCTTTGGTGTTGAATACGATGGTTTTTAAGGAAAGAAAGAAGGTTTTTGATGACAGCAACATTAGTAGGAACCGTGAAATTTGCGCGTGATCTGAATATTACGATTAAGAAAACGAATGAGAAGCAGAAGTTGTTCGCAGTAGATATTGTGGATCGTCTGGGGACTACCTGGGCTTGTCAGATGTGGAGTGATAATCCCAATCAGGCCGCATTGCTTCAGATGGTAGACTCGCTTCGCTGGCAGACCGTTCAGGTGTCCCTCCTGACCTATGCTGTTCGTCCTCGTGACATCAATGGAAAAACGGTTCAACAGGTAAATTTTGTGATTGGATCTCTCGATATTCTTGATCAGGCTCAAACAGCGTAGGTGTCTGGCAACACTGTTTTATGAATGGTGAAAGGAATGATGGAACTATGAATATTCGGACGGTGGTGAAAACGTACCTCTTTACCAAACGGTTACAGGTGAACTTTGCTGTCCTGACGCCGATGTTTCTGATATTTGAGTCTGCGCTTGCTAATGGTTGGGTGTATGCTGGTGGCTCAATGGATTTTCATGAGCCTCGTGTGTGGGTCGCCTTCGGGCGTGGCCTTTTCTTTGAAGTGCTTACCTATAGTTGTGCCAAGTTGACCAAACTTCTGTTTGCTCGGCGTTCCTGGGCAATGGTGTTGATCACGGGGATTGTGGCACTGTGGGCGATGCTGGTGTCGACAGGAAATAACCTGGGGTGGGTCCTTTCTGGTGGTGACCTGGGCGGGATGCTCGGAACTGTTGGGAAGTATCTCCCTTCCGGTCTGGATCAAGCCTATCAAATCGGTCTGGGCGTTTTGCTTCCGATGTCAGTTGGGGCTCTGGCATTGGTTGATACGAAACATCTGGTGCATGAAGCGCTTTCCTCCAATGAGATTGAATCTCTGTCAATTGAGGTGGCGGAATCCTCCCAGCATCAAACAGAAATGTTGTCATCCATTAAAAAGCAAAGAAAGTCACTGCGTCCTCATTATGATCAGATTGCACAGACACGGACTCAGGGGCTTATTGATAAAGCGAAAGGGGGGGATTTCACTTTCGGTTCTGATGAGATTAAAAAGAAGCTGGATACTGTCACCCAGAAACCTGGGGGGGCGCGGAGGGTCATCACTCAACAACCGAACAAAACGGCTGCGGCTTTAGGTGGGGGTCTGGGAAATCCTCCGGGTCTCATTGCTCCTGGGAAGCCTCGACCATCGCTTCCACAAGCTTCACTTCCGCAACCTGGGCAAACGATTATTGGGCAGGCGGTTCCTCTGCCTCCTGGGCCATCCACGGGGCAAACCATCAATGTTCCTGGGCAAGCTCTGCCACCAATGCCGTCAATGCCAACGCGCTCTAATAGGCTGTAACCTCTTGCACGCGAGCACGCTTTTACGCTCCTGTTCTGGCGAAAGGCGTGCCGTTTCTCCCCTTCTCTTGCTGACCCCTTTGTGCTTTGCTATCAGGCGTTTTGCTTCTCAAATAGAACGAATGTTCTACAGGTAGAGGTGCATCTACCTTCTTTTTCTATCAAGCAAAAAACAGAACGGACTTCACGAACACAACACGTCTCCCTCTAGCGGCTCCGCCGCGCTGGTGGGGACATACCAAAAGAAAGGAACAAATATGATATCGACATACACAGTCAAGTACAGTGATGGTTCTGCCAGATCTTTTGCCTTCACGGTGACGGGAAATTGCTATGATGAGGCTTTAGTGAAAGCTATCAAGGATCTTTCCCGCTTTGGGTATGATATCCAGTTTTCGATCAAAGAGGATGGGTATTATGATCGTCCTTACTGGTTTTGTCTCGATGGGAAAACGGGTGCTGTGTTTCGTCTGCGCCAGATCTATATGCATCGTTTGTTCTTTGCGACTGAGGTGGGATTGCAGCAAGCAAAAGAGGAATGCAGGCATATGCTCAAGTGGTGGTGTTTTGATCTTGGACAGGTGTCCGAGGATCGTGACAGATATCCTGGGTTTGTTGATCTTTGTTTTTATTCTCAAGATGCCTTGACTGATGGTCAAAAGTACTTGGTTCTTAATGTGCTTTGCCCAGACTCATCGGCATTTGATCTGGAAAGTTATGAGCGAGGGCAAAAACTGATGTTGAAATTACTTGAACAAAGTCAACAGTGTAGCATCCAGGGTTGCGAGAACCAGACACTTTGGACCTGGAACGATACCCCGATTTGTGCTGATGAGATGCGTGCTATGTCCTTTATGAATAGTGATAACGAATGGGCCTTTCATCGGGCGTTATTCATTGAGTCTCTGCCTCTCGATCTGCAAGAGTCGTTTCAGGAAGCCTATAGGACGCTTCTAGACTGTTGTCAGCGTGATGGGGCTATCATTTTGTCCTGGTCATTGGAAGAAGGGTACCTGGTAACAGATCAGGGAGTGAATTCTACCTGGGTGTTTGAATACATGTGGCCTGACGGTCCCAACTGGCAACGGGGGCGTTACCTGCTAGAGGAATCGAGAAGGAAAGGAACAAAATGATGAAACACCTGGAATTTCGGGTTAATGGGTTGCTTCCGATGATTTTCTACACTCAGGCGGAATTAAGAGAGGGAATGAACACCTTGCGTGATGGAGATCGGTTTACGGTGTGTTTGTTTTGTGATGATAGGCAAGTGTGGAATGGAGAGTATGAGGCGTTACCCTCGATGATGGTTGAGGTGATATATGAGTCAGTGCCTTTAGAAGATCTCGCTTCTCTTATGCCGTAGGGAGTGAGGAATGAGAGAGAAAAGGAGATGAAGATGAGTGAGCGTGAAAAGGTTCTTGATATTATCAATTTTTACCAACGTTCTGTAAATCGTCATATTGCTGCCGGGAATGATCATGCTGCTCATATAACACAGATGGCTCTTGATAACTTTGTGTGGTTGTATGAGTATGTTTTTGGTGCTCTTCAGCAAGTAAATGGAATGTGGCAATAGGTAGCTATTGGTGGGAGCCTCCTTTCGGGGGTTCCCGCGGCGGGTGTCACAAGTAAATCACACCCGCCTAAATACCTTTTGAGTCGTGTTTGTGTAGCTGTTATTGAGGTGTCAAGGATGAATAGGGAATCAAAAGCAAGGCTACTGAGTCGCTTGAATGAGGCATGGCCTCAGAGTCCGTACCGGCCTGTGGATGTCGAACTTGAGGGTCGTGTGTCCTATCTGGTGACGTTTCGGCATGAGGCAACGCATGAGGCAATCACACGCTCGGTGAGTTGTAGAGAGGTGCGAATGCAAGAGCGACGGTTGCGGCTTCTGGCGTCTGGTATGGTTCCTGTTCATCCTGAAAACGCGCCTGCGGTCAATGCCTCCGGTGTGGAACAAGCACAAGAGGCAAGCGTCAAGCCGTTGGCCTGTGGGCCTGATACCATTGTGGCCTCGGTGCGTCTCCTGCCGGTCTTGATTGAAGATAAAGAAGTGAAGTCAGAACTGTCTGAGTCGCTTCAGGCTGAGTTGATGATTCTCAAAGAGGTTGCACAACAGGATGAGGAAGAGGTTCCTACTCGTTGGTCCTTTTGTGGTCAGCCGTTGATCATGCAGCCGAAAGGCGGGCAACATGGCTTTCTCTGGATCTTGAAGAATAGTAAGATCACGCTTGCCATTTCACGAGGGGTGAAAACGGGTGTGGTTGGTCAGGTGCGTCTGTGGTCTGAATATCTTTGGGAATATCGGTCGGACTTGATGGGGGCGTTGGTTAAGGTCAATGGATTAATAGAAGAGTTCTTTGGGCCTGATACTGCTATCCAACTCTCCTCGGTGGATCTGGCAATGGATTTTATGGGCTGGGATATTGCCTCTTCCGACGTGTTTCAAAACTTTGTCACCAGGGCAATTCTCGATGATCGCATTCCAGAGAGTGAAGCGGTCTATGTCGAGGGACCTGATCGGGCGTACCGTCGTTGGAAGCGACTAGAGACCATCAACTTTGGAAAGAAGAGCTCTCCGCTTTTCTGCCGTCTCTATGACAAGACCAAAGAGATTAAGTATCAGTCGCAAGAAAAGGAGTGGATGTATGACGTGTATGGTTCGGCCTATGATGGGGAGTCACCGGTCTATCGTCTTGAGTTCTCGGTAGGGCGCGCTGTGCTGGGGGATATGGATATTAGTGATTGGTATGATTTGCCAGGGCTGCAAGAACGCTTGTGGCAATATTGCGTAGGACTCCCTGATGGGGGTGAGGATGGTCGGCCTACAGGCTGGTTGCGCTATACCACTCCAACGGAGGATAGTAACCGGTCTCGCTGGCCTGTGCATCCCAACTGGCGGGTAATTCAGGCAAGCTATACCAATGAGCTTGAGGTCCCAGAAATGCCCCCATTAGTGCGTGAGCGAAAACGGGCTGTCAATCTGGATCGCTTGCTCAAACAGATCACGGGGTGTGTGACAACTGTTGAGGCATGGCGTCCGCCTTCTGAGGATGGATGTGAGCCTGATCTCTCCTCTACCTTTGGGTACGTCTATGCCAATGCTGAGCGGCTTCTAGAGGAAAAGCAAGAACGAGATAAGCGGCACCGTGATTTCTCTGGCTGGGTGGCCTATAAGCGAGATTTGTACAGTATGGTTAGTTCTGATACTAGTGTTGCAGCATAGGGGGCTCTGTGATGAAAATAAGTGAAACGGTGAAACAATTTTTAATGGATGCGCGAGCAAGAAACCGTGCTAAGGGGACTCTTAATAATTACACGTTTAACTTACGAGTTTTGGAGGATCTTTTAAAAAGTTTGTGTGGCGTTGTGGAATTAGAAGAAGTAAAGGTAATGCATTTGAGGATTTGTGTGCAACATTTACTGGATAATGGATCAGGCGGGATTACTGGAAATGCAACTATGCCTTATGGAAAGATAAGTTCAGCAACAACTCGTGGATATGTGCGGGTATGGAAAGCGTTTTTCCATTGGTGTTATGAAGAGGAATTAATTGATGTAGATGTTGTGGCTCGTTTACATGCTCCTGCGTCTTCTAAAAAGATTATAGCGACTTTTACAGTTGAGCATATAGAGAAGATTTTAAAAGCTTGTAATGTTGATCAGCCTTTTGGTTATCGGAATTATGTTATCATTTTACTTTTCTTAGATACAGGTATGCGTTTATCTGAGCTTGTAGGTTTAGATATTGATGATGTGCAAGATACATATGTCAAGGTATTTGGTAAGGGACGTAAAGAGCGGGAAATAGGAATTTCCGCCGAGGTGAGCAAAGTTTTATGGAAATATATACATAAGTATCGCTTGTCAACAAAGACTGACGATAAGGCATTATTTATCAGCAGGTTAGGGGCTCGGATGACAATAAATGCTGTAAAAATGATGATTTATCGTATTAAAAAGGCTACTGGCATTGTTGATGTTCGTGTTTCTCCCCATACGTTTAGGCACACATTTTCAAAGTTTTACTTGGAGCAAGGTGGGGAACTTTTTAAGTTATCTCGTGAGTTAGGGCATAGTAGTATCAAGATAACAGAGGTGTATCTACAAGATTTCACAAGTAAAGAAGCAAGAAAAGATCATAATGTATATTCTCCGATTAAGCTGATTAATGTAAATAAAAAGCGTAAAATAAAGCGTGGTGATTCAGAAGGTGTAGAGAATTAAATGTATTAGTAACTTCGTGGTTTCTCGAAGTAACGAATATATTGTGAAAAATTGGATAAAATAACCGTTAAAGGGGTGAAAACCTTTAGCGGCTATTTGGTTTCCTGTGGCTTGCGGCCTTTTGTTATCGCCTTGTTGTTATGAGGGTACTATTTGATGTAAGTGGGTAACGTATAGCATACAGCTCGTGGGAGATACTACCTATTCTAAACGTCTCTTAATGAATATAATCGTACTTCTATGGTACAATCAGTACATATTTTCTCTAATTTGTAATAAAATCGACCCTTATAAACATAACATTTGATTTTTCTTTGTCTACTCACGTATTGATCTACTCTAATAGACGTAGTTCTCTTCTCATTATAAATGAGATTATCTAAAGCTAAAAGGGCATGGGGATAGAAGATTGATGGGATTGCATATTGAGAAAGAGTATACATCAGAGATAGCTGGTGCCCCTGGGAAGCGTTTGTCGCGTCCATTTCAGGTTTTTCTACTAAGTATGGTCATTCTTTTATTGGGAGGTGGTAGTGCATTATTCTTGCAGGTAGCGTTAGGAACGTCGCGCACCTATGCAAATGATGCTAATGTTGTTGGCCCACCGACCCTATCCGCTTCGACGATGGACTCAATCTTTTCAAATGAAGGTAGCCCGATGGCCGGAAACGGCAAGCTTATTGAGGATCTTTCGCGCCAGACCAACATTGATGACGCCTTTGCGCTGGGGGTCTGGTATGCCGAGACCAATCACGGGATGGCTGGCGTTGGCACTAACTGCACTAATCCTGGGAGCGTGCGGGGAAGTGGCAATTATCCTATTTGTGCTGGTGGCTTTACTACATATCCCTCCTATAGCGTCGCTATCTCCGATTGGTTTGGCCTGCTCTCGCGCAGCTATGTGGGGCAGGGAATGACCTCGGTTTATTCGATATCGGGTACGTATGTTGGTACCTCGGGTGCGGATGAGTGGGCGGAGAAAGTTGTTAGTTATATGGAAAAGTATAGAGCAATGGGTCCCCCGCCGGTCCTGGCGACCGCTACACCCTCGCCGACCGCCACTCCCTCGCCAACACCAACGCCTCCACCGCATCAAAAAATGTATTTTCCCGAGATGCCACAGCGCCATCCTCAACCGCAGGCCAATCAACAGGAGCCGGGACCGCGCGATCTTCAGGCGATCGCTCTCTCTAATACCAGGATTGCTACTGAGGCCTCCCAAAGAGAGGCTGAGCAGCCCAAAGGCGGGCACTATCTCGCGGTCAGCTTGATTTTATTGCTGGCATTGGGGATCGCCCTGGCCGGCCTGAGAATCGAGAGGCGTGTTTGTCGGACACTCGTTGCATCTAGCGGTACCGTCAGGACTACAAGCTGGTCAGAAACGGCTGAAAGCGACACCCCGCCCCCCGCCGCCGTTGACCCTAAGATTGTAATCACCCCGCAACAGGCTCAGCCGGCTATCCGGACTTCTATTGTTGTACCTGGCCTCACCTCAGTAGTTGAGTAGAGTTCTATAAAGAAGGGTTTAGGGGCAATCGCCCCTGCTCTCTTTTCACCAGGGGCTCTTTATCCTCAAAAAGGTCGGCGGGATGATGGAAAGCCGGGCTGGGAGCCAGTGTTAGCAGGACAGAGGCATCTGTTCTCGCAGTTAAGCTATGCGGAATATCCGCCTCTACCTGAAAAAGCATTCCAGCATTTGCCTCCAGATCGCGCTCCTCCACCGTTAAAATCATCTCCCCTTGAAGTATCTGAATGAAGATCTGGCTGGACGTTTGATGCTCTTTTAGGGACTGACCGGCTCGAAATGTAAAAAGCACCAGCCGGGCCGACTTGATATCAGAGAGGATCTGTACATTTGGCCCCTTCTCATTAAAAGTCGTGAGAGCTGTCAGATCAAATACAATCATCTTCCCCTCTTCCGATGGTTCGATACCAGGGATATCCTGCGGTTGCTGTTGAGAACTCATTATACAAACCTTTCTTATAGTAACTCAAATAGATCATGTCTATAACCAGTATGCCATTTTGGGGAAGAAAAGGGCCCTGGCCTTGCGAAAAAGTGTTGACGAAATACGTGAACTATGATATTCTTGTTCTCGCGCGTATGGGGGCTGCTAGCTCAATGGTAGAGCAAGCGACTCTTAATCGCTAGGTTCAGGGTTCGAGTCCCTGGCAGCCCATCAATCAGGATCACTCAGTCGGGTGATCCTTTTTTGTATACAAAAAAGGCCTCAAATGACTTGACAGAACTGCTGCTCGAACGTAGTATATAAATATACGTTTATGTGTTCTTTGACATGATTCTTATCAAAGGGCAACAATGGACAATTGGCGAGAGCTGAAGATGATGACGAGGGCGCTGAGTGATGTCGCGCGGCTCATCATTGTCTATCATCTGGCACGACAAGAAGCGATGACAGTGACGCGGTTAACGGAGCTGCTACAGATCAGTCAACCGCTGGTATCCTGGCATCTTCGCAAGCTCAGGCGTGCAGGGTTGGTCACAACTCGCCGACTGGGGCGTCAGGTGTACTGCTCATTGAATAAAGAGCGTTTCGCTTTCTGTGTGCAGCGTTTGAACAGCCTGATAGATCCCACGACTTTGATTGAGTCGCTTCCGACCGGCGCGTCACTGGTCGAAACGGAAGCGTTATTGGAGGATTGATTAGAGTGTCTTCAGTCTACAGGCTTGCGCAGGGGGGAAGCGCGCTTACCCGGTGGACCCCCAGGCCGATCCGGCACACCCTGGGAAGCGTGATCGGCGCTGGCAGTTATATAGGATGGCGATCAAAACGCCTGGTTACGCAGCAGAACATGGCCCAGGTCGTTGGGCGCGCGTCGAATGATCCTCTGGTTCGTAGGTTGGCCTTTACCTCCTGGTATAATTATGGCCGCTACGCCGCTGATTTTATGAATTTCCCCCACCTTGACCCTGAAGAGATTGACAGACATTTAAGCGATCAGACAGAGGGCATTATCTGGCATCAATATCTTCAGCAAGGATTGGATCGCGGAAAAGGTGTGCTTATCGCCACGGCCCATTTTGGTAACTGGGATCTGGCCGGGGTTCTCGCTGGACGCTATGCCCCGCTCTCCGGCGTCACCGAAACTTTTAACGACCCTCGTTTAAACACACTACTTCAGGGGCAAAGGCAGGAGAAGGGCGTGAATGTAATCCCCATGGAAGGTGCGCCTCGACGCATTTTGCGGACACTGCAAAAAAACGAGATGGTCGCCCTGGTTGTGGATCGACCAATGGGCGCGGGAGAAGGCGTTGCCATTACCTTCTTTGGTCGCACTGCCTATGTACCTGCGGGAACGGGAGCGCTGGCCGTAAAAAGTGGAGCCGCCATTGTGCCCGGTTTTGTCTGGTACGGTCTGAAGGACCAGTTTTTTGTGCGCCAGCACTCTTCCCTGATCCTACAAAGGATAAAGCCAGCGAGACGCAGAGATTAACTCAGGGGATCTTTAGCGCCCTGGAAATCATGGTGAGGGAGTGGCCTTCTCAGTGGTACATGTTCCGCCCATTCTGGCCCGAAAAAAGTATTTAAGATTCACCTCTGAAGTTTTAACCTGAAGTTTACAGAAGAGATGCCCAAGCTTTAACATAAAGATGCTATTTTCTGAATGGGGCGCATAGACATAATAGAAAAGAAAATGTAGAGCGATGTATTACCTTTTTTGGTTCGCGGCAGTCATCGTCCCCAGAATTCCTGCCCACTGGCTCGCGGCCCTGAGCTGGTTCTTTGGTGGGATTGCCTGGGTTGTGGCCGCGCCCGCCCGGCGGAATGCTCAAGCCAATATAGATCAAGTTCTGCGGTGGAAGGGCGAAGAGCGGATCGGGAAAAGGCAACGAAGAAGGATGGTGCGCTCAATGTTTCGGGTGAATGCGCGTAACTACCTGGAGATGTTTCATATGCCAGGTACCACACCTGATATGATCAGGCGCACAATGCTGGTGGAAGGCAAAGAGCATCTGGATGCCGCGCACGCTTTAGGCAGAGGCGTGATCATCTTTACCGGTCACTTTGGCCCGTACGATTATATGATCCAGTGGCTCATAATGCAGGGATACGAAGGATTAATCCCTGTGGAAAGCCTTAAGAACCAGCGATTATTGGATCTTGTCACCAGACTTCGGAGTAGTAAGGGCCTGGAGATTGTTCCATTAGATGGGAGCAATTCATTAAAGCGTCTTCTGGCTGGCCTGAAAAAAAACAAAGTAATGGTATTAACTGCGGACCGCGTGTTTCCGGGCCAACAAGGCCAGGAGATGGATCTGTTTGGAGAGAAGACGCTATTGCCTGTTGGGGTTGCCTCGCTGGCAAAGCGGACAGGGGCAGCGGTAGTTGGAGCCTTTGGATGGTGGGCGGATGGTCAGCACGTTCATGGACAATTATTCCCCGTTAGCTTACAACTTTCTGAAGAGGAGCGCCGGGACACTGTGTGCCTTCAAAAGGAAATTGTTCGGGGACTGGAGACCTACATTGGAGCACGTCCAGAGCAATGGATCGCTTTCTCCCCTATCTGGTCTCGGGAAGCAATCAAGATAAATCAGGCAAAGAAGCAATGAATAGGATAAAAAGGAGCGGCATGATTACTCGCAAATACGCTAACGCTAAAAAAGTCCAGACCAATGGAAAAATGGATTTTGTTGGCTTGAGCCAGGGTACCGCGATGCTTTCCCGCCGTAAGCGGATGACAAGGGAGCTGGCGAACAGTATTGGGAAGCTGGGACAGGCAGATTTGCATATGCACAGCACCTATAGTGATGGTCTATATACACCCGAACAGATCCTTAATCATGTCGAGAACTCCACCGATCTGGATGTAATCGCTTTAACTGATCATGACGCAATCGAGGGTTCTCTGAGGATGCGTGATCTCTGGCAGCGGGGGAACTATCGTTTTGATATGGTTGTAGGCGAAGAGATCAGCACAAAAGAGGGGCATCTGCTGGCCCTGTACATTGAGAAGCTGATTCCTCCCGGATTAAGCGTTGAGAAAAGCATTGATATGATCCATGAGCAGGGTGGTATAGCGGTCATGGCTCATCCACTGCACCGCCTATTCCGTCACAGTTGTCAGAGAGAGGTCATGGACCGTATTCATGCTTCCAAAGATGTCTGGTTAGATGGCATTGAGACCTGGAACGCCAGCTTCTGTGGCATCTACGCTAACCAGGTGGCGATGCGCGTGAACCGAGAAGTATATGGTCTGCCGGAACTGGGAAATAGCGATGCGCACACCCTGAAAGCTATTGGAAGTGGGCGGACCTGGTTTGATGGAAAAACGGCTGAAGACGTGCGTAAAACCATCGAAGGAGGGTTAAGCGCTCCAGGTGGTCGCCTCTGGACCGTCAATGACTATATTCGTATCGCTGGACATCTGGTCACCCGTAAGCGAAATCGCAACCGTGAGCTACAGGTTGCGTAGAAAAGGCAAGTAGGTTATGCCTACTGGGAAATAAAAGCGCAGGAGTGGCGCGTGAAAATAGCACTGGTATCGCCTTATGACTGGAGTTATCCAGGTGGCGTGCGTGAGCACGTACGCCACCTGGCGGATCAGTTTATCAGATCAGGACAGGATGTCCGCATTCTTGCCCCCGCTTCCGGAGCCGGAGGCCGTCTGGTTGAAGATCATGTGTACAAATTAGGAGGAACAACCGCCTTTCCCATCAATGGATCTCTGGCTCGGATCTCTCTTAGCCCTTCTCTAGGCAAGCATGTATATGGAGTGTTGCAACAGGAAAAATTTGACGTTGTGCATCTGCACGAGCCGTTAATTCCTGGCTTAAATCTGACTGTGCTTCGTTACTCACGCACGCTTAATGTTGGTACCTTCCATGCCTTCGCGCAGGCCGGAATGACCTCCACTCCCTATCTGGCATATGCCTCAGCACATCCCTTCTTACGTCCCTATTTTCGTAGATTAGCGGGCCGGATCGCCGTCTCGACCGTCGCTCAGGACTTCGCTTCACATTATTTTCCCTCCAACTACCGTGTGATCCCTAATGGGATCAATCTGGAGCGTTTCTCTCCGACAATTGAGCCGCTTCCCAATCTCATGGATGGCAAAAAAAATATTCTGTTTGTGGGTCGTTTTGAGAAACGAAAAGGAGCTAAATACCTGATTCGAGCGATCCCTCGTGTTCGCGAGCGCCATCCAGACACCCGCTTTATCTTCGTGGGAGAGGGAAGTTTACGGGCCGGTTTTCAGCATTTTGTCGAGAAACAGGGGTGGCATGACGTTCTATTCACTGGATATGTCTCCGACGAAGATCTCCCCCGGTACTTTGCCAGTGCCGATGCCTTCTGTGCCCCGGCCACCGGTGGAGAAAGCATGGGCATCATCTTATTAGAAGCGATGGCAGCGGGCATACCCGTCGTCGCTTCAGACATTGCTGGCTACTCCACCGTTGTTTCCCACGCCGTCAATGGCCTCCTCGCCACGCCACGAGACAGTGAAGCCCTGGCGAACGCCTTGAGCCAGATCCTCCAGTATGAATCGCTACGTCAAAACCTGATCCGCGTGGGCCTACAGAGAAGCAAGCAGTATGCTTGGCCGCAGTTAGCTCAGAGTATTCTGGCCTATTATCAAGAACTATTGCTTGAAAGAAAAGAGCATGCTCGCCTGACTTATAACATGGGCATTATCTAACAATCTAGAGGTGTAGGAGGGCGGCAGCCCTCCAGAGAGGGGTGTGTGGCGGTGCCCATAACCTTTTTGAATACTTCCTACGGAAGGTAAAAAAACACCCTAGTCCCCTGACCAGCAAGTATGGTACAATAAAGCTATGTTCAGTAGACGTGTACAGCAAAGAGCAAGGCAGTTAGTCACACTGCTCGTCAGTCCATTCGCCCGACTTGGTATAACGCCAAATATGTTAACCACCGTAGGGCTAATGTTAAGTATCATAACAGGGCTGGTGATAGCACAAGGGAACCTGTTTATAGGTGGCTTGTTTGTGCTCTTCTCTGGCGTCTTTGACATGTTTGATGGGGCGATGGCGCGCGTTCGTGACGCCGCCTCCACCTTCGGCGCTTTCTATGACTCGACGCTCGACCGGTTCTCCGAAGTAATAATTCTGGGTGGTCTGCTCATTTACGCATTGCAGTATCCCGGAATGCACAACACTCTCTGGCCCTTTGGCTCAGAACAGTGGTGGATGATACTGTTGATTTATATGGCAGCGGTCGGCTCGTTGTTGGTAAGTTACACAAAAGCACGTGCTGAAGGACTGGGGCTAGAGTGTAAAACTGGTTTGCTTGCTCGCCCCGAACGAGTGGTCCTTTTGGCTATCGGCCTTTTATTCGGCGTTGTCATCTGGGCTCTGGTGATCCTGGCTGTCTTTACACATGTCACCGCGATCCAACGCATCGTGCATGTTTGGAGAGAAGCAACCTTCCCGACTTCCGTCAAGAGAAGCTCTGCTGCCGTCCTCTCCCAATCGCCTGTCCACCAGCCTGGACGCAACGACAATAACCATCATTCGCCTTCTATGGGGGAAACGTCCGAGGATGTTTTAACCTCTGGACGTTCAATGCCTTCCGGCGTTCCGCCGTTATCCGGGGGCATTCAACAAGATTAATCAGCAAAACAAACGGTATAGAAAAGACCGGATCGGTCCCGATTTTTTTGAGCAAGTAGCAGAGCATAATGTATATCTGGCTTAATAGAAGGCGGCGTGTCAGCAGGACCTGCTACCGCTGTCTATCCTTTTTCCCTTCGCGCAACGCGGATCGATAGCTTTCTGAGATGTTCATGGTACAGCACGTCTGTCATTTGCTGCCGTGAATGGAAGTTACGAGCTCCCGTTGTAGAAATGAATAAGTCAGGTTAGAGGAGAGTTGTCCTTCTGTCTTTGTAATTCAATACTCTTCACCTTACAACTGGCACTTGCGTTCCGGCCCGGTCTACTGAGACTGGAGATCTTAGTGACAATAGAAAATACTCAACCAGAGCACGGCGACGCTGAATTCCCCGTCGCGCAGTCTGAGGCTGCCTCTGAGAATCATGACGCCCCTGCTTCTAACGAACAGACAGCCCCGGCTGTACATAGGGAAGACGGTCCTGCATCGTCCAATACCCCTGTTCACGAGCAGCTTCCCTCTGATGATTATCATCAGCCCATAGCCGATCAAACGCCGAGCAGTGAGGTTCCTACCCACTTTTCCAGCGTTGAGCAGCCTTCTAACCGCTTTGACTCTTCGGAATTTCCTGGAGACGTATCCAGTCGGTCGGAGTATACTGATGTGCACGCTCCTGCTTCTCCTGATTTGCATGTTGCACAGGAGGGACTTGAGATGCAGCAGGCAGAGCCATCTGTGAGCAGTATTGAGCTACAAGCTGAAGACGTTCAGCAGCCGAAGCAGGAGGTCCAACCCGATACAATTGGGGAAAAGATGGAAGAGCCTGTTCGCCATGAACAAGAGGAGATCGTCCTGCCGGAGCAGGTGTTATCCTACGAGGTCGATGTCAGGCCATTTACTGACTTTATTGAAGAGTTCCGTCAGGCCCAGTTACATGAAGCCCCAACCGAAACTCTTTCCCTGTTTATTGCTCCATCTGACGCTTCGGAAGTAGAAGCGTCCCAGATCCCTCCTATCGAACAGAATGTTGAGGCAGAAACCAATCTGACTGCGATGGCTGAGGTAGCTGAGGTGGTAGAGGCTCTTGAGGCCGCGACAATCGCCGATGAGGTTGTGGCTGAGAGCGTTGCAAAGACTGCTCAGTCCTCTGAGGGAAATCAGACCTCAGAAGAGGTTCCAGTCGCGGAAGCTCAAACCCCGGCTGAGAAAGCCGGGCCTGCACCATCTACTACAAGTGAGTGGAGCGGTCCCACATTTGGGAAATCTACTACCCGCCCCCGCGTAGCTCGTCAGAGCCATGGGCGCCATCGAGAGGAGGCTTCTATAAACGAAGTGTCAGTATCAGAATCACAGATTGAAAAAACTGCGGCTGAGAATACTCAGACCTCAGAAGAGGTTCAGCCCGAGCAGTCTCGTCCCGCCCGTCGCTATCGTTTTGATCGCCCGGCAGCCGCCAGTGCTCCCGCCGCACCTACTCGTCCGCAGCTTCGCGCCCCGGAGTCAAAAGAGACCAATGACTTTAAAGAGGTGAAGGAAGCAAAAGAGACGAATGGTCATCAGACGGCGAATGGAGAAAACGTACAGGCCCAGAATAATAACGGCCATCAGACGCATGAGCAAGTCAAAGCGGAAGAGGCTTCGATAAAACAAGCGGCTTCCAGTATTGAGCAGCCGGTCGCCAAAACAGAAGTCTCTGTGGAACCGGAGCGCCGTCGCCGGACGACCAGTCATGAGCGCCGGGAGCGAGAGAAAGAGCAGGTAGCCGCAGCGGCTGTCGCCGCCAGTGCAATTGAAGAAAAGGTGAATGAAGAGCCGGAGATCACCCCTGAGGATCTTCCGCCTCTGGAGTATTCGGAGTTACAGGCTGCGGCTCCGCGCCGTCGCCGTCGTCGTCGCTCAACAACTACGCCAACGACAATTCCGAGCGCTTCAACTCCGGCCAAGCCGCTTATACCAGAGCTGGTGACACCGTTGACGCCGACGCCGACGCCAATCCCTACTCCAGCCTCCCCGGTAACTATGCCTCGGAGTCTGGCCCTGCCAGAGACCAATGGTTCTCAGCCGATCTCTGCTACTCCCTACAATATTGTCTCTGGTTATACAGTGAGCCAGATGAATCAGGGGCAGGATACCAGTGGACCTTTCATGGGGCCTGAACCATCGCCCGCGCGTGGTAGCACTACCATGCACAATAACGCACGCACTATTCGGACCGAGGTACAACAGCGAACGCCTGGATATCCCAGTCCGAACCGGGGTGGAGATATCCCCTCTGCCTCCTTGAACCAGTTGACAAACTCGCTTGTCCAGGCGATCCAGGGCCAGACCGATCGCATGGTGACTGAGCTGCGACGCGCCAATCAGAGTCCGACCAATATCTCGGTCTCATTGCCACCGTTCCCTTCAAATGAGCGCGTCGGCGTGTTTGTGGATGTGGCCAACCTGCTGTATTCGGCTCGGACCCTCCGCGTCTCTATCGACTTTGGCAAGCTGCTGGACTTCCTTCGAGGTAACCGCCGGTTGGTTCGCGCTCACGCCTATTGTCCCACCAGTCCCCAGCCTGGAGATGAGCAAATGTTCTTGCAGGCTGTAAAAGGACTGGGATACCGCATCACAACCAAAAATTACAAAACCTTCTCCAGTGGCGCGAAAAAGGCTGATCTGGACCTGGATCTGTGTATGGATGTGGTGCGATTGGTTGATGGACGCTCTGTGGATTGCGTGGTCCTGGTCAGTGGTGATAGCGACTTTATGCCGATGCTAGATTACTGTTCAGATCACGGTGTGCGTGTTGAGGTCGCGGCCTTCGATGAGGCTATGTCCGCTACCTTGAGACAGAGTTGCGATCTTTTTGTGAACCTGTCGATGCTTGAAGAGATCCGTGTCTGATCCTTTCTACTTATTAGGGCACCGGAGAAATCACTTTTGATTTTTCTCGGTGCCTTTCTTTTGTGTGAGGTTTTGGTCCGGAGGAGAGTATATTATTATAGGAAAACCAGTTTCCCTCATTGGGTTTTATTTGTTGATGCATGGAAGGAATAACATATATGCGGAAGTTGAGCAGCGCGGCCAGACTTTCAGTTCTCCTCGTTATTTTCTCGTTTGTGTTGACCGCCTGCGGCGGCTCAACCACCGGCAACACTGGTGGCAGTAGTAGTAGTAGTAGTAGTAGTAGTAGTAGTGGTGGTAAAACTACTAATATCAAGGTAACGCTGGTTACCGATATTGGCGGTCTGAACGATAACGGCTTTAACCAGCTCTCTTATCAAGGTTATACTAAAGCACGGAACGAGTTGGGTTTTCAAGAAAGCGTCATTCAAACGCAGTCGGAAAAAGATTATGTGAATAATCTTACTCAGGCTGCCCAGAAGTCTGATCTGGTGATTGCGGTCGGTTTTTTGATGCAAGCTCCTCTCGATAAAGTTGCCAAGCAGTTTCCGAATAAGAAGTTTGGCATTATCGATGGATGCGCTCAGGATGCCAGTGGCAACTGTGACAAGCTGCCGAACGTGGCTCCCCTGGGCTTTGCGGAGCAGGAGGCCGGTTGTTTGGTGGGAGCGATGGCCGGTCAGATGGAGCTGGATGGCAAAGGCAAGATCTCAAAGCTTAGCGGCAACAATACGATTAGCGCGGTCGGCGGTCTATCGATCCCCCCAGTGAACCGTTACATCGCTGGCTATCAGTATTGCGCGAAAAAGGTGAACCCAAACGTCAGTATCGTTGTTGGCTACTCTCAGGACTTCAGCAATCCTGCTAAGTGTAAGGATGCGGCCCTGGGTCAGATTAACCAGCACAAGTCAGATATCATTTTCCAGGTTGCCGGTGGTTGTGGCATTGGTTCTCTGGACGCGGCCAAAGAGAAAAATGTCTTTGGTATCGGTGTGGATGCCGATCAGAGCAAGATTAATGCGAATGTGATGACTAGCGCTTTGAAGCGTGTGGATACTGCTGTCTATCAGACGATTAAGCAGACTGCTGATAATAAGTTTACGAGCACGCCCGCGACCTTTAATCTGAAGGTGGATGGTGTCGGTTACGGCACTGTCTCCGGAGATGTTCCGGCGGATGCTAAGGCAGCGGCGGATAAGCTGGCGGATCAGATTAAGGCTGGCTCTATCACGGTTCCGACCGAGGTAAGCAAGTAACTCTGGCTTACTGATAGGAGGAGCAGCAACCCGCTGCTCCTCTTTTTTATCTTCTTTAGAATCTTGCTTAAGAAAAGCGTTGACTTTATCCAAGATTCGCGCTACGCTTTTTCGGTATAGAATCAAGCAATCCGTGAGATTGTAGGTTGAACGCCTTTGACTCTGTTGGAAAATGTCAAAGACTGGGAAACGCTCCAAGGTTGGAAGGAGAGGTAGGTCTGCCCACGTGCGTGACGGGAGCGATGCCCTTTGCCACGGGTCCACACGTGACCCGATCTACCAGCGATGGCGAGGGTGATGGGAAAAGGAAACGCCCTTGAGGTGCGGGAGGAGCGCTGTTCTTGAACATGCGCAAGGCTACGGGGCCGATGATGTGACTCGGAGGCGTGGCGCGGTGTGCCAGATGCGGCATGTTTCACGGCGCTCAACCGCCGTCCTACGCCGCACCCAAGGAGCATCTTCCCTCTCCCACCGTCATTTTCCAACAGAACCACCTATATTTACCATTGGAGGCGGGGGGAGGAGAACGGCTTACCTGTGTTCCTCCCCTTCTACTAAAGGTTGTCCATCATTTTTATAGGAGCTGACATTTATGGCTGTACACACAGAGCCACGGGGAAAAGCTGAGGTTCGTCCTCCCGCATCTGGCTTTCTCGTCTGGATACGTCGGGCCGCGACTCCAGTGAGCCGTTCGCTATTCGCGATCCTGCTGGCAATTCTAGCTGGAGCGGTTGTGATCTTGCTCACTTCTAAGGGATCAGTTTTTGATCGAATAGGATCGGTAGGTAGTGCCTATGGCTCTCTCTGGACGGGTTCATTCGGTGATCCCCAGTTTATTACCTATACTCTGGTGAAGGTCACTCCTTTAATTCTGGCTGGTCTCTCTGTCGCGATCGCGTTCCGGGCTGGTCTCTTTAATATTGGGACTGCGGGACAGATCGCGGTCGGCGCGACAACGGCGGCGATCTTTGGCCTGAAGCTGACGTTTCTGCCAGCCCCAGTATTGATCACTTTGATGATTGTTGCCAGCATGCTGGCGGGGGGCATCTGGGGTGGGATTGTGGGTCTGCTCAAGGCTTGGCGTGGCGCGCACGAGGTAGTGACGACGATCATGCTGAACTGGATCGCCTTTAACGTCACGGATTATCTGATTAACGGGCCGCTCAAGGCACCCAATCAGGCGAACCAGACGCCTTCTCTCGCCTCGAATGCAACTCTTCCTCTGGTCTCGGTCTTCTATAATAATACGCTTGGTCGCGTGCTTCCTCCGATCTCTCAACCGGAGCAGTATACGGTTGATACCGGGATCTTTCTGGCGCTGGCAGCTCTGCTTGTCTACTGGTTTCTGACGATGCGTACAACCTTTGGCTATAATCTGCGGGTGATCGGTCAAAACCCTCAGGCCGCGCGCTACGCTGGTATCTCTTTAAAGCGGCATCTGTTCCTAGCGATGGCGCTGGCTGGGGCCTTTGGTGGTCTGGCTGGGGCTGTCAGCCTGATGGGCCAGTTCCCAAACCAGTTGATCGCGACGACCTTTAGCACTGATCCCACGGGCTTTGATGCTATCGGTGTAGCGCTGATTGGTCGGACCTCTGCGATCGGCGTGCTGTTTGGCTCGCTTCTCTTCGGTGGTTTGCGTCAGGGCGGTACCTATATGCAGCTTAACGCCAATGTACCAGGAGATCTGGTGTATATCCTTCAGGCGCTGATGCTTTTCTCTATCGCGGCTGAATTCCTGGTTTCGATTCAACGGTCCGCGACTGGTCTGCTGGCCCGGCGGCCCTCTCTAACCACGCCGGTGACCGGCGCTGATGCTGTTCAGGAGCCTGTAGTTGAAGATGTTCCTGAGCAGGCCTCTGAGGATCAGACCGATGGTGTGGTCGAGAGTCGACCGATAGCGGAGATTGAGGGAGCTGGCGTTACGAATGCGAATGATAGCGTAGGGGATGAGCCCAGGCGAGGCCGCTAGAGGAGGTACAACATGTTTTTCACGGTTCTTTTACGAGTGCTTACGTCCAGTGATCTCTGGCAGGCGTCCTTACAATTCGCCGCTCTCTTGCTGCTGCCCGCTCTGGGTGGGGTGATCTCTGAGCGGAGTGGTGTGGTTAATATCGCGATGGAAGGAATGATGCTGACGGGGGCGTACGTCGGCGTCATGGTGGATCTGGCGACGCATAATGTGCTACTGGGCGTGATCGGGGCGATCCTCGCGGGCGGCGCGATGGCGCTTATTCATGCGATTGTCTCAATCAATTTTAAGGCCGATCAGGTGGTGAGTGGGATCGCGATTAATATCGCGGCGCTTGGCCTGACCAACTATCTTTTGTTTGTGCAGACAAAGGGACAGGGCGTGAAAAGTCTGGCGGATAATCTGCGGCTCCCGATGATCTCCTGGGGTCCCCTAGCGCAGATCCCTTTTATCGGCCCGATCCTGTTTCAGCAGAATATCATTTTCTATGTCGCGATTGTGATCCTGCTGCTGATCCAGTTTTTGCTTTTCCGTACAAATATCGGTCTGCGCATCCGCGCTGTCGGCGAGCATCCACATGCAGCCGATACGGCAGGAGTTAGCGTGCGGACAATTCGCTATTGCAGTGTAATTGCCGGTGGGATGCTGGCTGGTCTGGGTGGCGGGTTCCTCTCAATGGGGATCGCCGGGATCTTTAATTCTAATATGACTGGCGGTACCGGCTTTATCGCGTTGGCCGCGATGATTTTCGGCAAATACACGCCGATCGGGACGGGACTGGCCTGTCTGGTATTTGGGCTTGGTGAGGCCTTGAGTACCCGTCTGCAAGATACCGGTTTCTCTCCAAATCTACTGGCGACCCTTCCCTATATTCTGACTCTGGTCGCACTCATCGGTCTGGTTGGTCGTACCACGGCTCCTGCCGCCGATGGCGTTCCTTATGAGCCGGGCACAACGGACTAAAGGAGTTTTGTGATGCAAGAATCTACTGCGATGGCTCCAACGCTGGAGTCAGCCGCTCCCTTCGCCGTTGAGATGCACGATATCTACAAAGCCTGGCCGGGCGTAGTTGCCAGCAACCATGTAAACCTCAAGGTGCGCAAAGGTGAGATTCACGCCCTGGTTGGCGAGAATGGCGCGGGTAAGTCTACGCTGATGAATATTCTCTATGGCTTGATTAAGCCGGACAGCGGAGAGGTATTAATTAATGGGACCACGGTCTCTTTAAGGGGGCCGCGCGAGTCGATCGCCCGAGGGATCGGTATGGTCCATCAGCATTTTATGCTGATCCCCCCTCTGACGGTCGCGGAGAATATTGTTCTGGGCCGTGAACCGGGCGGCCTGGGTAGCACCTATAATCTGAAAAAGGCGCGTGCCGATGTTCTGGCTCTAAGCAAGCAGTATGGTTTGCCGATCGATCCCGACGCCCGGATCGAAAAGCTTTCAGTGGGCCTGCAACAGCGGGTAGAGATCCTCAAGGTTCTCTACCGGGGAGCCGATATTCTGATTATGGATGAGCCAACGGGTGTGCTAACTCCTCAGGAAACCTTTGAGCTGTTTGGCGTGTTGCGTGGGCTAGTCTCACAGGGCAAAACCATCATCTTTATCACGCACAAGCTGCGCGAAGTTCTGGAGCTTTCAGATACGATTACAGTGCTGCGCCGTGGTCAGAATGTTGGTCAGTTAATCACAAAGGATACTGATCAGGCTGAGGTCGCACGCTACATGGTTGGTCGTGACGTCTTGCTGCGAGTAGAAAAGAAGCCGGCGCAGCCCGGCCCAGTTGCGCTGCATCTAGAGAATGTTCATGCCAGCTCAGATCGTGGTCTGGAGGCGCTTCATGGTATCAGCCTGGATATGCGAGCTGGTGAGATCCTCGGAATTGCTGGTGTCGAGGGGAATGGGCAGTCTGAGCTGATCGAGGTGGTCGCTGGCATGCGCAAAGTGACCAGCGGAAAAATCGAGCTGAACCGGATTGAAAATGGGACGGTTGTTGGCACTGAGGATATCACCACCCTGGATGCAAGTCAGGTGCGCAAAGTTGGTGTTGGACATATTCCTGAGGATCGGCGTGGCAGCGGACTGGTCGTGACCGACTCGATCGAGGATAATATGATCCTTGGCCGTCAGGACTGGGCGCTTTTCTCGAAAGGGGGATTTGTGCTCTCATTGAAAGCGATTGCTCAGACTGCGCGCAAGCTGATCGAAGAGTTCGATGTACGCACCTCTTCCTCACAGGCAGCGGTGCGCTCCCTCTCGGGCGGTAATCAGCAAAAGGTTGTCATCGCCCGCGAGCTTTCCACCGATCCAGCGATATTGATCGCGGCCCAACCGACCCGAGGTGTTGATATCGGAGCCATCGAATTTATCCATCGACGATTGGTGGAGCAGCGCGATGCTGGTAAGGCCGTCCTGCTCATCTCCGCCGAACTGGAAGAGATCCGCTCGCTCTCAGATCGGATCGCCGTCATGTATGAAGGCAAGATCGTTGATATCGTCCCCTCAGACACCTCGGAAGAGCAGTTAGGTTTGCTTATGACCGGCGGCCACCTCGGTACCAAACGGTAGAGACCGCCGCTGGCATGGTGGTTGGCAACGGGACCTGCCCAAATTGTCGACGCCGCATGCGGCATTTGGGAACGGGTCCCACTCTGTACTTACATATCAATCGACAAAATATACTACACAATCCCCTGTTAATCCTGTCATAATAAAAGCCTGATCTGTTATCTAGTGCCGTATTTCCCCTATAGCCAGATCAGAGAAGAGCACCGTAACGATTTTAAAGATCGTTCTCTTGTGCGTTCACAAATACCTATGTATATGCAGACATTGTAGGAAAGGCAGGGATGCTTGGAGAACAGAGGGCGCAGGCGAGAAAAGCCTGAACAGAAAAAAGACCGATCCGCCGAGATCGAAAAAAGCTGGAAAAGATCTCAAAATTTCTCTATTATTTCCGAACGTAGAACCTCAGCAGAAAAAACAGGGATGCCGCAGCAGGCATCTGTTTCTGAAACAGTGGATAGGAGCTCAAAAGATTCCTCCAAAGTTGAAGAAAAGGTTCAGTCCAAAAACATCTCTGAAAATATTGTTTCGGATGTAGAAAAAAAGGAGCTTATTGAAGATATAAGTGTCGAGCGACAGACCCCTACTCAGGATTTAGAAAATCCAAGCCCCCAAGGTTTCCTTAAATTCTTTGGAAAAAAATCAAATGATGGTAACAAGGGAAAGCCAGAAAATGCGAGTGATAACCAGCGTTTGCGGTTGACCGAAAAAGGAACCATAGAAAAGATCGAAGCCTCTGAAAAAAGAATTGTTGAGAACATTGTTCTCAGTGATAAAGTCCTGGATGATTTAGAGGAATTGGATCTTCACTGTAAGGAAAAGACAAGTATTTCTGTTAAGGAAATGTTATTAATGAGTGATGAGGGAAGAAAGGCATTGAGTATACACGATAAATACATGCCTAACCTTACAATGAATGTTAATTTCGGATCTTTTTTTCGGAAGGAAGCAAACGAGGTATCTATTGATTATCATGATACAAAAAGTAATACTATTTTCACCTACGTACACGAAATGCATCATTTGCGTTGTCGTAATAATTCTGATAGGGTAGATGCATTAGATTAC
>CAXTTV010000020.1:0-40996 GCA_964247295.1 uncultured Ktedonobacteraceae bacterium | reverse complement strand
TGGTTGTAACGCCTGAAGGATCTGATTACAAATATACTCAGCTAACCGCTCCGAAGTTGAATTATCAATTGGTAGCTCCACAACATCCTCGCGCGGAAAAATATAACGTCGCCCCTCAAATACAATCTCCCATTCCTGGTCGGTCGATCGGACTTGTAGATGAGGGTTATGGACAGGGAGCAGAAACCGATGATTGATCGTCCGGCATATCTCTCGGGTCAGGCGTTTTAAAACCGTAAAATCCAGCACAAGCTTATCCTGGTTCAACTCACCCTCAATTTCTACCTCTACACCATAATTGTGTCCATGCAGCCGCTCACATTTACCTCCATAGGTAATAAAATGGGCGGAATTAAAGTTGAGATAACCACCCTCGATTCTCACTCTGCGTAATCTATCACTCACCATGTGAGGGCTCCAATTCTTTTATAGTGCACTCTACCCATAAAGATTCTATTTAATCACTCCTAAAAATCAGAATTAGAATACCATAGAAAAGCTCTGGCAAGAAAGAGGGAACGCTATCCGCAAATTTGCTAACTTGCTAACTGGCAAACTAGACTTTACGAAATAGCGGCTGTATACTTAAGAAGTGCAAATACGGGAGATATTTTTCTCCTTAGCTTGTAGAAAAAGGAGTTCTCCAACAATGACCGTTGCAGAAAGCTTCGAGATGATGCCCAGCCGGCTGAATTCCAATGCCGCTTCTGGGATGGATAAAACGTTCCAATGGAATATCACCGGTGATCAGGCTGGCGTCTGGGCTGTAAAAGTCCATGATGGCACCGCCGAGACAATCGCTGGCGGCGTCGAGAAACCAGATGTTTCGTTTACTATCTCCGATGAAAACTGGCTCTCGATCGCCGAGGGCAAGCTTGATCCTACCAGTGCGTTCATGAGTGGCAAACTTAAACTTCAGGGCGATATGATGCTGGCAATGAAGGTCGCGACGCTCTTTCACACCAATTCCTAATCACTCAACGAACGTACCCATTTGCAGGAGGTCTCATGATACTCCTGCAAAGCGTCTCTCCTTACTACGTGCTTTTTTACAATTATAAAGCGAACACCGCTTCTATTTTTTTTTACAACTTCAGATATACATTAAAAGTTATACAATTTTCATAGAAAAAAATTCTATACTTGTGATAAATCTATGCGTATGGTATACTCAGTTTGACTACGTTTGTCCGCCTTGCAAATAAAAGTACGGCAATCCGTAGAAAGGCGTCTAGCATGGCCCTTAGGAGCGAAGAACTTCATTATAACCTGCAATACCTGAACGGAATGTTGACGACGCATGAGGCCGCGAAACAACTTGATTTGAGTTACTGGCACTTCATGCATCTGGTTGAAGCAGGAAGAATTCCGGGAGTACGCGTTGTAGACCGCTGGCTCTTCTCTGTGACTGATCTAAACGATTATAGACGTAGCCGCTACGGCGAATTGGAAGATCTCGCGAAAACCGCCCTGGAACATCCCGATATCGGGCTGACGGCAAAACAAGCTACTATCTGCCGTTATCTTGTCGACGGTGAGCGACCATCCGAAATCGCCCGACAGCTTCAGCAGTCTCGCCAAGCCGTCCATTCACAGATCACCTTGATCCGCGAAAAAGTCTCTCGCCAACAAACTTCCGCAGCCAATCCATCTGCCTCTACCTCCCCACATCGCACAAAACGCCGGACAACTCGCGCTAAAGATACCACTCCCCCTCTTGTCCCTCCCGAACCGTAAATTCCTCTATCCTTCCTGCTCACTTTATCTCCACAAATAAAGACTATAGGAAAACCATCAGGGATGATAGTGAGCAGGAAACAGTCCTTCCCTAACTCCTCCACTTGATGGAATTCTACTCCGTCTATTTCCACACGTCCTTTCTATGTCTACCTCTAATGAGACAACATATCATTGACACACTATAGCGAATGTGGTATCTATACTAAGGATACCTGGTATCATTATTCTTCATTTACAGTTTCGGTATAGGAGAACCCACATGTCTCTAAGGAATTCATTTCCTTTCTTTCTCTTTCTTTCCGCCGCAATTCTGCTGCTGAGCGCCTGCGGCGGCTCTTCTGCGAGTAACTCCTCTACAGGTTCAACGACCCTTCAAGTGGTGGCGGCTGAGAATTTCTATGGGGATATCGCGAAACAGATCGGTGGCGATCATGTGAATGTCACGAGCATTCTTTCTGACCCCAATGTCGACCCCCATGAATACGAGTCAAACATCAATACTGCGAAGGCGGTCGCGAAGGCTAATCTGGTGATTGAGAATAGTGGTGGCTATGACGATTGGATGGATAAGCTGCTCTCAGCCTCTCCCAATAATGACCGTACGGTTCTCAAGGGTTTCGATATCGCTCCTACAAAGCTGCCGGACAATGAACATATCTGGTACAACGTGGATAATGCTCAGGCGGTAGCTCAAAAAATTACAGATACGTTGAAGCTGAAGGATGCTTCCAATACGGCTACTTATGATAAGAATTTTCAATCCTTTAAGCAATCCCTGAATACTATTCATCTTCTGATGAATAAGATTAAAACCAGATATAAAGGGGCTTCGGTCGGCCTGACTGAGACAATCTATCTTTATCAGGCGGAGCCGATGGAACTGAACGTTCAGACTCCTATCGAGTTTCAGAAGGCTCTGGCCGAGGGCAACGATCCTCCCGCTAATACTGTGGTTACGACGGAAAATCAGGTGAAGAACAAACAGGTAAAGGTTCTGATCTATAATGAGCAGACGGTCTCTCCTGTTACGACAAAGCTCCAGAACGATGCGAAGGCCGCGCATATCCCGGTGATCCCAGTGACGGAGACAATGCCCCCTCAAAAAACATATCAGAGCTGGATGCTCGACCAGCTTACCAATTTGGAGCAGGGCCTGGCCAAGTAGATCAGGGATCTGCTTTGAATTTAGAAAACATGATGGCGCGAACGGTACGATATGATACAATATATCAAGGCGAGAGGTCGTCAGGAGCTAAGTATGCCAGAGATACTGTCGCACCATCAGAAAAGACATGTTACCGAAGAGATGAGTTCTCTTGAGCAGGTTCGCGATACGATTCCTTCTACATTGGAGGCCCGCAAGATCGCTGGCCTCTTTCGTGTGCTGAGCGATCCCACTCGCCTCCAAATCCTTTATGCTCTCCTCTATGCTCCCCAGGGCGAGCTCTGCGTGAGCGATCTGGCTCTGGCGATGAAACGCGACGATACGACGATCTCACACCAGCTTAGCAATCTTCGCAAACAACATGTGGTAACGGTCCGCCGCTCAGGACGTATGATGTATTACCGTCTGGTAGACGCCCATATCCGTGAGCTGTTGGTAACTGGTAAAAACCATGCCTCTGAGCCTTTTGAGAGCTAAGCACGTGACAAACCACCAATTATCCTGTTTCCCGTTTTTGGATAGCGCGTACCCTGGAAAAATGGTATCATAAAAAGAGAATAGAGGCAGTAAAAATTACTTTGTGTCGCTGAGGAGAAAGATGGAAGACTCTGACTCTATATCTTTGACGGGCCTTTCTGTGCATGTAAAGGATTTGAATGCCGCGAAAGCCTGGTATATGGCCCTTCCAGGTGCGGAACTTGAGCGTGAAAAACCCGGTTTTAACGCGGTGATCCGCTTGGGCTCAGGGCGATTAAATCTGGTAATGTTGAACCGCGCTGAAGATTTCCATATTGAGATCGGTTCGTCAAATCTGGATGCGATCCGCGCCCATCTTCAAGCACGAGGCATTGAACCTGATGGTCCCCAACCAGCCCAATGGGGGCAGCGGGGCATTATTGTCCGCGATCCCGATAATAATCTGGTTGAGTTCGATGATCAACTCGACTAAAATTTTGTAAAAACGGTCAGAACACCGATCCAATTGCTATAACAGAGCGTTGGCGCGCCCCTCTAAAGAGGCTCGCTAGAGTACCATGTTTCGCTCCCTCGCTTGACGTTGATGCCTCCCAGGGGATACAATAGGGAGCAGTAACCATAAACGCAGGAAAAACACAGTCTTTTTTACCGGGCGAACAAGTGTCCCGGTTTTCTTATGCCTCATAAAGTCCCAGCTATTATCCAACTCACAAGTTTTATTCAACAGGTTAAAAAGAAGAGCATGACCCAGACAGAAACTACACAAAAGCTTATAGAGCGATCCGAGCTCCGCAATGTCGCGATTATTGCGCACGTTGACCATGGAAAGACAACGCTGGTCGATGGCCTGCTTAAACAGAGCCATATCTTCCGCGAGAACCAGCAGGTAGGCGAGCTTATCATGGATTCCAACGATCAGGAGCGTGAGCGCGGCATCACTATCCTCGCGAAAAATACGGCGGTGACCTATCACGATACGAAAATTAATATTATCGATACCCCTGGACACGCCGACTTTGGCGGTGAGGTGGAGCGGGTTCTAAATATGGCCGATGGCTGTATTCTGCTGATAGATGCGGCTGAGGGTCCTATGCCTCAAACCCGGTTTGTCCTGCAAAAGGCTCTTGAACTCGATCTAAAACCGATTGTGATCATTAATAAGATCGATCGTAAAGATGCCCGTATCGATGAGGTGATTGAGAAAACCCACGAGCTTTTCCTTGAACTGGCTAAACACGACTCCCAGCTTGATTTCCCGATCCTTTACGCGATCGGTCGCAATGGGGTCGCGATGCTCGATCCTCATGATGAGCAGGTGAGCCTGGAGCCACTTTTTGAGACGATTGTCAATACGATCCCCGCTCCAAAGGTGGATGTCGAAGGCCCTCTACAGATGCTGGTTACGGCCCTGGACTATGATGATTATAAGGGCAAGTACGCGATCGGTCGCATCATCCGTGGACAAATTACACCCATTTCTCCGGTCGCGCTGATTAATCGCGATGGACAGCTTTCGCGCCAGAAGGTGAATCTGGTCCTGGCCTACAATGGTCTGAAGCGCGTGGAGATCCAGAAGGCGATCGCGGGCGATATCGTTTCGCTCACGGGGATCTCGATCGCTAATATCGGCGAGACGGTTACCGATCCTGAGAATCCTGAGGCCCTACCCTCGATTGCGATTACTGAGCCAACCCTGAAGATGACGTTCTCGGTAAATACAAGTCCCTTCGCTGGCCGTGAAAGCAAGTATCCGACCTCTCGTCAGTTGCGCGCCCGCCTCTATCGTGAGCTGGAGACAAATGTGAGTCTTCGCGTTAAAGATGGCAGCTCACCAGACGAATTTGTGGTCTCTGGCCGTGGCGAACTTCACCTCTCGGTCTTGATCGAGACGATGCGCCGCGAGGGCTATGAGTTCCAGGTCTCTCGCCCCGAGGTTATCACTCGCGAGGATGAGCGGGGACATACCCTGGAGCCTGTTGAGCACCTGACAATCGATACGCGCGAAAATTATATTGGTGCGCTGACCGAGGCTCTGGCTCCCCGCAAGGCTCAGTTGAGCAATATGACAACCGATGGCAACGGCAATGTTCGGATGGAGTACCAGATCCCTACCCGTGGTCTGATTGGCTTCCGTAACGCTTTCCTGACACTGACTCAGGGCAATGGCGCGATGAATAGTCTGCTGGCTGGCTTCGAGTCCTGGCAGGGCAAGATTAGCAGTAACCGTCTGGGCGTGATGATCGCGTCTGAGGCCGGCAGTGCGATGACCTATGGTCTCAATAATGCCCAGCAGCATGGGAATACCTTTATTGAGCCCGGCACTCCTGTCTATGAAGGCATGATTATCGGGACCAATAACCGACCAAGCGATATGGAAATCAACATCTGCAAAGAAAAGCAGAAGACGAATATCCGCTCCTCAACCTCCGATATCTCGGTCCGGTTGACTCCTCCGATCCTGATGAGCCTGGAGCAGGCGCTGGACTTTATTGAGAATGACGAGCTTGTCGAGGTGACACCGCTCAATATCCGCCTCCGCAAACGCCATCTGAACCAGCGTGAGCGCTCCCGCGCCCGCGAGTCTGAATAACGTTTCCACTTCTGAAAGGGGGCAGGTTATCATAACCTGTTCCCTTTTCTCTATAGTAAGCACTTTTAATACCATTCAGTCGGCTTTCTGAAGGGTTGCGAGCCCACGCCCAACATGCTATGATCTATCAAGATATTTTCTAAGGAGTACCATACGTGAATGAGCATCGGGTACTACAGGTTACGTTCTATACAAAGGCAGGTTGTTCCCTCTGCGATGAGGCGCGAGAGCTTTTGAACGCGGCTGCTGCTGAGATAGACTATGAGCTCACTGAGATCGATATCCGCAAAAGCTCTGAAATTTTTGAGCGCTATCGCTACCGCATCCCGGTGATCGTGATAGATAATCAGGAAGTGCTGGAAGGCCGATTTGAGTTGCCCGAGGTGGAGACCGCCCTCGGTCAGAACTAATAGAGGAGCAGATACGATGGCAATCCATCAACAGGGTCACCTACAACATGCATCTGGACAGCGATCTTTGCGCAAACAGCGCTTTGAGATAGCTGCGTACCAGGTTAATCTTTTTCTCATACATCACTGGGCAACTGGTCTCACAATCTTTCTAGGTCTGCTGGTCTTTGGAGCGCTCTCTGTTCCTTTTCTGTTTTTCTTTGGATTGGATAGCATTGCTCGTCCGCTGTTCTATTCGCTCCATCTGGTCTGCGCCCAGATCCCTTCGCACTCCTTCTATATCTTCGGCCATCAACTGGGCTTCTGCGCTCGCAACTTCTCGATTTACAGCTCAATGTTTCTGGGAAGTCTGCTCTTTGTGCTCACAAAGAAACGCCTGCCAGCGATCCCCTGGTGGCTCTGGATACTGATGCTCCTCCCAATGGCCTGGGATGGGATTACGCAGATGTTCGGCTGGCGCGAGAGTACATGGGAGCTGCGTACGCTGACGGGGACACTTTTCGGCCTGGGTAATGTGCTATTTGTTTTGCCCATGATGCACAAAAGCATGGACGAAAGTACCCTGCCCCCTCTTCCCTCTAGCGATGAGGCTCAGATATACAAGAAGCCTGTTGAACAAGCGGCAAATCCATCAAAAGGATAAAGAGAACGTAAAACTATGCAGGATTCCTTATCACTAATTACACAAACTTTCGCGGTCGCAACCCTTGGCTGCAAGGTAAATCAGGCCGATAGCGAGGCCATCAGCGAGCAGATGCAGGCCGCTGGCTTTACACAACGAGATTTCACGGAGCAGGCTGATGTCTATATCGTTAATACCTGTACCGTGACTCATTTGGGCGATCGCAGCTCACGCCAGATGATTAGCCAGGCCCGACGGCGTCAGCCCGAAGCTTTGATGGTGGTAACTGGCTGCTATGCGCAACTCAATCCCGCCGCAGTCGCGGCCCTGCCCGGCGTCGATCTGGTTATTGGGAATACCGATAAAGAAACCCTTACAGAGGCTATTCAACACTACCACCAGAAGACAGCTTCTAAGCAGCATTCTGAAGAGCCGGAGCAGCTTGCCGCAAAAGCGCGACTACCCTTTTCGCAGGGTCGCCCTCTTCCAATGCTTTCGGCTGATGCCCAACATGTCGGCAGCGATGAACTTCTGGCCTTTGGGACGCAACCAGAACCACAGCCGGAAAATCCTGCTCGCCTCTCGCCTTTCACCGAACAACAGACGGGCTTACGTCCACAGTATTCGCGCACCCGCGTGCAGATGAAGGTCCAGGATGGCTGCGATAATCGCTGTACCTACTGCATTGTGCCGACCGTTCGTGGCAATTCACGTAGCCGCAGCATCCAGCATGTGGTAGAACAGGTTCAGCGCAAGGCCCGGATGGGTTATCAAGAGGTGGTTCTGACTGGTATCCACCTGGGCGACTACCATCCCGAGGGTGAGCCGCAGACTGATCTCGGTCATCTAATTATGGCCCTGTTGGAACAAACAGAGATCCCTCGCATCCGCGTCTCTTCACTGGAACCGGAGGATTTTCAACATGCGTGGCTTCAGCTCTGGCAGAATCCCCGCATGTGCCGCCACCTCCACCTGCCAATGCAGAGCGGCTCCGATACGATTCTGCGCAAGATGGCCCGGCGCTACAATAGCGAGCGCTATCGCACGATTATCACAACCGCCAAACAGGTGGTGCCGGGCATCGCGATCTCAACGGATATTATCACAGGCTTCCCCGGCGAGACCGATGAAGATTTTGAGATGACTTACCAACTGGCCGCTGATCTAGAGTTCGCGAAAACCCATGTATTTCGCTTCTCTCCCCGTCAGGGAACGGCAGCCGCCCGTATGCGTGGTCAGATCCGCGATGAGCTGAAAAAAGCCCGCAGCGAGCGCCTGCTGGCCCTGCATCAGGAGCATAGCCGCCGCTTCCGCGAGCAATTTGTCAATCAAAAAACGACGGTGCTGATTGAGGAGAAAAAGCATGGCTTCTGGGAGGGCCTGACCGATAACTATCTCAGGGTAGAGATCGATGGGCTACCCGATCCCGATCAAGACTGGCGGCATAAGTTGGTCGAGGTCCGGCTGGGTGAGCTGGTAGACGATGGTATTCAGGGTCTGGCCTTACACTGGTAAAATAAGATTATGAACTCTATTTTACGCTCTACTTCCCTGATCCTGATCATACTACTTTGCTCGCTTTTGACGGCCTGCGCGGATACGCCTGCTAAGGCAACGGTATCTTCTCAAGGGCAAGCCATCGGAAACATCAAAGAGTATCCCCTGCCCACGACGAAAAGTGGCTTGATGCGCCCGACAATTGACAGCCAGGGAAAGCTCTGGTTTGGCGAGATGGGCCATAACTACCTGAGCTCGTTTAATCCTCAGGACCAGCAGTTTCAGCAATTGACGCCCCCCGGCGGTAAACATGGGATTATGGGTGTCCAGGTCGCCAAGGATGATACCGTCTGGTTCGCGGAGGAGTACGCCAATTTTATCGGTCACTACACTCCTAAAACGGGAAAATTTCAAAGCTATAAGTTGCCCTGGCTGGATTCCCAGGGGACGCGTCTTCCCTCAGCCCCTAATGATCTAACGATCGATCAACAGGGCAAACTCTGGTTTACTGAGCTGAATGCTGATAGTCTGGCAAGCCTGGACCCGGCTACGGGAAAATTAAAGCACTACCCTCTGGCGTCCCAGTCAAGTATTCAGCAGCATAATCCCTACGGTATAACGGTTGATAAGCGTGGACAGATCTGGTTTACTGAGTCCACCTTTAATCGACTGGGAAAGCTCAATCCCAAAAGCGGGCAGATTCAATTTTTCACGACGCCAATCACCAACGTTACACTGATGGAGGTCACCAGCGATCCTCAGGGGCTAATCTGGTTAACAGGCTTCGCCCAGAATATGGTAATGAGCCTTGACCCAAACACGGGTACCTTCACGAACTATCCCGCGCCCTCCAGCGGTGGTGGGAGCGGCGGGGTCTATGGCATTATCGCGACCCAAACGGGAGAGATCTGGATCACGGTCCCCGCTGAAAATGCCCTGGCAAAGCTGGATACAAAAAGCAAACACTTCCAATATTATCCAGTACCCACTCGGGGCAGTATCCCTCTCGGGATTGTCATAGATAGGCAACAACACCTCTGGTTCACAGAGTCCGAGGGGGATAAGCTAGGGCAGTTGCAGCCATAACAAAAGGGAGAGGTGATGCCTCTCCCTTCTAAACAGATCTTTAATGCTTACAGCCGATCATCAAACCAGCCCTTAATTGCCTTTAAACGCTCCAGGCGCAGTTTGGGATGACCACCGCGCGAGAGTCCATGGCTCTGACCCTCAAAGCGGATCAACCGCGCCTCGCGCCCCAGATATTTCAGGGCCGCGAATAACTGCTCTGCCTGCTCTATATTACAACGCAGATCCTGCTCACTATGGATAATTAAGAGAGGGGTGTGCATGTTTTTAACATAGGTGATCGGTGAATGACGAGCGTAGACCTCAGGCTCGTCCCAGGGGGTCGCGAGAAAATCATCATCGGCAAATCCAAACCCAAAGTCGCTGCTCCCAAAAAATGAGGCCAGATTCGAGACACAACGATCGGTCACCGCGACCTTGAAGCGATCAGAATGCCCGATTAGCCAGTTGGTCATAAATCCGCCGTAGCTGCCCCCGGTTACACCTATCCGCTTTTCGTCGATATACCCCTGCCCAATCAGCGCGTCGATCCCCGCCTGGATGTCCTGGGAGTCTTTTGGTCCCCAATCACCGCGTACAGCCAGGGCAAATTTATACCCATACCCGGAACTACCACGGGGATTGGTGTACAGCACTACATAACCAGAGGCCGTCAAGACCTGCATCTCATGGAAGAATCCGTAACCATATTGGGTGTGTGGCCCACCATGGATCTCGACGATCAATGGATACTTTTTGGAGGGATCAAAGTTGGCGGGCTTCATCACCCAACCATCGATCGGCCACTCATCAGCTCCTGTGTATTGCAGAAGCTCCGGCGTCGATAACTCTAGATCTCCTAAAAGCTCATCATTAAAGTTGGTGATCCGATGCTGCTCACCCGGTGAGGCTGGCGAGGTCAAGAAGATTTCAGGAGCGGTGGTCGCGCTTCCAACGAGCATTGCCAATTGCTTGCTTTCACGATCAGCCGAGAAGTCGCGCACATGGATATTACCCGGCGTCAGAGTCTTTGCCTCTGCATTGGTCCCATCGCGTGGGATGACAAAGATCCGTGATGCCCCGCGATGCCCACCCAGCGCATAGATGTTCCGACCATCCGCCGACCAGACCGGCGCGGGAGCCAGATGTTCGTCTCCCAGATCGCTATTGAGCCAATCGGCGTAGCTGGCCTCGCCTTTCTCGGTCAGGCAGAGAGCCTTTTTCTCACCCGTGGCCTGAGCATCAAGACTATACACATTGATGTGACCAGCGGAAGCAAACTTCAGTGACCCAAGAAAAGCGATCCGATTGCTGTCGGGCGACCAGGATGGCGAAGCACAGGCAATGGAGCCATCGGTCAAACGTGAAAGCTCACCAGGGCGGTTTCCCTCAATCCGAAGCGTATAAACATCGGGGACGGGAAGGTGCCAGCGATCCTCTTCCCGGCTGGAAGTAAAAACGATACGGCTTCCATCAGGAGCCCAGGCGGCCTCACCATCATCCCAGTCTCCATCGGTCAATTGCACCGGTTCCTGCCGCTCACTTCCATGGGCCTCTATCAGGAAAAGATGCTGGCGGCGCTCATTGATAAAGCCAACGCCATCCAGGCGATACCACAAATTATCAACTACCCGAGCCTTGGGTAAGACTTTCCCGTCTTCGGTCTCCTCATCTTCGGGTCCTGTCTGTGTGCTGAACAGAATCTTGCTACCGTCGGGCGACCAGAGGGGTTGACCAGCCCCAAACTGGGTATAGGTTACCTGTCGAGCCTCACCACCGATAGTTGAAATAAGCCAGACCTGTGGCTTGCCTTTTCCTAGTCTCTTCTGATCTTTTAGGCTCACATCGCTAAGATCCGACTCACGATCCGAGATAAAAGCCAGCCAGCGGCCATCAGGGGACCAGGCCGGGCTATGAGCATTGGAAGACGGACCAGTAAAACGGATCGGATCACCACCCGCGCTGGGGACCATCCAGATCGTAGAACAATACTCGTGCTTGTGCTCATCAATTGTGGTAACAACACATGCCACTTGCTGTCCATCGGGAGAGATACGTGGACGGCTAACAAATTTGATCCCATACAGATCTTCGATGGTAATCGCTCTTGACATACAATCCTCTTTCCCAGGCTAGAGCCAGGTAACGAAAACGCAGAAAAAGCAGGGGACAGCAGTGGGAGCAGCACCTCTTCATTGTCTGCTGTTATTTTCTATGCTATCACATGTGAGCACCAATTTGTATGCCAGAATCTCGAAAAAATGAGATGCTATTTTAAGCTGATCTCTTGACGCAGCACTCCCGCTCGCTCGGATCTAAAAACTACTGTACAGTAGGAACCTATCTCTCCCTGCACTATCCATTCTAGCCATCGCCGATTATCTGTCGGAGAAGCCTCGCCGAACCAGCCACCAGAAAGCTTGTTAGACCGCCCCTCTAACTGCCCTATCTCTTGATGCTGCAAACCACTCACTAACTTCACCCCATATGGTAGTTCCAGATCAACCCGCAGCGGTCGGACCTCTTTGCGCTCCAAAGCCTTCTGGCTGGTATAGGTGGGCAGAAAGCCGCGATTCTCAACAACGGCCACGATCTTAAAGGTTTTCTTTGCCACCTGCTCTACGGTAAACTGTCGCATCCCAAGATAGGGGGAAAGTGAGGCGTGGGCTAACGTAAATTGACAATGCTTCTGGCACATCTCCGGGAGATACTTAAGAGGCGAGTTCTGCTCATATAGCTTCAGCTTCCAGCCACCGATCTCTACCATACCTAACTGAGGATGCTCGAAGGGCCGCCAATCGGCAAAGGCTTGCCCATCCATCTCCTCATCGTTCCAGCGCATCAGCTTCAGGTCATCCTCTTCAGGGTGCCAACGAATCCAGGCGATAAAGTCGCGAGGACCGATCCCAGCCATGGTAGGCATATCCCAGAGCTCTGTTGTAAAGCCAAACCAACCGTGCATATCGTAGCCATAGTCATCCATTGCGCCATGCGTGACTTCTTTGGGATCGTACCGAAAATTGTGAAAGGTTGAGGCATGGGGATAACCAGTGATCGCGGTCCCCCGCTCCCCTATCAACTTGTACACCTCTAAATCCTTCGGGGGCATGGTGTCATCCGCCTGCGTGCTATAAGGCCGCAGCAGAACACCACCATATGTATGGTAGGTTAAGAAACCGGAAATATTGGGATGAACACGCCAGAATTCGGCTTCGGCCCGCGTCTCTGGCTCAGAAAAAGGATAAGGGCCGGAACCTCGCTCGGTCCCTTCCGGAGCCCACTCAAAAGGATAATTGCGGTTGATATCCATTCCTTCACGATCGGGGGCCAGTGGGATTAAAGCGCCATTGTAGTTATGGATCAGGCCCTCAGTTACCAGATGATAATAGGTGCCCCCCTCATCATCTATCTCACGCCGGCGCATAATCCTGGGATCTTTCGCGGAGGCCACCCAGGCCCCAAAAGGGTCTTGAATCCGCATCGTGAGGATCTCTCCATCCCCATCCAGATCCTCTGGATAGAGCCCGTCCTGCTCATCTTGATAGGGGTAGATCCGCGTGCTGCTGCGTAAGAAATAAGGAGTGGTAAGATAGCGCTCCGCGCCATCCACACTGATGCGCGGCAAAATATAGACGGCGCTGCGATCCAGAAGTCGGGTTACCTGCTCATCGGAGCCGTAACGCGTCAGATAGGACCAGATGGTGTAAAGTGCGACCGTCGGTCCCGTGACCTCAGCAGCATGTGTGTTGGCATCGATCCAGTAGGCTGGCTTCTCCAGGTCTGGCCCGGTTTGCTGATTGGTCAGAGTTACCAACCAGAGCTCACGCCCCTCAAGGCTCTTCCCAAGCGATTCGATCCGTGCCAGCCTGGGGTATTGTTCAACCAACTCGTGTAAAAGCCGGGTTAAAACATTATAGGTATAATAAGAAAGTATTTCATTCGCGGGATCAAAGTTCTGATGGACAATCGGATTGGGCACAACGACACCACTTTCATCAAAAAAACAAAATGCTAGCTTTTGGATCGACGACGTGTGCGACGCTCACGTTCTAAAGCAATATCCAGTGTCTCGTGAAGCCGCTCAAAATCATCTACGTCTAACTGAAGCTCAACAGCAGGAAGATCATCGGTTTTCGATCGCCCCTCCTCAAAAAGCTGAAGTACCAGAGCCAGCTCCACTTCCATGTCTAGCGCCCCTTCTTCAGGCGGGCCATCCGTATCATCATCGTCATCGGATCGCGTTGGTGTGAAACCAATATTAGAACGCGTGCAGCGAAAACGCCCGGTCATCTTTAAGGCATCCGTCGCCATCTCCTCAGCCAGCTCACGCACCACATCCATCATCTGAATGAAAGCATCCTGTAACTGCTCCAGAGCATCTTCGTCCTCACCAAGGGTGAGACTATTTTCAGCCGGGATCTCGTTATCCCCATAATTCGCGGTACTATCTGGAAGACGCTGACGAGCAAGATCGTTTAAGCGGTCTAGAGCCTGAGCAAGGGAGGGAGAAAAGCTCGAAGCATCCCGCTCGGAGAGTCGTGACTCAAGTGACGCCGGCATCTCGTCAGAGAAAAAATCTTCTTCACTATCCTCGCTTGAGCCTGTTTCTAGCCCGACAGCCGCCTCCACCTCCAGAATCTGCTGATGTAACTGCTCAGCAATCTCTCGACTCATGTATGCCTGAATGCTGGCCTGACGTGAAGCAGCCAGTAGTTGGAACGGCGGCCAATCTCGATAGCGATCGCGAACACGCAGATGCCTCACCTCAACAACCCCTAGAGTGTCCAGCCGCAGCGAAAGCTCCATGATTCCTTCCTCCCGAGCAATGAACCGGCTGCGTCGTCAGCTTTGACGTGATTACCAGCTCTTCTCTACAAGACGATAGACGTTCTCTCCGCGCAATAAAGCACCTCATCCGCCTTTATCGCACAGTAAAAAGAGAGTGTGTATGTGAAATAAAAATATCTTCAGCCTCGTGGTCTCTTGAATACATCTCCCAATCCATGATAAATAATCAGGTATACTGTATAGCTGAACTGAGAAAAGGCGAAGATATAACCGTGCGGAATGCTTTAAAAGCGCGAATGCAAGCACTTTAACCGTATCCACGGTTTGTCTGATTATTATAAGATATCTGTCTAGCCACGTCGAGCTTTCTTACGAAGTTTTGTGTCCACTGCATCCACACACCCTTTTGCTTCACGCAATGAGGCCCCGTCTGCTGACGAACCCCACTTGCGAAAATCGTCTATTTCAGCGGGCTCCAGGTGTCCAGAAGCGCTGGCGCAGTACCCGTAAAAAGCTCGCAAATACTAGAAACAATACTCCAACCAGGGTTAAGGAGACTGGCAGCGATAAACCTGATGAGGGCAGGAATAAAGCTCGCAGAATTCCCAGGATCAACAATCCAAACCCACTCAGCACAAAGATCCGCAGATGCGTTCCCAGCCCCAAAAGCAGAAGCACAAAGGCTTCTATCACCAGGATCAATGTCGGAAGGAGATTGACCTCGCTATAACTAAGCCAGAGCGTTGGCAATAGCAGCAAACCGGCTCCCACGAGAGACGTGACCTTCCCAAGCTGCCGATGTTCAGCAATCTTGTCGTCACGCAGCAAGAAAGGGGCAATGACGATCAGGTAGCTGGCTGGAACGAGCGTCAGGATGTCGATTCTGGTTTGGTGGAAAACCAGCAACTCCCAGGAGATTGCCAGCGAACCCAGTAGACCGGCGCAATACATAAAGCTGGTTTTGTATAAACCAACAGGCTGTACCTTCGCATACCAGGTCAATAGCCCTATCAGCAATACCAGCGTCCCAACTCCCACCTGTGCCAGATCTCCCGCTTCAGATGAGATCCCCCCACTAAGGAACACCACAATTAACACACCTATCAAACCAAGAAAGGCCAGACCATGATGTAACGGAGAGCTTTGATCCCAGGAAAGATCTGGACGCAAACGTCTCCATAAGGGCTGCATGCAGAATATTAGAAACCAGAGCAGATCGAAAGCCAGCAGGATCTGAGGCAGGCCCAGATGCAGACGTGCCAGGGTAAAAACCGCGATCCCGACTGGGATCAGCAGCAGAGATGGCTGCCGCTCTACAAGTACAATCACTAGACCGGCTAATCCTAGAACTATAGCCGAGATCAGAGAAAGTTCATAAAGATTTCCATTAACAGTCAGTTGCCAACCAAGAGTTAGCAAGGTAGCCCATCCCGCCAGTAAATACCAGGGCCAGCTCCACCAGAACTGTGGCGAAAAACTCACCGAGAACAGTTCCACCGGCTGCCGCCTGATCCAGCGTCCGATCCATGCCAGAGTACAAGCGATAACCACGAGAACCGTGAGGCTTATAAGAATCGTCTGGTTCGGTCCGCTACATCTCACAAAATCCGCAATCAACGATCCACAACCGGGAAAGACCGCGATGATGCGAAAGCTGCCCCAGACGGCGAAACCGGCGCAGAAAATCAACCAGGATACCCGCCGTTCAAAAACGGCCAACCCATAAGCCAGGATGGCGAAAACAAGAACCGTGATCGGGATAGCTCCTACAAAGGGTTGATTCAGGTCAGAAACAAAACCACTGATCCCTACAGCCCCAATCAAAGCCGCCAGATACAGGGCCGGGACCAGCCGGCTCTGCTCACGCGCGAAGGGCAGCGATCTCGCCAGACGCAAGGTCACACCTGAAGCTAGCGAGATCAGGGTCAATATCAGCAGACGACTATAGTCATGCAGATCAAACATCGCCAGAATCGAACCGGCGCTAAAGATTGGAAGGAGCCAGACCGCCAGCGGAAAAGCTTCTAACCAGCTTAGAAGCGCTGTTAATAGCCCAAGGCCCGGCAGAATCCAGCTTACCGCCTGCAATTGATTCTGCTCAAAGCCTCGCACGCTGGCGATCAGGGCTCCAATCAAGGCGATCGCATACAGCGGCACAATCCAGAAAAAGTCTCGCCGACTGCCTTGGCTCACGGCATAAGCAATCAAGGCAAATGCGGCACTGACTCCCGCAAGCCATAGTATCGGTGATGCGGAAACACTAAAAGCCAGAGCACCAAAGCAGATGGCTGGCACAGCCCACCAATACGCGCGGGTTAACAACGCGCTTAGATACCAGGACAACCCTATCAGCGCAAGGTCTACTTCGACAGCCGGGGACCATCCCAAGGTTTTAAACAGTGAAAAGGGGACAAGCAAATCATGGTTGTAGATCACAGCCGCATACACTATGCCAATCCCTAAAGGCAAAAGATCCCATGAAAATCCTTGCTTCCCTTCGCCCTCTTTGAAACCAGGATATAGACGCGCGACGAGCGCGGTTATCATGGGAAGCAACAGCGCAATACACCAGACGGCCCAGATCGGCCAGAAAAACAGCGCCAACAATGACCAGCCAGCCGGTACCCAATACAGAAAGGAGCGCCGTTGATACACCAGAATCCCATAGTCAAAGACTGCGAAACTAAAAAACAACAGGCCAATCACCCATCCCGGCTGTCGCAGACAGAGCAGCCCAACCAGCGTCTGAGCAATCAAGACTATACCATCCAGAGGATCAGCCAGCCTTGATCCCACGGATTGTCGAACGATCACTGAGGCAATAGCTAAACCGAAACTTAGCCCCAGGAACAACCAGAGGGGATCTAACCCAAACACGAGAATGCAGAGGCTATAATTCCAGAACAACAGGTAGCCAGCCGGGAGCATCGCGCTCACAGGATGTGACTCCTTCTCTAACCATACCACCCGCACCGTCAGAATCAGACCAACCAGGAACACACCGAAAGCCACCCGATGTCTGCTTTCCCATGGTACAAAAATAAAAGACTGAAAAAGAAAACTGCTACGGTACGCATGATTGAACAGGTACAACGGAATCTTGGGATCAGCCAGAAAAGGCAAAAAGCAGAAGATCAACAAGATCAGCAAATTCAGCCTACCATTGAAGGTACGTAACAAGGGCCAGGAGCGTCCAACAAACCAGTGCAAACCAGCATAAGCTAGAGCCAGCAATGTTAAAGCAATACTATAGCCGGAAGCGTCAAAATCGCAGGCGAAACTCAGGGTCAGCACAGAACACAAGGCCAGAACAGGCAACCAGAGCAATTGCCGATGATTGCGCTTCACCCAAAGCAAAAGTGCTGTATATCCTGAAATCAGAAGGAGTGTCGTTACAAGAGAGAAACGGGTCGCCGAGAACGGACTGGAATACAAAACGGCCATTTGAAGCAACTGAACACAAGCTACGATGGAAAGTCCAAGAATCCCATAAGATACCAGGCGCAGGGGTGTTCCTAAAATTCGCCATGAGTCCGGCAACACATTGGATCTCAGTAGATGAGAGCACCAGAGCGCTAGAACGGCGAAGGTCAAAGCCAGCGGGATGCTCCAGACAATATCCAGCTTGAGAGCTACCACCAAAGCGAGATCGGCAACCATCCAGGAGACCGCACCCACATACGCAAACACCTCAAATTCCTGAGTGATCGCAATCGCTGAATACGCCACCGCCGCATAGATCGCCGCCAGAAAAATGATCGTTGGTAACGAAAGCGGAGTAGCCTGAATTAGAAACAATGTATAAAATGTATAGGCGACCAGTGGTAGCAAGAGTGCGTAGACGCTAAGATAAATTTTCGAGACGAAGTTCAAACCCGGTACACGAGAGATCACCAGGGCCGCCCCCCCAAAACATAGATGCAAACCTAGAATAATCGCGAACGTCAGACGCTGGTCCGCAGTTGTCGCCACAAAACTCAGGGCTCCTACCAGAATCAGAAAAGCTCCGAGTAAGGCCACGATCGAGATAGCATTATCCGAGAGAAAAGAGTGCCAGAAAAAAAAGGCTTGCGGTTGGACGCCAGGCGTAAAGGTTTGAGCACTCTTCTCTTCTGACGGGAGCGGTTGAGTAACGCGTGAATGTGGAGGTACTGAGACAATCTCGGATGTAGAAGCAGGCGCAGGTGAGGAGAAGGTTCGCGCCCCAGAGTTGTTCAGACCGATCAACCCAAGGTAGTGCAGCCGCCCACTGTAGCGCGCAAGCAGATTTAGCACGCTCATCGAGCCTCCGCCGTACTGTGCTACACGTTGAAGATCCCCAATAGATCTTTGTAAAAATTGTTGCTCTTTAGCAACTAACAATGGATAGCCGCAACGAGGACAATCCTCTCCAAAACCACCAGCAACAGACAGACCACAACAATCACAACGGCTCAATAGCATATACATCACCTCTAGAATTTTTTGAGGATAAGATTAAGAAAATTCTTTTTCTATCGCTAAAGATACCCGAGAAGCGTCTGATAGTCTGGTGTCATTTGACCTATAAGATAGGGAACAGGCTGGACGAAAAGATGTTTTCTCTCCCTATCAACGAGGAGATCCCTCCCCTGCCCAGGTGGGTATAACAGTGGTTAATCGCCGAATTTCCGCCGCCGCCTGATCTCGGCTTACACGACCAGCCAGTAAATCATCTAGGATGTGTTCAAGTGAGACGAAACTAGACGGAGCATCCACATCAGCGGCCTTTTCCACCTGTGCCAGCAGTCGCTCTCGCCGCACCCGCCAGAGATAGATCAATACCAGCACAAGCCCAATAGAGAACGCGATCAACCCCACCCGCACATTCTGTTGCCAGTCCGCTAATGGCGAGCCTAATATGGCGGTCCCAAAGGTATAGAGTGCTACGGAAGCTCCAACCGCTCCTGATAATATCCCTCCACTCAAAAGGACCAGCACAAATCCACGGCGAGGTACGACGATATTAGCGCGAGTCGATAGACGGTAGAACCAAAGATCCAGGGGAATATACACCAGCCCAACGGCTGTAAAGGCAACCCCATTGCTCCAGGTGCTCAATGAAGGGCCTACCCCCGTTTCAAAAAAGAACTGCGAGGCATTTACAAGTGTCAGTCCTACACCCCACCAGAATGCAATTGCCAGAAGCGCTGTTAAAAATGCCAGAGCAGTCAAACGTAATAAGTCAGAGGAGAGGATTCTGGCACAACCTACCGCCCGTAACCAGATCCAATAGATCCTGATTACCAATAGCCCAAAGATCAATGGAGATCCAAAGTTATAGGAAGCCGAAGGCCCAAAGATTTGGGGTAAACCTGCCGGGTGGCCAGCTACTAATAAGAAAAGCAGTTCAAAGGCTATTTTCAAACCAGCAATCATAAAAACAAAACCGGTTAATAAGCCCCCAAAATGCAAAATCCAGCGAAAAAGTGAACGGAGATCCGAACAAGAAAGAAAACCATAGCCCAGCCAGAATGCCCCAATCCAAAGAAGGGCGGCGAGCTGGCTCAATGTGTTACGAGCGTCTGAGCAGGCCTGAAAGCCCAAACAGATCGCGGGAGCCCCAGCCTCTCTGGTCGCGGCTCCCCCCAGGAATAGAAAGTCGATCAATTGACGGCTCACATCGGGCCAGAGCAGAGCTAGAAACAACAGGAATACAGTCTGTACCAGATATATATGCAGCCGTTGATACACCATCGGTAGACCAGAAGCTGGCCGAAATTGCTGACGCTCCCATTCTAGCCAGGCCCCTAATATCAGAGTGCAGAGCACAAAAGCCAGGCTACCACTAATATTATTCCAGGTCACATTGTGCCCAAGTTCAGGCAGCACTGCCTGAGACGCGACCAGCACACAGGCAGGAACGGTGACAATGAGCCCGAAGTTCAGAAAAAAGGAGCGAACCGCCCCAGTGCCAGCCGACGGATCATGACGAATATCCCGCCTGATCAGCCAGAAGTGTAGCCCTCCCAACAGGCCCGAAATCGCCCATGAGACGCCCGCGAAAACCAGTGCCTGCACCAGCTCAGCATTAGTTGGCGAACTAATTATTGTGCCTGGAGCGGCACCATTCAACGGGGGTTGATTAAACAACACCAGAAGCAGGCGTCCTAAACCAATCGTCGCGAACACCAGCAACGATAGATAGACCGCATAAAGATAGCAGCGGTAAAGATTGCGCGCCATGGCAACTCCTTAGAAAAGATCATCAAAGAATTACAACTAGCGATCTTCAGTATAGTTAGCGGGAGCAAGCCATCCAAGTGACAAGTGACCCATAAATCATACCGGCGACGTTTTTTCAGATCCCTTCACGGAGAAACAGTAGGAGAATCATCGCTGAAAAGCTGATTTCTCTACCATGTATGCCATGGATCTCAAGAATGTGTTACCTTTCGGTCTGATCGATTGTGCGATACTCCCGACGCAATTTTTCCATCTCAGCCGTTACCTTCGCTACCCGATCACGTCGAATACGCGCCAGATCAATAATCATGGCTTCCTGGTCATCTCCTGGAACCAGCGGCGGAACGGGAACGGGCTTTCCTGCTTCATCCAGGGCTACATAAATTACATAGCTGCTGGCGACCTCGCGCAACTCACCCGTCAATGGATCTTCAGCACGCACCTCGACCCCCACCTCCATACTGGTACGGCCCACATAGTTCATGGCGCAATGAACGGAGACCACATTCCCAATGTAGGCGGGAGCCAAAAAATCGAAGCGCTCCACCCGCGCTGTGACCACATTCCGATGCGCATGGCGGATCGCCACAACGGCGGCGGCCTCATCCACCATATGCATAATTAACCCACCATGCACATTGCCCTGCGAGTTTGCATCAGTGACTCCCATCATCCGACTCAAGACGCTACGCGTCTCGGCAATGCTTTTTCCTTTTGTTAGATCTACCTCTGGGAGAGGCGTCTGCTTCTCGCGAATATTCGCGAATGGATTCATAACATTCCTACCTTTATATCTAAATATAATTGCTTAAGCTCAAAAAACTGATTTTATAGTGCGTTGAGCTTAATCTATTATATAACTAAAGGCAGGTAAATAAGCAAGCTGCCGTCCTCCTTCAGCATAGACCCCTGAGATTTGGGTGCATCTTGCTCGGGTGCTGGAAATGCTTTTAAGGCGGCATCTAGAGCCTGTTCAAACTGGCTCAGCACATCCTGCTCTCGAAAGGCAATCTTCTCCTCCGCGAGCAACGCTCGTCCCAAACAAAACAGCCCATCCTGCTCTTCCTCATGTACTACCTTCGTGAGCTTGGTAGGAGATGGTAAAAACAGCTTCCCAGACCCATAGGGAATATGAAAAGAAAAATGCAGATCTGGATACTGTTTCACCTTCACTTCCAGGTAATACAGGGAGTAAAAATTTTCCTCGCAATCCACCAGGCAATGCTTACAACGTGAGACCTCTTCTTCAAAGTCCGCGAAGAAAACCCATTTATTGGGGTATGAAAACTCCCGATTCATCTCATGGTGGTCGTCACAAAGATGAAGACTTAATTTATCTGGGTTCCCCGGTCGGTAGAATCGTACCTGACAATAGGGCGTTCGCGCTAGCAGGCGCAGGGCCTGATCTTTGCGCGCGTACCATTCCTTGCGACGTGCCTGATAGCGAGTAGGATGCTTTATCGCTTGCTTCGCCTTCCACTGATTCTCCTTGGCCCAACGTGAGGCCCAGACCGTCCAGAAGCACAAGATGAGAATCGTCGCAACCTCTGCCGAACCCTGAGAAATCCAACTCTGCATCTGTTGCCGCCATTCACTCTCAATCCGTTGCCGGGTCTGCCTGTTACGCTCGCGGCTCTGTTGGCCCGACCGCGCTCCAAGCCGCCGATTTACATGCACCTGTTCTAGATGGCTCTGACGCCACTGCTCAAGCTGATCTGGCGTAATCGCCTGAACTACTCTCCGATCAAATACCGCGAAGGAATGCTCACTCCCACCTTTGCGATAGCTCCGCAATTCCAGAATAGGGATCTTCCCCTCTTCAACCCAGCGACGCCGCTCGGTAGTTGTGCAACCAAGCAACTGCTCCAATTCAGGTGGGCTAACTGCCAGTTCCGACACAAACGCCTCTAGCAGTTGCGCCAGTTTTAGATTGTCCGCCTCCAGCACCTCTATCAATCGAGCTATCAGAGCCGGTTTCAATAACGAACACTTTTTTGGCAGGTCTAAAAATTCCAGCAGTCGGGCACGCGAAATACAGGAGGAGAGCAATCCTGGTAACGCTTCTGTCGAGCGTATTTTGTCCTCTAACGACATGGCATCTTCCCTTCCTTCCTTTTGCTCAATAACATCTCTCTACTTATTTACATACCGGGAGCAAAAGCAAAAGCGGAAACATTTTGCCGTCAAATTTTCTTTATCAATAATTTTGGATGAGGAAAGCTGCGGTATATACTCTCAAGAGGAAGAGCATCTCGAAACATCTGAAAAGGACATCAGATGTTTCGAGATGCGTGGAAGGATTGTTATATATTGTCCACGGTCGCGAAGGATTGCTCAAACCAGGCCAGTTGCTCACGAAGGGTCACAACCGTTCCGATGATAGTAATCGCTGGTGCTCCCAGATGCGCGGCCTGCACTGCGAGTGTCTCGACGGTCGCGACTACTGTCGTCTGCTCTCGCATTGTCCCCTGCTGAATGACTGCCGCCGGCGTGTCTGCCGCTAATCCACCGGCCATCAGGCTCGCGAGGATGTTTGGCAGAGCGGAGACCCCCATCAAAATGACAATGGTGCCACCCAGCCGTCCAAGCACAGCCATTGCCTGCCAGTCTACGCTTGACTCCCCCGAGCGCTTCTCATGCCCGGTTACAACCGTAAACAGGGGCGTATGCTCCCGATGGGTAACGGGAATACCCGCGTAGGCTGGAACGGCGATCGCTGAGCTGATCCCCGGTACAATCTCAAATGGGATCTGCGCCTCGACCAGGGCCAGAGCCTCCTCTCCACCCCGACCAAAAACAAAGGGATCTCCCCCTTTCAAACGCACAACGGTAGCCCCGTTTCTGGCCCGACTGACAAGCAGAGCATTAATCTCTTCTTGTGGCAATGTATGCTTCTTTGGTCCTTTCCCAACATACAATAGCTCGGCATCCGATCGGGCCTCTGCCAGTAACGCAGTGGGGATTAAACGATCGTAGACGACGACATCGGCGCTCCGCAGGAGACGCAGGGCCTTGACGGTAACCAGCTCAGGATCTCCCGGACCGGCTCCGATCAGGTAGACTCGCCCCTGGCGTCCGGGCTGCTCAATGAGATCTTCTGAAATAGTATGATTATGAGAGGAGAGTACCATCCGTGTCACTCCTTTCCTTACTTACTGTCGCGAGGCAGTCTATCGATAACATGATCTCAGAGCGCTGGAGCAAATTACGAGCCTCTGCAAGCGCGGCCTCTTCCTGGCCCGCTACCAGCAATGCCAGAATATCTGATTCAAAAAAGAGGCCGAAAAAATCATCTCGCTGTTGATAAGAGATCCCTTGTTCACGTAATAAGGCTCGAATCGTGCTTGCCAGCCTTAGATATTCCTCATAGGCTGGCGGGAACTCGTTCTCTAACTGCTGACGAATACGCTTGGCGAGAGCGGGGCTGGCCCCCTCTGTGGAAACAGAGATCGTTAGCTTTCCTCGCCTGAGAATTGAGGGCAAAATAAAGTTGCACCGATGCGGAAGATCCACAATATTTATTAACTGGTTCCTGGCCTGGGCCTCATTCCAGATCTCTTCACTGAGAGCGGGATTATAGGTGCTGGTCGAGACGACCACAAAAGCTCCCTCAAGATCGCCGTGAGAGTAGGCCTTCTGACGTAACACAACCTCATCGCGAGCCGCCATCTCAAGGAGTTCATCACAAAATTCCGAGGACTGGACTGTCACCTTAGCTTTGCTCGTCAGCAGCCCTCGGGCCTTCTCTACTGCAACCTGATCACCACCAATGATCAGCACTGGACGCCCCCTCAGATCTAACATCGCGGAATAATAGTCAGGCATATATCCTTCCATTTTTGACTATAAGAAAATTTAGGATCTTACGCTTGCAGACCAGTAGTCAGCGTCTGCTGCAATTCGCTGACGCCGTAGCGATTGCAGAAATCTCCCAGGCCTTCGTTCTGCTCTCGCTTGTCTTTCCAGAAGGCAAAGAGTGGACGCAGAACCGCAACAATGTTGTCAGCTCTGACAGAGGGCACGTAGAGGGTATTCAGACGAGTGTTAGCAGCATCCCCGCCTACATACACGTTATATAGATCTTTTGAGCGGCCTACGATCCCAATATCGCCCATACATGGCCGCGCGCAACCGTTGGGGCACCCTGTCATACGGATGCTCACAGGCTCCTCGCCAAGATCCAGTGCGACTAGCTCAGCTTCGATCTGCGTAACCAGATCTGGTAAAGTACGCTCAGCCTCGGCCAGAGCCAGACCACAGGTGGGCAGAGCGGGGCAAGCCATCGCCAGTCGCTTCGTGCCAAGCTTCGCTGCGTTGACTTCGATCCCATAGGATGAAAGCAGATCTTCTAATGGCTGGCGCTGCTCTCCCGAGATATCGGTTAACAGGATATTTTGCTGGCCCGTCAGGCGAATTCCAGGTTGGAATCGTTCAATTGCTGTACGCAGGCCTTCTCGAAAACGCACGCTCTCGGTATCTTTGACGCGCCCATTCTCAACATAGAGGCCCAGGAACCAGCGATCCTCTCCCTGCTGATGCCAACCCAGATGGTCATCATTGCCCTGCCAGGAAATCTTTTCGGGATCGCCAACAGCATATTCTAACCTCGACTCCAGCTCTTTGCGGAACCATGCGATCCCCTGGTCCTGCACCAGATACTTCATCCGGGCGTGCTTGCGGTTCGTGCGATCTCCATAATCACGCTGAATGGTAACAATGGTCTCAACTACCGGTAATACTTGGTCCACGGTGGCAAAGCAGAGCGGCTCCGCCAGTCTCGGAAAGGTCTCGGTCTTCCCATGGGTTGAGCCCATACCACCACCAATTAGAACAGTGAAACCGATCAGAGTATCGTTCTCAACTTTCGCGACCAGGCCAATATCCTGAGTATACACATCAATACAGTTGTCACCAGGGAAGGCTACACCAATCTTGAACTTGCGTGGTAGATAGGTTGGACCATAGAGAGGCTCAACGATCCCGGTTGGCTGCTCAATTGTCTCGACCTTCTCGCCGTCGATCCAAATATCATGATAGGCCGCACTATGAGGGGTCAGCCGCATCGCGATCTGGTGGGCGATCTGCTCAACCTGGGCATGGGCTCGATCAGCGGTGGGCGCGGGACAGGCCATGACGTTGCGATTGACATCGCCACAGGCCGCGAGCGTTGAAAGCAGGGCGTCGTTAATCGCGCTGATGGTCGGTTTGAGTTCTCCTTTGAGGATACCATGGAGTTGAATCCCCTGCCGGGTGGTGATCCGCATGGTCTCGTTCCCGTAGAGGCTCGCCAGTCGATCATGGATTAAATATTGCTCCGCGCTTAATATGCCACCGGGAATGCGGGAACGGATCATAAACTGATATGCTTTCTCTTCACCAGAGTTTTTGCGTGACTGCCGCTGATCCCGATCTTCCTGCTGATACACACCATGGAATTTCATCAATTGAACCTGGGGTTCTGTAAAACGTGGGGTTGGCTGCTGCAATTCTTCCTGGATCTGCCCCTGCAAATACTGGCTTTCTGCCTTTATATGCTCTACCTTACTCCCCTCCCCCACACCAAGCTCCAACAGATTTTTCTTTTTCTCTTCAGCACTGGATGACATGCAAAGCACCTCCTTCTATAAGCACAAGGTAACATCTGGCACCTGGTAAACGACCTTGCGCCCCAAGAGAGCTTCTGTGATCCTTTGGAGTAATTCTCACATTCCCAAAATCGCAAGGAAACCAGCTTATTGTTGATTAAGTTGATCTACAAATATACTATACTATAAAATGAACCAGGATAGAAGTCAATCCTTTTTCCTACAAAACAAAAAGAGGCATCGTAAGAATGCCTCTTTTTTTCTCCACATCTACTTAACATTAAAGATAAATGTCTCAAGCATCGGCTGGAAGATACCTGTCTGTGCGGAAGCGTAAACATCTGACGCGGACAGATAAATCACTGTATAGCTTGCTTCCCGGAAAGAGTTTTTAGGATGGTTTGTTGTCAGCACAGTCAAAGTCACCGGGATCGGCGTGGACTGGGCCTGAACTACCATCATAGCTGTCGCGTTCTGGCGTATCCAGACCTTCCCACCGGCTGTGACGTTCGAGATTCCAGAGATCCGTGTGAGCTTCTGAAGCTGATAAGATGTGTTGGATTGATAGAGATTCAATCTTGCCGGCTGCTGCTCTAAGGTTGTAAATGCCTGGTTCATCACCTGTTCAGAAGATTTGTCATCACGAATATTCTTTAGAGTCTGTACCGTGAGAAAAGCCACTCCATTAAGATTAGAAAAGGTGTATACATCTTTGGCGTGAATCTTGTACTCCCAGGTTTTGGGGTAACGTATCGAGAAACTATAGCTCTTCGTGAATTTTACGTATTGCGCGGTATTGGTACTGGTTCCCAAAACTGTACCCGAGGCCAGGTCAGCCTGACTGGAAGATGCGCCACACGCGGTGAGTAACGATAGCAGGCACAGCAAAACCAATAACAATCCACAAGACCGCACGCGGCGATTCTTCAAAAACATACTCGATCAACCCCTACAGCTAGATTATCTTTTCATCAGAAAAAGACACTCAAAATTAAGAATTGCGCTGCAATTGTAGCATAGCCAGAAGCAAAATCGAAAAATCCATGACTATTAGGAGCAGTACCACCATATATTAAAAAAGTGGTTGCCCCGAACAGTCAGGACAACCACCTCTATACGCTTGAAATTATAAATGCAGTTCTTCTACCGCTGCCAGGACTTCTTCGGCGTGCTCCTCTGGCGTGACCTTGTGCCAGACTTTGCGCACTACACCCTCTTTATCAATCAGAAAGGTCTCACGACTGATACCTATGTATTTTTTGCCATACATGTTCTTTTCTTTCCAGACACCGTACTTCTGAGCAACTGTGGTATCCGTGTCGGAGAGGAGGGCGAAAGGCAGCCCGTACTTTTCAGCAAACTTTTTATGTGAGGGCACATCATCGGCGCTAATACCCAGGACTTCGATCCCACGCTGCTTCATTAGATGATTGGCGTCACGAAAATTACACGCTTCCTTGGTACAACCTGGGGTATCGTCTTTTGGATAAAAATAAAGTACAACGGTTTTGCCTTTGAAGTCACTCAGGCTCACAACCTTCTCGGTTTCTGGGCCCGTTACCGCTGGCAAGGTAAAATCGGGAGCTTGCTGCTGTTCTTGAATCTCTATAGTATCACTCATCTACTAACAATCCTTCCAGTAATCACTTATCTTTTGGATGCAGCCTGAAACAGAACTGTCTCTGCTATCGGGTTTGCAGAGACAGTATATAACAAATACAGCTAGATACAAAACTTTATTCTACCTTCTTAGCCTTTTGCTTCTTTTGCAAGATGTTGATACTCCCTAAAGAGTGGGTTGATTGTCTCCTGTAAATCTAACACAAAGCGAAAAAGGTGATCTTCGTCTGTAATAGGTGTTATCTGTTTGAAATCTAAACCCCTGGCTGTTCTAATGCCATCTTGGGTTCTACTAGTTCCATAAAGCCTCTTAATAATGATGCCCCTTCTTGCCAGTATTTCTGCAAACTCTATAATGCCTGCTATGAGCCTCGCACCATAAATTTTGCTTTTCTTGATATTTTGTTTGGCACCAATAATAACAAAAACATTGTCAGCCTCTCCCGGCTTGAATTGTGTGATATATTCTGGCGCTAGTACTTCTGTTCTGAATCTTGATTCAGCCATACCTGACATAATTTTTTCGATGGCTTCCTCTTTTAGTGGGAACACTCCTACATAACCCACAACTATGCCATCCTGTTTAAGAACATGGAATATTTGGGGGTTGGCTTTATATTGGGTCATTCGCAGTGCATATCTAGCTTCTCTGTTTTTGTTGCTTCCAACACTCCCAAATAGTTCAGCATTGAGATCGACAATACCATCTATATCTTCTTCTTGAGCAACCTCGAAAGTGGAATTGTCTGTAGCATACTGGAGTACAAAAGCCTCTTGAGCTTGTGCTATTTTATCCACGTCTTCTCTAGCATAATATCCATCTCTTTTATGAGGGGGGGTTATTTTTTTGATCTGGCCTCTTTTAACCATATCGTAGAAAGTTGACCTGGGCATGTGCAGCTTCTTGATCGCTTGGGCGGCTGTGTAAAAACCCTTTGGCGGGGGTGACGTTCTTCCCATGGTTTGAAATTTCCTCTCACGGGGAGTAAAACTTTTATCAAAGATATTGTACTACGTTCGGACAATTAGGAAAATAAGGCAGTTTAGAGTATTGACATAGCCACACCTTATCGCTATACTTTGCATAGACACTTCGGACAATTAGGCAATATAAACATTTGACGAAAAGAATGGACGTGTAAGGCAACCTCCCACAGTTTGACTATTTTATAGCTTGTTTTTTCGTTGTAGCAAAACTGGCCGATGCTGCAAACACCGGCCAAGTGACCAGCGTCTAGCTATCGTTAAACTACAAGCCTAGACACTCATCCATTCCAGTATGGAACGGAGACCCGTCTAGCGTCAAGCACAAGAAAGGATTGACGCACAATGCACCATGCTGACATGGCCCCCTTCATCACTTCTGCTCTGGAACTGCCCCCGATCCACTTTCCCATTGAGAAGTATGCGGTTGATCAGATCACTCGCGCTTCCTCCTATACGGTCGGCCCGATGGACGACTTTGACGTGATTACGACCACGGCTTCCGGCCCCGATGGAGAGGAATATTCCTTGCTAGTTCCCCGCTACCTGCCCATCTGGATACTCACGCATCCCAAATTTCGCGACGGTTTTGAGCGCAACTACTTGACCGAAGAGGGGGAAGATGATCGGCAATGGAAGCAAGGCATTCCCCACACCCTTAACCTCATCTACTCCAAACTGTGCGGCGAAGGCTTTGAAGAGCTAGATACCAGGAAACCCGCCCCCGACTTTGGGGCGTGGGAAATTGGCTACCTGCTCCGCGACTTCACCCGACTGGCAAGAATGATCAGGCCCTCGCTTTCACCGCAATGGCGCATCTCTGCTTCCTGCTTTCGTTTCTGCCGCCTAAGCATCCTGGATATTGGCCGCCAGTGGAGCTGATGCGGGCACGATGGCATCACAATGAGGCAATAAAAGCGTACCGGGCGCGGATACGCCACCACCGAGATCAGGACAGAAGCTTTGTGGAAGCGGAGCGTCTTGCGCTGGATATCCCAATAGAGCACAGGTTCCTTCGACCGGGGTCGGCCCCGCTTCCCGCGGCTGAGCCCGACCTCCCAAACGCCGGGCAAGGGAAAGCAGGTGACGCATGAGATCGCAAGAGGACATCGGACGGATGCAAGACAGGCTCTTCTTCGGGGACAATCCCCTGGAGATTGTGACACCGCGAGCGAGCATCCAGCTTTCCGAGAAAACCGGGGCGATTTCCTTTACCCAACGAGATCTGACCTGTGTGTTTCCCAGGAGCTATACGGCGTTTCGTTTTGATGACGGCTGGCATATCGAGTGCCGTGATACGTATGAGCATAGCTTTTTTCTGCCACGGATCGTCCCCCCCGGGCGAGTGGCATTGCTGATCTGTGCGATGCTCACCCTCTGGGCGGAAGAGGAAATCCCTACGGGCGCTAGAGAAGAGCAGTAAGAAAAAGGGTTACAAAGATTGGAAGCGAAGACGATGCACCTTGTAGAGCAGCATGTGATCAATCGAGATGATCCGCGCTATGGACTCATTGATGCGGCGGCTTTCGCCTCCAAGAATTTGTATAATGCAGCCAATTATGAGTATCGTCAATCCTTCATTCATCACGGTATTTACCTCTCCTACGCTCGCATCCAGAAACAGATGCAATCACATGAGGCATATAAAGCACTTCCCTCGAAGGTCAGTCAGCAGATCTTGATGGTGCTGGATCGCAACTGGAAAGGCTTTCGTGAGGCCCTCAAAACCTACAAAGAAGATCCTTCCAAGTTTACTGGACGCCCCAAAGTTCCAAAGTATAAGCACAAGACCGAGGGGCGCAATCTTCTGGTCTATACGATACAATCCATATGTGGCGGACAAACAAAAGGGAAACCACTTTTACAAGACGGCCGCATTCAACCGACTCACCTTCCCGTTAGTGTTCAAACTCAACAAGATCCCTCTACAATCCGGCAAGTTCGGATCGTTCCCCGCCACGGCTATTATGTAGTTGAAATTATTTTTCAGAAAGAGCCCATTCAGGCTCAGGTAGATCCTTCTCTCTATGCAGCCATTGATCTTGGAGTCACGAATCTCGCGGCGATAACTTCAAACCGCGCAGGGTTTATCCCTCGATTGGTTAACGGTCGTCCGCTGAAAACCCGAAATCAATGGTACAACAAGCGTCTAAAAGAATTGACGGTATGCCTTCCCAAAGCAGAGCAAGAGCGCGTCACAAAGCAGAAGGAACGCATCACCAACAAACGGAACCGCCAAGTCAATCATTATCTCCATGCGGCCAGCAAAACCATCATTGACCTTCTAGTGCAAGAAGGCATCGGCACGCTCATCATTGGAAAAAATCCGTTGTGGAAGCAAGAAGTCAATACCGGGAAGCGAAATAATCAAAATTTTGTGAACATTCCCCATGCTCGCTTTATTGATATGCTCACGTATAAAGCATCACTTGTAGGTATCCAGGTGGAAATTCAGGAAGAGAGCTATACGAGCAAAGCTAGCTTTCTCGATCTTGATTCCATTCCTACGTATCGGCCTGACGATGAGACAGAGTATACCTTTAGTGGGAAAAGGTTTGGCAAACGGAACCGCTTATATCGTGCTAACAATGGCCGGATCATCTGTGCTGATGTAAACGGTTCCTATAATATCTTACGGAAATGTAAGCCTGATGCGTTTACCGCAGAGGGAATAGCGGCCTATGTAGTTCAGCCCTTACGGTTAGCAATAACCGTCTAAATCAAACAAATAATGTGGTTTCTCTCAATCTCCACATTATTTGGAACTATATGATATTTTTAATACATCTGCTGTTGCCTATGCGGCAATGGAAAGAGAAAATGGAAAGGAGTTAGGCTTTAAGGGTCAACATCCGATCCAGGGCGACCCGCGCCCATTCCGCTGTCTCTTCGTCAACTGAGACCTGGTTAATCACTTCGTCCATGACCAGTCCCTCAAGCACCCAGGTCAGATAGGCTGGATGAATTCGGTACATGGTGGAACAGGGGCAGACTACCGGGTCCAGGCAGAAAATGAGCTTATCAGGATGCTCCTGCGCTAGTCGATGCACTAGATTAATTTCGGTGCCGATCGCCCATTGGCTGCCCGCCGGAGCCTTCTCAATCTGCTCAATAATATATTCGGTCGAGCCATTGAGATCGGCGGCCTCGACAACGGACCGCTGGCACTCTGGATGTACAATCACGCTGATACCTGGATACTCGGCCCGCGCCTTTTCAATCTGCGAGACGCTGAAGCGCATATGCGTTGAGCAATAGCCTTTCCAGAGAATGATTTTGGCATCTTCTAGCCGCTCCTCCGAGTCTTCAGCCTCCAAGGGATTTTTGGGGTTCCAGACAAACATCTGCTCCTGATTGATCCCATAGGTGACGCCTGTGTTGCGACCCAGATGCTCATCGGGGAAGAATAGAATCCGTTTCCCCTGCTCAAAGGCCCAGGTCATCACTTTCAAGGCATTGGAGGAGGTGCAGACGACGCCTCCATGCCGACCACAGAAGGCTTTCAGATCGGCAGCCGAGTTCATATAGGTTACCGGGATGATCCCGGCGTCCTCACCCAACTGCTCATGCAGCAGTTCCCAGCATTCCTCAACCTCGGCGATGTTCGCCATATCGGCCATGGAGCAGCCGGCGGCAGGATTCGGGAGGATCACTTGCTGGTTTGGCTTGCTCAGGATATCCGCGCTCTCGGCCATAAAATGAACGCCGCAAAAAACAATGTAATCGGCCTCAGGACGCTGTGCCGCCAGTTGCGCAAGCTTGAAAGAGTCCCCCCGGTAGTCCGCGTACCGGATGATCTCGTCACGCTGATAATGGTGACCCAGAATGACCAGCCGATCTCCCAGGGTGGCCCGCGCTGCCGCGATTCTGGCGTCCAACTCCTCCGCACTTAAAGAGGCATATTCTTGAGGAATCGCGTCTATCCGTTTGGCGTGATTATGCCTGGAGCGCGTCGACTGGAACAATAAGGGCAGAATACGGGTTTCCTGACTGGTATCACAGGTGGATTGTATAGCCATTGAAAAGATCCTCCTCCAATCGGTAAAGGCACTTCCTTGCCTTTACCAGATTGCGCAACAGTTTCGTTTAGTTAACACAAACTCGTACTTTGTGTTAACGGGGTCCAGGGGCCAGAGCCCCTGACGGGGCGTGGGGTCACCCCACCTTCCCCTGCCGCCGGAGGCGGCTGAGAAAACTAGCACACTGCGTCAATTAAACTCTAGTGAGACATCAAAGTTGGGCGATGAATGGGTTAATGCTCCCAACGAGATAAAATCCACACCCGTTGACGAAACAGCCGCCAGGCGCGCAGGATCAGTTCCAATATTGCCAGATGCTTCGATAAGCACACGAGGCGCGGTGCGGCGGATCAACTCTACGGCCTCACGAGTCTGCTCTAGATTCATGTTATCAAGCAAGATCACATCGGCCCCGGCCTCTAAAGCTTCCCCCACCTCTTCCTGGGTCTCACACTCCACTTCGATCTTGAGCAGATGTGGGGCCGTCTGACGCGCCCCAGCCACAGCCGCTCGAATTCCACCGGCGGCCTTGATATGGTTATCTTTGACCAGGACGCCATCGCTCAAACCGAAGCGATGATTCTGCCCACCTCCCAATCGGACGGCCTCTTTCTCAAGAGCTCGGAGGCCGGGCGTCGTCTTGCGCGTATCCAATACTCTGGTCGAGGTGCCTTCCAGAGCCTGCGCGCAGCGATTTGTGATTGTCGCAATCCCTGAGAACCGCCCCAGAAAATTTAAGGCTACACGCTCCGCGCTTAAGAGCGATCGCGATGAGCCGCTGAGATGCACCAGAGCCTGTCCGGCCTCCACCCTGGCTCCTTCCTGGATCAACTGCTCAACGGCGACTTTTGGATCAAACAGGCGGAAGGTTTCGATCGCCATTGCGAGGCCGGCAATTACACCCGCCTGACGCGTGACGATTGTGGCATCCGAGCGCTGCTCTATTGAAACCGTGCTGAGCGTTGTAATATCATACGCGGCTCCATCTTCTTCAAGCGCGCGCTGAATCAGATCCAGAAACGGTTTATGCATGTGAACCTACCTCCGATGAAGAACCAGAGACGGCGGAGTCAATCTCCGGCACCAACACATAGTGATGGCCGTTCAAACTTTCGTCGAGCGTAGGCGCATCTACACGCCAGTGACTTCCGCGACTCTCACGACGCTGCAAGGCCACAGTGATGACGAGTTGGGCGACAAGCAGCATATTGGTGGTCTCTAACCAATCCTTGAGATCCGTCGATCCCAGAGGACGAGCAGCTTTAAGCTGTCGATCCAACATCTCAAGTCGCTCACGGGCTGCAAGCAGACCAGTGCGATCTCTTTGAAGCGAGACGTAGCGCCACATAAGTTGCCGCGTCTCTCTCCGAACATCGAATAAATTCAACGTACGAACAGACGCAAATGGCCTGGTATCAAATGTAAGTGCCAGAGGAAGACGCGTCTCCTGATTTGTTGAACGGGTGTCATAGGATAGAAGATCGAGGCCCGCCAGATGATCAGCTACACGCAGACCGTAGACCAGACCTTCCAATAATGAGTTGCTGGCAAGGCGGTTCGCGCCATGGACACCGGTACAGGCCACCTCCCCAACCGCGTAGAGATTGACAACCGAGGTATGTCCAGATGGATCAACCTTCACGCCGCCCATGCAATAATGGGCAGCCGGCGCAACTGGCAATAGATCGTGCGCCAGATCCAAACCATTTTCACGACAGAGAGCAGTGATCGTCGGGAAGCGCTTATACATTTCCTCAGCCGGCAGGTGACTCAAGTCCAGGTACTCATACTCTACTTGCTCTTTTAGCATCTCCGAAAGGATCGCGCGCGCCACCACATCGCGGGGAGCCAGTTCAGCCAATGGATGATATTCAGGCATGAAGCGCTCACCCGCATGGTTACGTAGATACCCGCCTTCGCCGCGCACCGCTTCAGAGATTAAGTGAGAGGTCCCGTTGACAGCCAAAACTGTTGGGTGAAATTGCATAAACTCAAGATCGGTCAACTCCGCTCCTGCTTGCCAGGCCAGCGCCAGTCCATCCGCCGTCGCACCCGCTGGATTCGAGGTATGCAGCCAGAGACCACCAGCGCCACCGCTCGCGAGGATCGTCGAACCAGCAGTAATCTCGAAAGGCCGCCCATCCCGATCCAGCACCGCTACACCTGTACAAACACCATTTTGCAAAATCAACTGCTTCACAAACGTCTGCTTATACACATCTATAGATGTACGCTTGCGTACCTTGTCTACAAGAGCGCGCTCAATGGCCGCACCGGTTGCGTCACCACCAGCATGGAGCACCCGCCAGCGACTATGGGCGGCCTCACGACCGAGCAACAAGCCATCCGCCGTCGCATGTCCTTCATATTCTGGATCAATACGATCAAATTGGACACCCATATCAATCAGCCAGCGAACCGCCGCCGGCCCTTGCTCCACAAGCACACGCACTGACTCTTCATTACAGAGATCGGCCCCAGCCGCCAGCGTATCCTGAAAATGCAGATCAGGAGTATCATCCTCACCCACCGCGACCGCGATCCCTCCTTGCGCATAGCGGGTATTCCCCTCTCCAAAGGCTCCTTTCGTTATCAGGGCAACACGCATCCGCTCCGGCAAGCGGAGAGCAGTAGAGAGACCGGCAATGCCACCGCCGATGACCACAACGTCATACTGTTGGCTGTCAACCATCATCATCTCCTTGAATAGGTCAGTAAGTGTAAATTTCACACTTAGTAAGAAGTCAAAAAGAAAAAGTGTCATAATTACACTAATTTTGTCTGTAGCAAAGTATACCCCACAGGGCCGGGAAAAACAAGGGGAACAGGTCCTCTAATCGTGTGGTTTATACACTAAAGCCAGGCCACCTTGCGTACAGCAAGCTCTTAACCAATTCAATCTATAACAAATACTGAATTGATTTATAAAAATCAAGAATGTGTACTGCTCTGACGGAGATTATCATGAATGGCTAGACAAAGGTAAACCTTTATGGAGTAAAATGGGAAGAAAAAGTGAAAGGGCTGTTTATGTCACTCCTTGATCATTTCTTTGGAACAGTTGGAACGTTAACGAAGCAAGAACTTGATGACAAATCCCGATTTGGGGCTTTGGGTGAACAGTTTGCTCGTCAGGTGATTTCGCAGGAACCCGGCACCTTTATTTTTAGCAATCCCATTCTGCCGCATCCTCGTAAGCCTGGCGTCTTTATTGAGGAGGATTTTCTTGTATTTACACAAGGAAGCCTCTATTGCATTGAGATTAAGAATTATAAAGGGGTGATCTCTTACCCTCAACGGAATGTGATGCAACCCGTAAAGGAACGTTTCTTGTTTTTCTTTACCCGAACGGTGATGCGCCCTGTCGGCAATGGCTTTGATGAGGACCACATCATCCAGCACAAAGTTAGTAAATATGGCGATAAAATCTACACAAAAGAGTATCCCAATCCTTATAAGAAAAACAACTACTTTATTCGCCATTTGAAGGATTATCTTAAGCGCATCGATCCCCGTTTCAATGGCATCTACATTACCTCTTTAGTTGGCTTTGGCGATGAGGCTGATATCCGCGCTATCTACGATCCCAAAGGCGGAATGATCCATACCCGTGAGATCCCCCGCTTCTTTGCTGAGCATGCTAATCCGCGCATCGCGTCCAATCCCCCACCCTGGATCATTCAGGGTCTGCAACAGCTCCCCACCTGGGATCGCATCTACACCATCTCAGGCAATCTAGTCTATGGCATTCTAAAGGATCGCGAGCTTGTCTTCCACGATGGCAACGGTCGCAAACAACGACTCGCATTCACAAACGTGTATGGCATACAGATGCGTCGCCACAACGGTCATGAAGAATTGATTGTCAATTACCTTAATGGGCAGGAAAAAAACTTTGGACAGGTAATCGGCACACTCCAACTGGAACACTTTGGAAATGTACAACAGCACCCTTTGAGTAATATCAACTGGGTCACCATTGGTATCGCCAATCACCACCTCTATTAATAATCCAGGAGAGAAAATAAGCATGTATTAAGAAATGTGTTTGTTACCTCTCTTCGCAAATACATTTAGTGAATGCTACTTCCACTTTGATCACTACCGGCAAGCGCTGGTAGCGGCGCGGCCATAATCGTATCGTAGAAAAGCAGCTCAAACTCGTGACTCAAACGCACAGCGCGGGTAATCAGTTGGCGATCCTTTGGGGTAGTGAAGCGTGCTAAAATCGCCTCATCAACCGAATGTACCTCTTCCGCGATCTGGTCGTGCGCGGGAAAGAAAGCAACTTGCTCCGGTGTGAGATGATAATTGCGTTCCAGGGCTGGTCCAACCCGTTGACAGATTTTGACAAAGATCGCCTCGCTGGCCCCAACCGCCGCGATCTTCTCACCAGCCGAGCCATAGGAGAGCATCCAATAAAAATAGGTTGTCAGGGCCATACAACCGGCAATCGGCTCCACAGTCTCAAAATCGTGATCGGAAAGTCCAAAGGACTTCCCAAAGGGGATCAGCATTTTGTAGCCGCCGATCTTCGAGCCCAGCTTCGAGGCCAATTCTTCCTGGAGCGCCAGATCCTCAGCCGTCGCAATTGCTAAAGCATCCAGGCGGTAGGCCTGTCGAACCAGCCAGTAATCCTGTAACGCAAATAACGCCAGCCGACTCCGATCAAGCGTCCCGTCAATGACTCCCTCCCAGAGCGGGTGATAGAGCAGGCGATCCCGCAGAGGCTCAAGATCCTCCGTCAGCAAGCTATCCACAAACGTCATCGTCTGTAAAAATCCTTTCTAAAAAAACATTCATGCCTTTAGCTTTCTCAATCCCATAAAATTGTAGCATAGACACATAAGGACAGAGGAGGATAAATCCTTATTCTTCTGAAGTTTTCTATGCTATAGTATGTAAAAATAGAGCAAACAGGAGAAGACGATGGCCGCACATCCCCAATCAGACGACCTCCATGGGATCGCAATGACGGCAGAAGCCTTTGAGCAAATGATCAGCGTCGAGAGTCCCTATCGCTACGAACTTATTGATGGTGTTGTTTACGATATGACTGGATCAACTCCAGAGCACAGCACGCTTGCAGCCAATCTCGAAGAAACCATTCGAGATCAGATTGGCAAGAGTGGTCCCTGTAGGACACATCGCGATCAATACGTGGTTATTCCAGGCATGCCTCCCGTTGTCCCTGATATTGTTCTGACCTGTGATCCGGCTGATTGGGATAAAGAGAAACGACTGAAACCATTTATGATCCGCTCTCCACGTCTCGTTATTGAGGTGCTTTCCCCAAGTACAGAACGTTATGACCGGACGGAAAAATTTGCACGCTATATGCGCTGTCCTTCACTTGAAGTCTATATGCTTGTCAGTCAAGATGAGCAACATGTCGAAGTGTATCGACGAGTCACCGGATGGAAACAAGAACGCTTTTCGGAGGGCCAACACATCACGCTAGAAGAACCCACGCTGCTTTTGCCTCTTGCTTCCATCTATGAAGGGGTGATTTAGATCTGCTTTCTATTTAAGGCGTCTAGAACGTGCTCTCGCAAAGGGCCTTTTTACATGGCACATTTCTACATTCCGTTAAAGAACCAAAAACATATCCATTACTAAAATGAAAGTTAAATTCCGACAAATCTTGCGCATGCCTGGCATCTCATGGCTATACTCTGTAATAAAACTGGAAGTATCGTCTACTTATGCAAGGGGATTTCCATTGGCCTCAAATGCTTCATCTATTTAATAGCTTTCTTTCTGTAAAGGGTTAGTCAACTTGAACGTGTGGAAGATTATCCAGACCGCTTTCCCCATAAAGAATTATGGACTAAAGCTCCTTTATCCTTTAAGAAATAAAGTTCTATACCTCCTTCTGTTTCCTGGTAGTGAAACTGGAAGATATTCTGTAACGTGTTCTTTTTAGCTATCCCCTGTAGTAATTTTTACGGTAAAAAATAGGGATAAAGCATTACAAGACTGCTACGAAAGAGTTTAGAAACTTCTTTGAGGGCGGGGTGGGGATATTTCTGATGAAAAAAGTTGGTCGTGAGTTTTGTGAAAGTGGAGAATTATAAAAAATGGCTACAAATATAGAGACAAACAAGCGCGGTCTGCCTAAACTTGAGATTGCAGATGTCAAAGATGCGAGTGCCCGTGGCCTGGGAAAGGTCCAGGAGCTCAGCAAAACCAGTCTACAAAAAGTTCAGGGCCTGGGCTCAAATAGTGTCCAGAAAGTCCAGGATCTGGGCTCAACCGGCGTGCAGAAGGCTCAGGATCTGGGCAATAAGGCCGTTACCCTGCGCAAAGATGGCACTGAGAAGGTGGTTAGCCGCTGGAATTCCCTCTCCGAAGAGGAGCAGAAGCGCTATACAGTTATCACAATTGCTACGGTGGTCGCGGCGGTTGTAAGCCTTGTGACGGTGCTGGTGATTCGCGCGATGAATAGCAAAGATGAATAGCAAATAAGCTTTAACTCTCTATGGGGGCCCAACAACCTGTTGTGGCCTCTCTTTTTTTTGCCCCTATAAGTATTTTTGAGAATCCATATCTATGAAAATCATCAAAAAGAAGGCTTTTGCCTACATCACTGCTCAACAACATCTACTGGTCTTCTGCCACCCCTACGCTCCCGAAGCAGGCATTCAGGTTCCCGCTGGCACAATCGAAGACAATGAAACGCCAGAACAAGCCGTTTTACGTGAGGCTTTTGAGGAGACTGGCTTACCCAATCTCACATTGAGCAAGTTCCTCGGGGAGGCCTATCGCGATATGGCAGAATTTGGACGCAATGAGATTCACCATCGCTTTTTCTATCACCTTGAGTACAATGGGGACCTGAGCGATTCCTGGCAATATGAGGAACGCTATTCCGCTACCCCTACCTCAGACCCAGAACCGATTATCTTCCAATTCTCCTGGGTGCCTCTGCCCCATGGCGTTCCACCGCTCATTGCCGATCACAATAGCATGCTTCATCACCTTTTAGACGATAGAGGAGAATGAGGCAAAGCATTCTGGCGGCAATGCTTTCCTGGTATCTGTTTCCCTCTTGACTTTCGCCCTACTTGAAGGTTGTATGCTGATGACAAGAGTTGTGTACCTATCTGCAAACGAGTTAAGAAGAGATGAGATGTTAAAGATTCGCGATTTTGCTAAGCTCGCCGAGGTGTCGATGACGACCCTGCGGTACTACGATGAGATCGGCCTCCTTAAGCCGATTCATGTCGATCCTGCAACCGGCTATCGGTTCTACACAATGGATCAATTGCCGCTCCTGCATCGCATTCTAGCGTTTAAAGAGCTCGGACTGGGACTGACGCAGATCGTCGAGATTCTGGACGAAGGCATTTCTCCCGAGGCTTTGCAAGGAATGCTCCGAATCAGACAGGCACAACTCCAGCAGCAGATCCAGGCGGAACAAGAACAACTTGTGCGCATCGAGGCCCGTCTGCGATCCCTTGAGCAAAACAGTTGTCTGCCAACCTATGAAGTGGTGCTCAAAGCGGTCAAGCCGATCACTGGGGTCTCTCTTCACCTGACACCGACTGATCAGGCGCATTGGACTGATCCCATCGACGCTCTGTTGAATCGCTACGGGGTTATACCCACCGATCACCTGCTCGTCCTGTATTCTGTGAGCGAGGATGGGCAGATGCCAGATTCAGTGGAGATTGTCGCACCTGTTGAGGAGAGAGACGCGAATACTCTGATAACACGGAGTGAAGGACGGCTGACACGTTGCGAGTTGCCAGCTTTTCCCCACATGGCGAGTACCCTCCATCATGGGCATCCCTCGCTCATGTTGTCGGCCTATCAAGCTCTGGGCACCTGGATGGAAAACAATGCTTACACTATCGTTGGGCTACGCCGCAAGGTTCGCCTGCGCCGGGGTGAAAACCTCAATGACGCTCTTACTGAGATCCAGTTTCCAGTCGAGAAAGTGGATGAACAGGAGGTGCTCCGATAAGCGAGCAATAAGAAGAAAAGAAGAAAATAGATCAAAGAGCAATAGGAGAATAGTATGATTATCGTCACTGGAGCTAACGGCCAGTTTGGTCGGATGGTCGTGGAACGGCTACTTACACACGTTCCTGCTAATCAGATAGGCGTGAGCGTCCGTGACCCGGAGAAGGCACAGGCACTTAAGGATCGGGGGGTCCGCGTCCGCCAGGGTGATTTCAACCATCCCGAAAGCCTCGCCCATGCCTATGAGGGTGCGTCACAGGAT
>CAXTTV010000019.1:16406-42716 GCA_964247295.1 uncultured Ktedonobacteraceae bacterium | reverse complement strand
AGTTGTATTTGGCACGGAATCCACGGAGTGAACGAACTAGCACGGAGTGTCCTGGCGCGGCGAATGAGTGGCGACGCGCAAACGCAAGCAACTCGAAAATTTTTTTTTTATTTTTTAAAAAAAAAAAAGGCCGGGGGCGGTTTTGTAACCGGGCCCGCTCCTCTGTTGGAGAAACAAGGAAGGTGTGAATATGCGATCTTCCTTTTCTGTGACGACTAGCCTACCTGGAGCTCTCCAAGGGTGACATTCAGGGTAAGCTGCTGGTTACCTCGATAGAGCTGCACCGGCAAAGTATCACCCGGATTGTCATTCGCCAGGGCATCTCCAAGGCTGGCAATGTCGTTTACGTCTTTGTCACCAATCTTGACGATGACATCTCCGATCCGCAGCCCGGCTTTCTGGGCCGCCCCACCAGCAACTATCTGACGAATGATCGCCCCATGGCCGACGGCGAGGTTCTCTTGAGCCTGAACCTGCTGGTCCACGCTAGCTCCACTGATGTTGAGGCCAGCCCGACCCGTGTGAGTAACTTTGCCACCCTGGATCAATTGCTCTGAGACAAGCTTGACGCGGTTGGATGGGATGGCAAACCCGACTCCGCTGGCCGGGGTGTTAAACTCGGGATCAATGGCGGTCAGGGTTGGGATGCCGATAAGCTCTCCCTGAAGATTGACCAGAGCTCCGCCACTGTTACCAGGATTGATGGCGGCGTCTGTCTGGATGGCGTGCGGCAGGGTCGCTCCACCTTGACCCTCTGAGACGGTACGGTCTAGGGCGCTGACAATACCACTGGTGACGGTCTGAGTGATACCCAACGGGTTACCAATCGCCATGACTTCCTGCCCAACTTTGAGTTTGGAGGAGTCCCCAATAGTGGCCACAGTGACGTTGGCCGGCGGATTGATCTTGACCATCGCGAGATCGTCCTGTGTATCGTTCCCAACCAGAGTGCCTTCGGTACTCTTACCATTGGAAAGCGTGACGGTGATGTTTTGCGCTCCCTCAATGACGTGGTTGTTGGTGATGATGTAACCACGGTTATCAATGATCACTCCTGATCCAAGTCCTTTGCCCTGGCGCAAGTCTACGTTAATCTGGACAATGGCCGGAGAAACTTTGCTGGCAACGGACTCACGCACCTGCTCAATGCTCCCTGTGATCTGTGGGATCTGCTGCGTCTGATTTGAGCCTGTCTGCAACACAGATCCGTTTGTGGCGTTGCCATGCCCCAACTGCCAGCCAGCGAAGATTCCTCCTCCCAGCAGTAAGGCGGCGAGGACTAAGATGATTGGGAGCGTGCTCTGGCGCTTCCGCGCCAATGGAGATGGGTAGGGTGAATTAAAGGGCGGATATGGACCACCTGGAATACGGCTGTTGGGTAGCGGACTATATTGATTATTGCTCGGCTGATTGTATTGGTTGCTGGTCGGCTGGCTATAGAATTCGCCGGCTCCGGGAGTCTGAGATTGAGTCCCCGAGGCTGGTCGGCTCTGCGTCGCGGACCCACCATAGTAATCGGCGGTCGGGGGATAGGCCCCCCCAAAGGCATCTCGCTCCACTGGAGCCTGAGGTTGGGTCTCTGAGGCTGGTCGACTCTGCGTCGCGGGCCCACCATAGTAATCGGAAGTCGGGGGATAGGCCCCCCCAAAAGCATCTCGCTCCACATGTGGCGACTGATCGTGCTGAGTATTCTCGTCATGGTCAAACATCGGGTTATCTCCAGATAATAACTTTTATTGCTTTTACAGGCTACACGCTGATCATTGTACACTTTTTCAAATTGAATAGCCGCCCTCGGCATTAGGAAGGACGAAGATTCGGGACGGTACTCCAGGCCTTTGCATCCCTGCTCCTCCTTCTCACGCCATGACTGGTACGTCATACGTTTTTTCATCTATAGAGAATGTACAATAAGAACTTCAGAAATCAAACAAAAATTTGTAAAGATTATGTAAGCTCTGATCCTCTTTTCTTCCACTTGTTCAGTGGCACCGATAATGAGATAATAGACCGGCCAGACCAGGAGGAGGAGGACTACATGGACGAGCAATCCGCGACCTTGACTTCTATCAATCGGAAATCGGTGCAAGATGCACAGATCGTAGAGCAGCAAAGCATGACCGAAGATCAGCGTAAGCGTTTAAGCCAGCAGGGATACGAGTATTTACAAAACCGGCAATGGGATGAGGCTGTACCTATCTTTCAACAGCTTCTTCATATAGATTATGACGACGACGAGGCTTTTTCCAGGTTAATTCTGGCCCTCGATCAAACAGAAAAGTATGAGTTATTGTTACAAATAGCTCGGGAGTTCGCGGAGTCCCATCCCGATTCAGCGCTGGCCCTGGCAGCTCAGGCCAGAGCATTTCAGAAGTTGGGGCAGATCTCTCAGGCAACGATCGCGAATGATCAGGCGCTGCTGCTGGATCGCGGCCTGGCTCTGGCCTGGTTTAACCGAAGCGGGCTTCAGCTTCTACAACAGCATTACCCCGAGGCCCTACGCTACGCTGAAAAAACATTAGAGCTGGACCCGACCGATGCCCGCGCCTGGGCCAATAAAGGTATGGCTTTACTGAACCTGAACCGGGTACCCGAGGCATTGCTGGTTTTTGAGCAGGCTCTGACCCACAATCCTGATTATCTTTTCGCGCTTCAGGCAAAGGGTGATATTCTGCTGCGTCGCGCCAAAGCCTACGAGGCGATCGAGACGATGGAGCATGCCCTGGCCCTAAATCCTGAGGATGTCCCCTCGCTGACTCTGATGGCTCAGGCTCTACGAGCTCTCGGTGAACATGCCTTACTCCAACATATCAGTGAACGCCTGCTTCAAAAGATGCCAGACAGCCTGTTTGCGCGCGAGAACCATCTGCAATCGTTGCGCGGCCAGGGCAAGTTTGAGGAGGCGATCCTGGCGGCGGATGCGGTCCTGGAACTAGAACCCTTAAACGTTCGCTTCTGGACGCAGAAGGCCGATACGCTCTACCGTCTGGGCCGATATCGCGAGGCTAGTACGGTGGCTGATCACGCCCTTCAGCTTGATATGCTGTATCCACCGGCCCGCCGCCTCCATGAGAAGGCGATCCGACTGATGTACCAGAAAAAGCGGCCCAGACGTTAAATGCTGCGCTCAATCAATGGAATAACAAGATCATCTCGGCGAGCTCGCAGGGTGTCACGAAGCCGGCCGGGCACTACCAGCCGAATCCTCCGCTGGTGCTGCTCGTAACGAGCCAAATCATCGGGCTGAAGGCCCGTAGCCTGAACCCAGGAACTTAGCTGCTCCATCCCGATTGGGGGATTCTCAAAGGTAACCCAGACATCCATCTCCCATTTCTCCGGTCGGGGAATATCAAACAGGATCTCGTAATCGGCGATCTCAGTTCCCAGGGCCTGCGCGAGTTCGGACGCCAGCAATTGCTCGACATGTCTGCGCCGCCCAGCGTCCCAGAACAGGGCCTCCAGCCGGTGATAGAGGCGGCCAGCCATACGGCTCACCTCTACAATGCCTTTGAAGGGGCGGCGCAGCTCCAGCCCTTCGGTCAGGCTTCGGGTCGAAGCTGGCATATCTTCTGTCCCCAGCAGGCTCAGCAGCGAGGAATCGTCCAGGCCCATCAGTTGCTCAGCCTTCAGGACTCCCGAGAGCATGGCATCCTGAACGGCCCGGACAAGCATCACTTGAAAAACCCGGCTGGTATGGTGCCAGTAGATGTTATCGAACATCTCCTGACGCGCGTGAAGCAACGAATGCAACGGACTGATACCTTTATGCGTCACGACGAGACGACGATGGCCGTTCACATTATCGTGGATGCGCAATGAGGCTAGCAGGCGGGAGACATCCACTCCGCCGTACGGCACATTACAAGCCCGAGCGTCCCGAGGAAGATAATCCAGCTTATCTACGTCAAGGGCTCCACTCAACAGGCTCATCAAAAGCTCATCATCGGGATACAGCGCACGGGCTCGTGGGGGATCGATAAGATCGGCGACTCGCTCCGGCGATAAATGGTAGTCCCGCTCGATAATCGTGGCGATCTCGCTCTGCTCAATAATGCTACGACCCACCTGTTCATGCAACACAATCGGAGATCCCAGATCCTCGATAGCGTGTGAGAAGGGATAGTGGCCGATATCATGCAGAAGGGTCGCTACAATCAGGGTCCGAACGCTTTCAAGGGCGATCCCATTCAGTCCCCCGTCCTCACCTCTTCTCAATAGTGCGCGCAAAGCCTGCATCACAAGGTGATAGCATCCGATGCTATGCTCATAGCGCGTGTGCGTGGCTCCCGGCCAGATCCGATAGACAAAGCCAAGCTGCTTCACCTTTTGCAGACGGAGAAACGGGACTGTACTAATCAAGCGCTCCTCGCGCGATCCCAGCGGGATCAGATCGTACAGACTATCCCGAATAATGCTGCTGGGCTCCTCATCGGGAAGCAAGGGAAAGCCATCGGGATCGCGCCAGCGCGTGAACATCTCGGGCCGGACAACCGTCTCGGTGGCGGAACGTTGAGGATGCAAGAATGTGGGCTGCTGATCTGCTTGTTGCATAGGTATCTATCTCTTTATCGTTTATATAGCGTCAAATGGACTTCTCTCTATTATTTAAGAACGAGAAATCATCACGCTTCTATCACGTGCGAACAGGTGATTGCCGATGCATAGGCCGTATGCATATCATCTGGAAAAAGGCGGCACGTCTTCGCGATGCTCGAATGGATTCCCTGGCGCGTCGCGCCAGCCGCATCAATGTGTGGTCTACACCCTCAAAATTTGCTGATCAGCAAATCAAGGGCATATAATAAAAAACAGAGATCAATCATAAGATTTACGCGACGGAATACACCCGTCGCTTTCTGCTTCTTCAAGGATAAAACGTATCATGGAACAGAAGCTACCCACCGAGCCAATTAAGATGGTTGCGATAGATATCGATGGCACGCTCCTTACTCCCGAGAAAACGCTCACCCACCGGACGATCGCGGCGGTCTCTGCCGCTCAAGAGGCGGGAGTCGCCGTAACTCTGGCGACGGCCCGCCGCTTCACCGGAACCCGTGTGCTTTCCGCCGAACTTAATATTCAGGCACCTCTGGTCCTCTACGATGGCGGCGAGCTTTTTGATCGCGTCAAACAAGAAATCATCGACGCCCAGGTATTGTCGGCGAAGATCGCTCAGCAGGCGGCGGAACTGCTCGTCAGGCATGACATTCAGCCAATTGTCCATCCCTTAACTGGAGCTCGGGAAGAGATTTGGATGGGCCCCGAAGAGCTGGATAGCGTCTGGACGGCGGCCTATATGCAGACGATGCCCGAACAGTTGCATCGCCACCATGTTGATACGCTCTGCGTCGATCAACCTGATCCTCTGCGAGTGGTGGGCTTCGCTGAACTAGAAAGAATCCAACAGGTACAGCCGCTGGCCGATCGGCTTCATTGTACCACGATCCTCACACCACGAGGGAACTTTGGTTGCGCGGAGATCAGCTTTATGCCTCTTCATTGCTCAAAGGCCAGTGGGGTGCAGTTGCTGGCGGACCGCCTTCAGATCCCCATGACAGCGGTCATGGCGTTGGGAGATAATTATAATGATATTCCGATGCTTCAAGCAGCCGGCTGGGGTGTTGCTATGGGACAGGCCTATGACGCGGTGAAGGCCGCCGCCAATACGCTAACTGCTACCAATCGAGAGGATGGGGTCGCGCTGGCAATTGAACGCTATGTGCTGGGCGAGGGCTATACCTATACACCCACAGATGAGGGTCGCCAGAGAGAGGTGTTTCACGCCTATTAGACCTCGGACCGGTTCGTGGGGAGGGCGGCCTCAAATTCGCGCAATCGGGCAACCTGCCGGGCGTTGGGCGAGGCCTGCCAGCGCTTCTCTTTAACAAGATCCAGGGCGTCCCGCGCGTGCATCCCTTGATAGACCAGAACGGCACAGGTGAGCAGGACGCTGCGCCCTACGCCGTGTTCACAGTGGATCAGGACCCGCCCATCCTTTTTGATCCGCTCATCGGCCCAGCGCGAACCTTCCATAAGCTGCTCAATGGTGAGAGGATAGGTATCGGGAGTGGGCAGATATAAAAGCTCGATCCCATGGCGCGCCATGGCCTGGGCGTCATCCTCATACTCGGAGCGTGTGTCGACTACCTGGGTAATGCCGGTAAGCGCTAGCGCTGGAATATCCCGAGGGTGGACGCGACCACCGACCGCGAGATGCTCGGTGACCCAACTCATGTTAAGCTGATCCGGCAGCGGCAGATGCAGTTGCCGGGCCACACTTTCGGCCTTTGATCCCTCGGGGAAAAATGTGGCCGCGATACGTGTCCAGAGGCGATAGGAAAGCCTGATTACACCAGACATGCCCCAGCGCCAGAACGAGAACTTGACAGGAGGATATGCGACCACAAGCTTTTCGGGCTCGGCATCGGGCGGTGGCGGTGTAATGGTTGGATCGAAAGACATAAAACAAGGTTTCCTTTCGCCTGAAGCTATTTCGAGACAACCAGCGGAGGCAACGTCGGACTTTCAATCACCCCGCTACTCTCCTGCTGCTGATCGCGCTGAACTACGCGTTGCAGGGAAGCGATCGCACACTCGATCATTGCATCGTCGGGCTCACGGGTAGTCAGGCCCTGCAAAGCCAGACCAGGGGCCAATAGCCAGCGGACAATCCGATAGCGGTAGTTGGCCGCGCCCAGCCGCATCAGCTCATAGGAGATACCCGCGATAACCGGGACCAGGACAATCCGCGAGAGAATCTTTAACGGCAATGAGGGCGTTCCGACCAGCGCAAATACAAAGATCGAGACAACCATGACCAGCAGCAGAAAACCGGTGCCGCAACGGGTATGCACACGTGAGGCCCGACGAACATGCGCGACATCCAGAGGATCTCCGTGCTCCATCGCGTTGATTGCCTTGTGCTCAGCCCCATGATATCCAAAGACCCGCTGAATATCCGGCACACGCCCGATTAGATACAGATATCCGACCAGCAGGACCAGACGGATCACGCCCTCTAACAGCAAGTTCAGCCAGCCCGTACCGATCTGCCCCTGAAGCAGATGGGTTAAGAACAGAGGGGCCATAAAAAAGATCGCGATCGCGAAAGTCAACGAGACCAGTACCATCAGAACCAGACTGGCCCCGCCGATCACCGGAGGCTTCTCATTCTCCTCAACCAGAAGATCTGGATTGGCCTCAAGCTCCTCACGAGTATGCGTTGGCGTCTTCTGAGACTGCTGCTCCAGATCACCAGGAGTCAGAGCTCCCGTTGCCAGGTTCGAGGAGATCGTCATCAGACGCGTCCCAAGGATCAACATATCCCAGAGGAGAAGCATACCACGCAGAAATGGCAGACGGAGAAGGCGGTTGCGGTACACACGTGGATTCAACCCTTCCTCATAGGTATACGCAGATCCATCGGGCTGGCGAACCGTCATAGATGCGGAGTTTTTACCACGCATCATCACGCCCTCCATTACCGCCTGCCCTCCATAATAAAACTTTGCCATTTCTGCCTGACCTTTCCTTCTGCCGATCCCGTTCGGATCAGTCTACTGTTTCTTTGCCTTTGATCGCTGGTGGTGTCCCGCTCGACTGATTGAGCGCAAGGGAGTACGCACACGCCTCAAGGTACTCGCGCTTAATGGATGCTGACGGGCAGTCCGACGCAGAGCCGAGAGGCTTTTCAATGGAAGTATATCAGACCTCAGTCCCCGCAGGGAAAGAGGTGAACCGATTTTACCAATCTGTATCCGTTGGAGCTTTGTGAACTGCGCATTCTCCCAGGGACTCGGTTGACCGACAGGCGGCAAATACCCAAAGATCGCCCGGCTAATATCAAAGGAGGCAGCCGGTCGACTGATACGCCTGGCGTTCTCCAACTGGCGCTTCATCACCTGAGAGCCCGGCTTCACCAACTTCCGAATGGTATCGGCAAGTTCAATAGGACTCCTGGCAATCACACCAACATCGTTCTTGAGCACATAATCGACATTGCCTTCTTCCTGACCGGGAACATAGCCACTGAGAATCACCGGTAGATCGCAGGAAAGAGCCTCGCTAATCGTGCCCGGTCCCGCCTTGGTTACAATTACATCGGCGGCATGCATCATCTCCGGCATGTTATTAACAAAGCCATAGATGACCGTCGGAACATGCAGGCTTTGACGTGTGCGCTGAAGATGAGTATAGAGGCGTTTGTTGCGACCAGTGATAATCAATAATTGAACGGCCAGACGGGCCTGAGAGATCGCTTTAATCGAGGAACGTAGACCACCTGCACCATCCCCACCTCCAACAAGCAAAACCACTGGCAGGCCCGGTTGCAGGCCCAGACGCTTTTGGAGAGCCGCCTTATCATCTACCGGAAATGTAAACTTGGGATCGATCGGCATTCCCAGAACCTGCACCTTTGAGGGGTCCATCCCTCGTTCCAGATACAACTGCTTCGCTTGCTCCGTCGGCAAAATATATCCATCAGCGCCAGGGGCATACCAGGAATGGTGAATACTAATTAGATCTGTAACAACTGTCAGAAAGGGAACCTTAATATTTAGATCATGGATCGCATTGATCGTCACATGGTTGAGCAGAGGGTGAATCGAAACAATAACATCTGGCCTGATCGTCGTAAATAAGCGGATAAGACCATTATGAATGAGAGGGGTCGCGACCGTCTGAACGGCCTGAACAGTCTGGTTCTGGTTACTGATATGGAAAACGCGGCCAAATAATTTGGGATTATAGCGGATAGTCGGACCATACAGCTTAACTGCCTCACGGAGAGGCCAGCGACTGTACTCTTCAAAAACATCCACAATCTCTATCTTATACGTCGGGGGAGGACTCGCGCCTCCAGGCATCTGACCCGCCTGCTGCTTTTTCTGCCACTCTTCCTGATCACGCTGAGAGATCAGCTTAATCGCGTGAGTAATCGCATTAGCGGCACTTCTGTGTCCCGCCCCGGTATCAGCAATGAGGAAAAGGATCGTACGTTGAGCTGCGCTCACCAGCAATCTCCTCGATATTCAATTATCTTAAAACAAATGCATAACAAACAGGGATAAAGGTAACGTGTCGTCCCTTCATCCCCATTTTATGATATCTGATACTATTGCTCGTCTTCAGTCAGGTTGAAGCGCTTACGGAAGCGATCAACGCGCCCGGCAGTATCCAGGATGCGCTGCTGACCAGTGAAGAAGGGATGGCAGCTAGAGCAGACATCCACCTTCAAAACAGGTTTAGTGCTCAAGGTCTGGAAGCTATTGCCACAGGCACAGCTTACGGTTGCTTCCACGTAGTTTGGATGGATTCCTTTTTTCATTATGACTCTCCGATGAAGTTTACTTGATATAGCGAGCATGATTGCACATGGTTTCAATCCTCATCCAACTAGAATGACCGAATGCCACCGCCGCACTCTCGCCTGATATGCCCTAAAATGAGCATGCTGGAATATTTTTTTCTATTCTACCATACTCTTCTAGAAAGAAGTAGTAGCAAAAAACTTTTTTTCGTGGGGGTTCACCGCCTCGATAAGGATAACACATCGGGGGCGAAAAATCTTCCCAACCTATCTGTCTTCACGCAAAGCCGCGATCCAACTCTCGGCATCTCCCGTAGTGGACCAGTTGGTGGCCCGGCCCACGCTCGTAGAAGCTGTGAGCTCATATCCCAGCATAATGGTATACTTGCGGCCCTCGTATTGCACACTAAAGGCGTCGCAGGAGAACCGTCCCAAATGAAACTCCGGCTCCCGCTGAATATGCCGACGCGCGTTTCGGGGCCCGACAAAAACGACGCGCCGCTGCCCCCGGTTCTCGACACAAAGCAGGCGCTGCTCAAAAAGATAGAGTCGGCCCCGCGCGACTAGCTCTCCCTCAGAGTTCATTAATGTCATTAGTGTAAAGCGCTCAGGATGGCGGATCGGCATCAATGGCTCAATCTGCCTCCAGATCCGCGTCCTCACCTCAGAATCAACACCCTCTAGGTGCAGACGTAGATAGTTTTGATCGCCGAAGATATGCCCAAAACCTTCTTTACCTCTGGTCGCGGCCAGATAGATTTCGCCTTCGTCGACGGCAAAGCGCGCCTCTGCCCACGTTAATTGCTGCTCATCCTCGCCCGGAAACAGCGCCCTGATCCTTTCGGGCTCCAACCAGATGCCCGCACGCGCGTAACCGTAGAGTAACACGAGCATTGGTAGCAGCACAATAAAGGCGATCACCGCGAGAATATAAAAGATGCCAAGCAGCACATCTCCACCAGGCGGCAGCGCATTGAACTGCGAAAGGAGATGCAAGATACCCATAATCGCGATTATCGCCAGCGCTCCAAGGCTAATACGCACAATCCTTCGATTCTGTAATGAAAAACGATAACGGGTCGTTGTAGATAATTCCGGTCGGGCCTGACGCGTCTCCATGCTATTGTGCTCCTTCAATTACCAGGACCAGCCAGGGTGTGATACACTAGGGCGGGATTTTCTCACACTTTTTTATCCCATCAAATTTTAGCACACCAGGGGATTTTTTTTCATGATCGAACGTTACGCTCTGCCAGAGATGGCTGCTATCTGGACCGAAAAACATAAAAGTGACACCTGGCTAAAAGTCGAACTGCTAGCCTGCGAGGGCTGGGCGCAGATCGGCGGCATTCCCGAAGAGGCGATGGAGAAGATCCGCCGCGCTACCTATGATGCCGATCGCATGAAAGAGATTGAGCGCGAGACCCATCACGATATTATCTCGTTTATTCGCTCGATTCAGGAGCAACTGGGACCCGAGGGCCGCTTTATCCATCTGGGCCTGACCTCCTCCGATGTGCTGGATACCGCCCTGGCCGTTCAAATGGTCGAGGCCGGCGCTCTGCTGACCCAGGCTCTGGAAAAACTGACCGAGACGGTGGCTCGTCAGGCCATGAAACATAAATATACGTTGATGGTCGGGCGCTCCCACGGCATTCAGGCCGAGCCTATGACCTTTGGTCTGAAACTGGCCCTCTGGACTGATGAGTTGAAACGCGGACAAAAGAGACTGCATGAAGCTCTGGAAGGGATCGCCGTTGCGCAGATCTCTGGCCCGGTCGGCACCCATGCCTCAGTTCCCCCTCAGATAGAGGAGTACGTTTGTGAGCAGTTGGGCCTGAAGCCAGAACCTTTCTCCAGCCAGATTATCCCGCGCGACCGCCACGCCCACTTAATGACTACCATTGCCTTGATCGGTAGCTCGCTCGATAAAATGGCACAGGAGATCCGCCATCTTCAACGGACCGAGGTGGGCGAGGCCTTCGAGCCTTTCGCGGCTGGGCAGCAAGGCTCCTCTTCCATGCCCCACAAGCGCAATCCCGAACTCTGTGAGCGCATCTGTGGCCTGGCGAGATTGCTGCGCGGCTTCTCGGTCACCGCCCTGGAGAATGTCGCGCTCTGGCACGAGCGCGATATCAGCCACTCCTCGACGGAGCGCATGATCATTCCTGATGGAACTTCACTGCTCTACTATATGCTCCACATCTTTACGAATGTGATGGATGGCCTTCAGGTAGATGAGGAGCGCATGCTCGCCAATCTGAATATGACCGGCGGCCTGATCTATTCACAGCGTATTCTGTTGGCCCTGATCGATAAGGGTGTCGGTCGCCAGGAAGCCTACAAAATGGTGCAGCGTAACGCGAAAAAAGTCTGGGCCTTAACCAGCCAGGGGGTGATCAGCGAACCGGCCCTGCTTAACGAAATGAGTCAGGACGCCGAGGTCACAAAATATCTTTCGCGCGAGGAGCTGGCGGAGCTGATGACCAACGAGTATTATGTGAAATATGTTGAGAACTTATTTACAAGGGTCGACATCTCATAGGGATACCGCTTGCGATGCTATTGGGAAAAGAAAGGAACTGGGAGGTGAAGCTTTGTAGATCGGGTCACGTGTGGACCCGATCTACCTCATGCGAGTTCCCTTCCCTGTCCAGGAGCCTCTTTTCCTTTTCCCAACAGCATCTTCTAGAAACACTTTCCATAGGCCGTGGTGCTCAACAGAGCATGATGTTTCGCTTGCGGCTCCCCTACTCGGAATGGGTGCCAGAGTCGTCTTGTACCTGAAAGCAGGCGATTAGAAAGGACCTTTTCCTTATCATGAATGAAGAAGTAAAGCAGCGCAAATTAGAGCACGTGAACGTTGCTTTAAGTCAGGATGTCTCGGCCCCCCAACGCGCGAACTGGGCCGATATCCAATTTGTGCATCAAGCGCTGCCCGAAGTAGATTTTGACACGATCGATACCTCTGTCCGCTTTCTGGGTCACACCTTTCGCTATCCGATCTTTATCTCTTCCTTGACGGGCGGACATCCAGATGTTACTACGATTAATAACAATCTGGCTCGCGCGGCCCAGGAGTATGGCCTGGCGCTGGGCGTCGGCAGCCAGCGCGCGGCAATCCTCAATACCAATCTGACCGATAGTTACACGATTACCAGAGAAAAGGCCCCCAATGCCTTTCTGATCGCGAATATCGGAGCCCCACAGTTGATCGCTCAGGAGCGTCACCAGCCCTTTACCTTAGATCAGGTGGAGCGCGCGATCAAGATGATCGGGGCAAATGCGCTGGCCGTCCATATGAATAGCCTTCAGGAGGCAGCCCAGCCAGAGGGGGATCGCAAGGCGGTGGGCGAGGCGGTGGCCCTCAAGCAATTAACGGGTCAGATCAACCTTCCGGTGATCGCGAAGGAGACGGGGGCGGGGATCAGTCGAGAGCAAGCCCTGCTCCTGAAATCCTGTGGGGTTTCGGCGATGGATGTCGGCGGGGCCGGTGGTAGTAGTATGAGCGCGATTGAGTCGGCGCGGGCGAAGGATCGTGGAGATCAGCGTAGCCTGAATATCGGACTCCTCTACCGCGATTGGGGCATCCCCACGCCGATCTCGGTGGTCGAGGCCGGAGTCGCGAAACTGCCATTGATCTCAACCGGCGGGGTGCGCAACGGGCTGGACGCTGCCAGGGCCCTGGCTTTAGGTGCCAGCATGATTGGGATGGGCTTTCCATTCCTCAAGGCCGCCAGCCAGAGCTATGAGGCCGTTTGCGAGCTCCTTGAAGGACTGATCGGCGAGCTCAAGGTCGCGATGCAACTGAGCGGGGCGGCGCGGATCTCTGATCTATGTGATGTTGATATCGTCGTCACGGGTGAGACGCGCAACTGGCTGGAGCTGCGCGGCTTTGAAAATGAGTTAAAGGCGATGGCCCGCCGGCGCTGGAATCAATCCCGAAATCTCTAGAAATTTTTTCGGCCCCAGATTTTCCTGTTTTTTTGCGTGAGATTCTGACATCCAAAAGCGACTACCTTATAGACACACTTTCAGGAAATCACGTAAGGAGTAGAAGGATGGAGAATCGGGTAAGAGGGATTAAAGAGGATTTTTTGTCGCCGCAGGAACGCTTGCGGCTAATTGGGCTCTGCGCCAGAATCTCGGGCAATCTCGATGTCGCGGAAGATCTGGCGCAGGAGACGCTTTTTCTCGCATGGCGGCAGATGCAGAACCTTCGAGATACCGAGAAAAGATCTCAGTGGATCTCTGGCATCGCCCGCAACGTCTGCCTGCGTTGGCTCCGCACCCATGAACGCGATCTTCTGCACAGGGAGAGTATGAGTCTCAGCCATGAAGAAAATACCCTGGAAGAGCTGGTCGCTGACGAAGATGATCTAGAGATTGAACTGGAACGTAAAGAGCTGATCGAACTGCTGGAGCGGGCGCTCAAGCTGCTCCCATCCGAGACGCGGGAGATCCTGATCCGTCGCTATGTTGAGGAATCCCCTCTGGCGGAGATCGCGGCTCAGGTTGGCAGCAGCCCCAACGCGGTAGCGATGCGCCTGCAACGCGGTCGGCTGGCTCTCAAAAAAGTTTTGCTTACCGATCTTCAACAAGAGATCAGCGCCTATGAGATTACGACCTCACAGACCTGGGAAACTACCTCAATCTGGTGCCGCTATTGTGGAAATCATCAGCTTTTGGGATATAAGGACTCGAAGCAAGGTCTGTTTTATCTTAAATGCCCACAGTGTAGCCCAGGAACCGAGGTTTTAAACAAAACTGAGGCCGATTTTCTCACTGGGGCGAAATCGTATAAACCTACGTATCAACGCCTGCTGAAATGGTGCGATCAGTATTATCGGAAGGGCTTGAGAGAAGGCTCAGCAATCTGTCAGAATTGCGGGCGCAAGGTCAAAACAAAAATAGGCAGCGCTAAAGATCTTCCTGAATCCACATGGCTGAATGATGAGAATCCCTTCTGGAGCGGCAGACATAACCCACGGCTAATTAATATCTATTGTCCTGATTGTCGAGGCATCTGCCAGACAAGCTTAGAAGGACTGATTCTAAGCTTGCCAGAGGGTCTGGAGTTTAGCAAAAGGCATCCGCGCATCCACCTGCTCCCTGAGCGTACCCTTGAGTTCGCCGGGCGACCCGCGATCGTTACCAGTTTTGAGAATAAGTACGGGTCCGAACGCTTTGAAGTGATCTCAGATGCTCAGACGTATGGCGTACTCCAGATCTACGGAGGCGCACGATGAACTTCACATCAGAACGGAATGTCGGTAATGTCAGAGATCCCTGGCGCACCACCGTCTGGCCGGTTTATGCTCTCTTTATCGGCAATATCGTCTCCTATATTGGGGATATGCTCACGCTGCTGGCGATCCCCTGGTTTGTGCTTCAGACCACCGGCAGCGTCATCCAGACGGGGATCACCGGGCTCTGCGCGACGCTGCCCCTGGTGCTCTCAGGGATCTTCGGGAGCGCCCTGATCGATCGCGTCGGTTATAAGCGCGTCAGTGTGATCGGAGATCTTTTTAGTGGACTCACAGTTCTGGCGGTTCCTCTGCTCTATCATACGATTGGGCTGGCCTTCTGGCAGCTCCTCGTCCTGGTGTTTGTCGGTGGTCTGCTTAAATCTCCGGCAGATACGGCTCGCCTGTCCCTGGTCCCCGATCTCGCGAAACTGGCACATATGCGTTTAGAGCGCGCCAATGCTCTGGATGATGGGATGGTACGAGTTTCCAGGTTTCTGGGCGCACCCCTGGCCGGAGTGCTGATCGCCACGATCGGGACCAGTAATCTGCTCTGGTTAGATGCCTGCTCTTTCTTATTCTCAGCAATAATTATCGGCCTTTCCGTCCCTCAGCTTATTCTGTTGAAAAGTCAAGGGAAAACTGAGTCAGAAAAGTCGGGATATTTGCACTCGATTGGAGAGGGCATCCGCTTTATTACCCGCGATCCCGTTCTGCTTACCATCACCTTGGTGGTAATGGTTACAAATATGCTGGATAATGCGAACTTCTCGGTGGTGCAGCCGGCGTATATTCTTCAGACCTATCATAGCGCGGTTCCTATGGGATTGCTTGTTGCGGCAACTGGCGGAGCTGCTTTTGTGGGAACAATCATCTTTGGTAGTATCGGACATCGTTTACCGCGCCGCCTGACCTTCGGGATCGGCTTTACTCTTGGAGGAGCCTTACGCTTCTGGATCATCCTCCTACCCAACTTTAACATTATCCTGATCTACTTTGTACTGGCTGGCTTCGCGATCGCGCCTTTGAATTCACTGATCAGCACAGTGATGCAGGAAAGGATACCTCAGGCTTTTCGTGCCCGTGTGCTGGGTCTGTTTGGCGCGGGTGTGCTGGCAGGAATTCCCCTGGGCACCTTTATTAGCGGCTTTGTGGTGACATGGATCGGCCTCAGAAGCACATTGTTGTTGATGGGTGGGATCTATCTGCTCGCCACCCTTTCGATCCTGATCAACCCGGCCTTGAAAGGGATGGAGAAACGGGTGCAGTAAAAGCCTACTGGTCTGAGAGGTTAGCGAGATCTTCAGGAGTATTGACGTTCATAAAGGAGTGCAGATCGGGATCAACGGTGCGCAACTCATCCTCTTCGATGTATCGAACCGGGAGGATCTCCAGCAGCGCTCGAAGATCAAACCGTGTCCGATGAATGCAATCCATCATCTGAGGTAGGATCGAACGGGGATAGATGGATAACAACATCTGAGGAATACCCTGGACGCGTGGGACGATCAGCTCATCTCCATTCACGGGTTGAGAGAGCAGGAAACGCACCATCTCGGGCTGAACCAGCGGCATATCCACGGCCAGCGCCAGAGCGCGCTCCGAGTGCTTTAGAGCGAACAGGCCGCTATAGAGGCCCAGTAATGGCCCAAAGCTCCCAAGCATATCGATGCCGAGCTTCACTTTATCCTCAGGGAGAAAAAGGTAGTTTTTCACATCTTCGGAGTCCCGAGCAATCACGTGAAGCTCAGAGACAAGAGGAGAGATAAGAGAGACAAGATGCTCCACAAAGGTGTGCGGAGCATCTTTCGGCTCCGCCCCCTGTTGCAGAGGTAACATCGCTTTGTTGATTCCCATCCTCCGGCTATACCCACCAACCAGGATAATTCCCGCCGTCGATGGAACCAAAGCTTGAGCAGATGACTCCGACATCTTAGTCTCTCCTCTCAGAACTAACGGTAGGCCGCCTTCTGACGACGCTTGCCACTCTTCGGCATATACTGCTGCTGATTTTTGTACGCGAGGAAGCTGGCCTTCTCTTTTGGATATTTACGCACAAGATACAGAACCAGCTTGACGGCCCAGAACACCAGGGCGATCAGCCAGAGATAGCGCCAGAAGCGCCAGGCGAAAAAGTAGCCTCCCAGATAGGCGCGCGAGAAAATCAAGGGAAAACCTACCACGCCGATTACTGCGAACCAGCCAAGATAGTTGTCCAGCACACGCTTCAAAATCGGGTTGTCCTTTAAGAAGCGCTTGCGCCCCTCTACCGAGTAGTAAAAGGGGATCAGAATGGCAAGACTGCAAAAAATAATCCAGGGGATGTAAAAATGGAACGACTCCGGATTGGTCTGGCCCGCGTTGGAAGCGGCTGTGTAAGGATCTGTAAATAGCCACTCGATCGGATTGAAGTGCATGCGTTTCCTCTCTGTTCAGGATTCAGGATGCATAATTTTTACAATGATAGCATGCTTGTAAGGCAACGTCTATAGGGTAGCCTACAACATCTTCCATAGCCCTATAGGTGTGAAAGTGGAGGTGTTCAGTCGAACAGGTTATAATAGCACCATATTTCTGTTCTTAATCTTTTCTCTTACCATTATAGATTTTAAGGAATTCAAGTATGACAATGCGAAAAATAGCCATTCTGGCTGAGGGTAGTTTTGAACTGCATTATGGCAAAACAGCAATGGGAGTGCTGCGCTATAGTCAGGACCCAACGGTGGCGGTGATTGATAGCACACAGGCAGGACAAGATGTGGATCAGGTGATGGGGGGACTGATTGGTAAAAATGTTCCGATTGTTCGCGATATTCATGACGCCCTCCAATATAGGCCCGATACCCTGCTGATTGGGATCGCTCCGCGAGGGGGCTCGCTTCCCGATAGCTGGCGCTGGCAACTCTTTGCCGCGATAGAGGCCGGGCTGGATATTATCAGTGGTTTGCATCTATTTTTATCCGAAGATGAGGCGCTACGCACCGCCGCTCGCCGCAACAATGTGCGGATCTGGGATGTGCGTCGTCCTATGGAGCAGAAACGCCGCGTCGCCGAATTCCTGCCACACCGCCCCGGCAGCTATACCATTTTAACGGTAGGCACCGACTGCGCTACTGGTAAGATGACAACCGCCCTGGAGCTTGATCGTGCCTTACGTGCACAAAAAAAGAATAGCACCTTTCTTGCCAGTGGTCAGACTGGGATTATGATCTCTGGTCGCGGCCTACCAGTGGATCGCCTGATCAGCGATTTCGCCGCTGGTCTGGTGGAGGAGATGGTGTTGGATGCCTGTGATGAATATGATTGGGTATGTGTCGAAGGTCAGGGAGCGATCAACCATCCCGGCTACTCGCCGGTTACCCTTTCTCTATTGCATGGGGCCAATCCCGATGCGATGATCCTCTGTCATATCGCTGGCAATACAATTATTGAGGGCTACCCCCATTGTTCACTGCCCTCTTTAAAGAGCAGCATTGGCATGTACGAAAACGCTATGAGCTGGATCAAGCCGGATCGCAGTGGGCGCGTCGTTGGGATCTCTCTAGTCACCCATAGATTAAGCGAGCGGGCCGCCCTTGAAGCGATCGACAAGGCTGAACAGGAAACCGGGCTGCCAACAACCGACGTGATCCGTTTCGGGAACAAGAAACTGATTAATGCCCTGTCTACGGAATTTGAAGCGAAATACTCGATCGTTTAATTCTGAGCAGACACAAAGAAAAGGCGCGCCTCCCATCTCCTATTAGGAAAGGGGGCGCACCCTTGAAGTTTCTGAATTAATTAGCGATCGCGGCGCATCTTGCGGCGCTGGGCAGCAGCTTTACGCTTTCGACGCTCCTGAGGGCTCTCGTAGCGAGCTCTGCGACGTGTCTCCGCCAAAATACCAGCTTGCTGGACCTTGCGGTTGAACCGTTTGAGTACGACCTCAAAGGAATCGCCTGGATTAACCTTGACTTCACTCATGCTGATTACCAGCGCGATCTGCTGGAGCTACCACCACGACTGCTGTCGCTCTGGGACTGGAAGCAATCGCTGCAATAGACGGGTTTGTCGCCACGGGGCTGGAAAGGAACCAGAGCCTCGTTACCACAGCTAGAGCAGGTGGCCGAGTACATCTGGCGGGGCTCGCGAGGGCCGGATGAGCGGCTACCGCCGCGATTGAACCCGCCACCATTCTGGGCTTTGCGGGCTGAGCGGCAGGAAGGACAGCGGCTTGGAGTATTTGTCAATCCACGACTTGCAAAAAATTCCTGCTCACCTACGGTAAAGACGAACTCCTGATTGCAGTCGCGGCAATACAGGGTCTGATCAGCTAATGCCATGTTTCTGTTTCTCGCTTCTTTTAGGTTTTTTAAAACCTGATTGCTAAAATCTCTAATGATGGTTCTTTGTATCGTATCGCGCGGGGATGCAACAGACTTCTTAAATCACTCCAAGCAACACTGCACCATACAACGTTTCTTATCATAACACATAAATCTTAAAAAAGCACTATGTTTTGATATATCTTTTTCAATATCAAGAAAAATACTTATTTTTAGGAGCTATAAATCGGTGACTGGATGGGGCAGCGGGGCCGTGTGCGAGTTTGATGGGAAAAAGGAGTGCCCAACAACTATAACGTATCCATTTATTCTGCTGAAACGGTATGCTATAATGCTGCCTGAGACCCTCTGTAAGACCACCACTACCAGTAGAGTTGAGGTTTACACGTATGCCGACCTATGATGATGCCTACCAACTAATGAGACGGCATGTCCACAATGAGAATCTTCAAAAACATATGCTCTCCGTCGCCGCCGCGATGCGATTCTATGCTCGCAAGTACGAGCAAGACGAGGAACTCTGGGCCATCACAGGCCTGCTCCATGATAGCGACTATGAGGAACACCCCGAACTCCATGAACATACTCAGATAGCGGCCCGCTGGCTCCGAGAAGATGGGTATGATGAACAGATTATTTATGCGATCCTCGCCCATAACGATCTAAATGCCGAAACCTATCCTCGTACCGATCTGCTCTCCAAAGGGCTCTATGCCTGCGATGAAATTACCGGGATGGTGACAGCAACGGCATTAGTACGACCCACCAAAAGTGTGATCGGCCTGGAGGTCTCTTCGGTTAAGAAAAAGATGAAAGCCAAAGGCTTCGCCGCCGGTGTGAACCGCCAGGATCTCATTCAGGGTGCCCAAGAATTGGGGATTGATCTGGATGAACATATCGCGAATGTGATCCAGGCGATGTCGGACCGCGCCGAGGAACTGGGTCTGGTTGAGACCGTACCCACTCAACAGTAAAAACATATGCTCAGACGCTTCCGATCTCAGGCCCAGACTGGCACGTCTTTTGGAGCCGAAGAGGTCGCCGAATATGAATACTGTCCCCTGATTTGGTGGAATAATCGCTTCGGCTCTTATGGTTTTGAGGATAACGAGGCCCTGTTCGCGCAGATGGTTCAACTAGAACAGGAGTACGGGGCCGATGCACCAATTGTACCGGAATATCAGATGCTTGAGCAGCTTTTACTCCAGAACGGGGCTTTTGATGAGGAGACCCATCAGAAAGCAACCTTCACGGAACAATTAGATGAGGGAGATAAGGCGCTCGCGTCTGCCGATTTTCCCACCACTGGCTATACCCGCCGCCTGCTCATACTCGCGACTGTTCTACTGGTGCTGGCGGCCATCTGTATCGGGATCACCTTCTTGCTACCAAGGTAACCATCAGCCTCTCTAGATCACTTGCGCCGATCCAGAGACCCGGCATAAAATATGACAGAAGGCATGTTAAGCATGTATGCAAAGCTCATATGCTAAGCGGCACTCTACTTTCCATCGGGCTCGCGTTCGTACTGATCGCGATCGCCCTGGGATTACTGATTTTCAATGATCGCCGCCTTCAAAGGCGCAGGCTGGTCGCCGCACGTCACCAGGCTCTGGGTCTACCGGAGGGGAAGCTTGTCTATGAAGACGCGGATGGGCAGGGGGAGCCTTTAGCCTCCGCAACGTATCCATTAACAGGCAAACCAGCCTTTGTGGTCCAGCTATCCGATGGAAGACCGGTTCCTCTGCTATTGCAGTTGACGGTAAATAGCCTGACCAAACCCGCGAGTAATCATGTTGTCCTGATCGGTGCGTACTGCCTGATTTTAGAGGACTACTTTGAGATCGCTCCAACCTATGGGCTTGTCCGTTATGCCGATCACGAATTCCAGGTTGATTATACTCCGGCTCTGCGCCGGAAAGTCATTCGTTTGTTGGGTGAGATGGAGCAAAGCTCGGCTGAGCAACCACCGCATCTAGAGAAGCAGAAAGTTACTAAATGTCGCGCCTGCGTATTTCAACCAATCTGCCCCGTTGGGCAGAAATATCGAAAGTAAGGATTAAGAAGATGGCGAGTGAAGTTATTGAGATGAGCGGCCATATTATTGACTCGTGGGTCCTGACACGCGCCTGGGATATAATTATGGATCGCGGTGGAAACTTTAATGTGGAGGAGTTTCACATGGGAGCCCATAAAGCTGATACCAGCTATGTACGCCTGAAGGTGGAGGCTCCCGAACCCGAAAAGCTTGATCAGATTATCTCTGAACTTCAGCAACTGGGAGCTTCGCTTGTACACGCGACCGATGCCCAGACCGAGATTGTCGAACAGGAGGGAGTGCTTCCTCTTAATTTCTACTCCACGACAAATCTGTTTACCGAGGTACGCGTCAAAGGTCAGTGGATTCCGGTCGAGAACATTGAGATGGATGTTATTATTGTGATCGACGAGGAGCACAACAAGGCGTTTTGCCGCCCAATGCACGAGGTGAAGAAGGGTGAGTGCGTGGTGGTCGGGCATGAAGGCATTAAGGTTCATCCCTATGAACGCGCCCGCGAGCGTGAGGCCTTCGCGTTTATGCAGAGCAGTGTCTCTTCCGAGAAGGCCAAGGTCCTGGTGATCCATGAGATCGCACAGCAGATAAAAGGGATCAGGGATCATGGTGGGAAGGTGCTCTTTGTGATGGGGCCGGCGGTAATCCATACCGGGGCCGGTCGTTATGTGGCTGAGATGATCCGTCAGGGGTATGTCCATGTGATCTTTGGTGGCAATGCGATTGTAACCCATGATGTGGAATCAGCTCTGTTCGGCACCTCGTTAGGTGTAAACTTGACGACGGGCGAACAGGTCGAGGGTGGCCACCGCAATCACTTACGAGCCATCAATATCATTCGTGGAGTTGGGTCGTTGGAGAAGGCGGTCGAGATCGGCCTGCTGCGCGAGGGCATCACCTATGAGGCGATCAAGCGTGGCCTGCCGATGGTACTGGCCGGTTCTATTCGCGATGATGGTCCGATGCCGGGTGTGATTAGCGATATGCCCACAGCTCAAGGTTTGATGCGCGAGGCATTGGCTGGGGTTGAGATGGCGGTGATGATCTCCTCAATGCTGCATGCGATCGCCACCGGGAACCTGCTCCCGGCCAGCGTCCGGACCGTCGTGGTCGATATCAATCCTTCTGTCGTGACCAAGCTAGCGGACCGTGGTAGCTTCCAGGCGGCTGGCTTGATTACCGACGCGGAGCTTTTCCTCCGGGAGCTGCTTGAGGCACTTGAGGCGCTTTAAACCGACTTTCTGATTTCAAGAGGGAGAGGGACAACCACGACAAACGGGAGTGGACCGGTCTTCCAGGTTCCTGGATGGGTCGGCTTCTCAAGGGAACAGGTGATGCGTCCCGTTCCCACGGGTCCACACGTGACCCGATCTACATACCATAGCGAGGTGAGAGAACACCCTTCCTTTGGAATATCCCAGGCGCGGGAGGACCTGTTCACGTGGAGTAGGAGCGCACGCCTTGGGCGGTGTACAAGAATATCGGGTCGCTGGATGTGACTCATGGCGCTGCGCGCCAGATGCAGCGCGTCTTCGCAATGCTCGACGGGCCGTCCTACCGCAGCCCGGAGGGCGCGTCTTCGTTCCTCCCTGCGTGTCTTCAAGGCATCCTGAGACATTTCCCAACAGCAGCGGGGAACGAGGCGCACTCCTCTTTCCATGGTCGCATCCAGGCCCGGTAGCGCTCACCGGGTTGGTGATGAGAAGTGTGCAACCAGAGGATCAAGGGTTCGGATGAGGTGGGAAAACGCTCCCACTCCGTAAGCTCTTCTTGGAAGCCGCGACTCCCCTACCTGAGATGGTTGATCTCCGATCCTATTTTGTGGAGACCGTTCTCTGTTTTCAACCGCCATCACGGGTAAAGGCCTCTAGCTTCCCATTATTCATACCCAGAAAAAGCCAGGAGGCTAACACTGCGGGTGAAGAGCTGGCGGTATTATGTAGATCGTTGTATTGTAGTACCTGCCCATTAACGGCATTCAGAGTATATATCCCCCCGGCTCCTGGCCCAAAGCCGTTCCCGGTAGGAACGTAAAGCGTTTGACCAGCGATAACGGGCGACGAGTATCCCATTACAGGGATGTGAAACTGCCAGCGAGCCTGTCCTGTCTCAGCATCCAGCGCCCAGCAGGTCGCGCTCTTTCCATCAACCCCAATCGCGTAGAGCACACTCTGAGCATAGACAGGCGAACTATATATTTGAGCACCGATCCGCTTTTGCCAGAGAACCTTCCTCGTCGAGGCATCCAGGCTATAAAGATTGCCATCCTTCCCACCCACTACAACATACTCGGCTCCCTGAGCGTTTGTGAACAGCAATGGACCGGCTCCAACGTCGGTGTCCCCTACGTCTTTTTTGACGGAACGCCAGTGCCATAACAGCCGCCCATCTTGCAGATGGAAAGCCTGCACTCCATCATCGGGATCGCCGGTACCGACATAGACTGCCTGCTGCGATGCATTCACGGCTGGAGAACTCCAGATACCTGATCCCGGCGCGGCATGAGCCTCTGTGTAGATGTGCCAGCGCTCCTGACCAGTCGAGGCATCCAGAGCAAAAACCTGGCCCGGCACCTTTGGCTGCTCTTGCAAGGTTGAGGCCACACCAAATATGACCACACCCATCGCAACAACAGGCGAGGACCAGATCCTAGCTCCGTTTGTCTCTATTCGCTTTTGCCAGGATACTCGTCCACTATGGATATTCAAGGCGTAAAACGTCCCGTTGAGGGAACCTATGTAGAGGATATCATTGGAGATTGCGGGCGTGCTATATATCGGGGAGTCAGCACGAAAACGCCAGAGTACACGCGGCTGCTGTATAGATAAGGCAGTTACCGTTGTATCGGTCGAAGCTATATAGATTACGCCATTATGCACCACTGGCGAAGAAAAAACGGCTGCGCCTGTACAGTACGACCAGGCAGGTTTCAGCGTGCTAGCACTCCCTACTGCTCGTGCTATGTGTTGGGGATCACCGCGAAACATTGTCCAATCTCCATCAGCGGAAGGAAGATGGGCCCGATCCTGTCCAACCACGATTTTACCCACAGGTGCGCAGTGATCATCAGGGGCACCTGTTCCCTTTCCCGCCAGCGGATTATCCCCACCGCACGCGGTAAGCAGGACCAGACAAAGTAGGACCAGTGTAAAAGATTTCTTGCTAAATCTCATGGATTGATTATAGCATTTGTAGGTACCGATGCGTGCATCGTTGGGAAACAGAAACACTCAGTCAAGTTGAAAATATCCCAATAGACGAATATACTTTTTATCGTGTGGGAAGTCGCCGGAAAAAGAATAAAGGGAAAGCAGGGATGCCCTGATGAGCAGTATGGATGATGCTGGAAAATATACTATTCACGTAAGTGGCTACACCCAGGGGCTGATCATTGGGGAAGGCAACCAGATTACCCAGCATTTCTATCAGAAGGAGCCACAGGAGCCGCCTCCTGATAAGATCTGGATGGTGCCTTTCAGGCGCAATCCATTCTTTTTGGGTCGAGAGGATCTCATCGAGGAGCTGCACCGGAACCTGGAGCAGGGCCAGACCACAGCCCTTACCCAGATCCAGGCCATTAATGGCCTTGGCGGGATCGGTAAAACGCAGCTTGCTCTGGAATATGCCCACCGCTATCGAGAGCAGTATCCCTATGTGTTCTGGATTCGCGCCGAGCATCGTGAAACCTTGATCATAGATTTTGTAACCATCGCCCAGCACCTCCACCTTCCCCAACAGTATGAGACCGATCAGATGCTGATTGTGCTTGCCGTTCGACAGTGGCTGGCCTCCAATCCGCGCTGGTTGTTGGTCTTCGATAACGCCGATGATCTCTCCATCCTTCAAGAGTTTCTGCCTGATAATTCAGGAGGCTCTATCCTGCTGACGACCCGCAGGGCGAGAACAGAACCTGTAGCCTCCCCACTTCAAATAAAACAGTTTGATGAGCAAGTAGGGGCTGAACTTTTGTTGAAGAGGGCAGGCTTGCTGAAGCGCGAGCAAAATGGAGAGGAAGCTTCAGAGGTAGATCAAAAGACGGCTCGCGAGATCTCGCGACTGGTCGGGGGTCTCCCTCTGGCCCTGGATCAGGCTGGAGCTTATATTCATGAGACAGAATGTACCGTGGGTGAGTATCTGAAGTTCTATCGGAGGGATCGCCAGACCCGCACAGCTTTGTTTGGGAAGCGGGGCGACGAGACCGGGAGCCATGTAGATCCAGTAGCAACCACCTGGAAACTGGCTTTTGAGCGCGTAGAGGAGAGTAGTGGAGCGGCAGCCGATCTGCTTCGGGCCTGTGCCTTCCTCGATCCTGACCAGATCCCTGAATCGCTTGTGCAGCAGGCAGCCGGACAGTGGAGTGAAAGGCTCAAAGAGATCGCAGAGGACCCCTTCCAATGGAACGAAGCCATAGCCGAACTCATCAAATACTCCCTCCTCAAGCGGGATCGGGGGTCGAAGACCCTCACCATTCATCGGCTCGTCCAGACCGTCCTCAAAGATGCCCTCGACGAAGAAACCGAGCGGCAGTGGACCGAACACACCATCAACGCCGTAGATCAAGTCTTCCCAGAGGGCACCGAAGCAAATAATTGGGAGGTTTGCCGACTTCTCTTACCTCAGGCCCAAAACGCTGCCCAGCTTATTGAGCAGCAGGAAGTAACATCTTCAGAGGCGGCAAATCTCCTCCTGAATCTGGCCCATTATTTGCGAAACATAGCTCAATATGAGAAAGCCAGGTCACTCTTCCAAAGAACCTTGCAAATGCGAGACCAGAGTTTAGGACCCGACCATCCTGATGTCGCCTTTGCTCTCCATGGATTAGCTGTCTTGTACCTCGGAGTGGACCAGTACTCGGAAGCCAGGCCCCTCTTCCAAAGAGCTTTACGCATTCGCGAACAAAAGTTAGGGCCTGACCATCCTGATGTTGCCTCAACCCTCAGCGGGTTAGCACTTCTGTATCGTAAACAGAGTAAATATCAGGAAGCTGAGCCCCTCTTCCAAAGAGCTTTGCGCATTCGCGAACAGAATTTAGGATCTGAACATCCAGATGTCGCCAAATCTCTCTGCGGTTTAGCAAGTCTCTATCAAGAGTTAGGACGATATCAGCAGGCCGAGTCCCTCTTCCTACGCGCCTTGAGCATTGACGAACAAAATTCGGGGCCCGAACATCCCGATGTTTCCATATCTCTCTCCGGTTTAGCAGGCTTGTATCTTGGCTGGGGCCAGTACCAACAGGCTGAACTTCTCTTTCAACGCTCCTTGCACATCTGGGAACAACACGTGGGGCCTGAGCATCCCAATGTCGCTGCATCTTTCTCTAATTTAGCAAGTCTCTATCAAGAGTTAGGACGATATCAGCAGGCTGAGGCCCTCTTT
>CAXTTV010000019.1:12191-16306 GCA_964247295.1 uncultured Ktedonobacteraceae bacterium | reverse complement strand
TTTAGCAAGTCTCTATCAAGAGTTAGGACGATATCAGCAGGCTGAGGCCCTCTTTCAAAGAGCCTTACATATTCACGAACAAAAACTAGGACCTGATCATCCCAGCCTCGGCTATTCCCTCAACAATTTAGCGAACCTGTATCTCACATTGGGCCGGTACCAGGAGGCAGAATCTTTCTCCCAACGTACTTTGCGTATCTGGGAACAGCATCTGGGACCTGACCATCCCCTCGTTGCCACGTCCCTTTCCAATTTAGCAATGCTGTATCACAAGTTGGGCCAGTATCAACAAGCGGAGCCTCTCCTCCAAAGAGCTCTGCACATCCGAGAGCAGAAGCTGGGACCTGATCACCTTGATGTTGCCTTTTCCTTCCAGGAGTTAGCAAACTTATATAGAAGTCAGAGCAGATACCAGGAGGCGGAACTTTTCTATCAACGAGCCTTACACGTCTGGGAGCAGAAACTGGGTCCTGAGCATCCTCTCATTGCCACTTCCATCTATAATCTAGCTGACCTGTATCGTGAGATAGGTAAGTACCAGGAAGCCGAGCCTCTCTTCCAAAGGGCTTTGCTTACCTGGGAACAGAAGCTGGGACCCGATCACCTTAATGTTGCTGCTTGCCTGACCACTTTAGCAATGCTATATATTAGCCTGAACCAGTACCAGGAAGCTGAGTTACTCTTCTTACGCGCCTTACGCATTCACGAAAAGGGTCAGATGATCGATCATCCTTCTTTTGCCGATTCCCTCGCCGGGTTAGCGATCCTATATCAAGTCCAAGAACAATACCAGGAAGCTGAGCCTCTCCTCCAAAGGGCTTTGTTTATTCAGCAACAGAAGTTGGGACCTGAGCACCCCAAGGTTGCTCTTTCCCTCAATGGGTTAGCTAGCCTCTGTATTATCCAGGAACAATATCAGGAAGCTGAGTCCCTCCTCCTACGCTCCTTGCACATTTACGAACAAAAGTTGGGACCTGATCATCCTCAGGTTGCTCTTTCCCTCTACGGCCTGGCAGGTATCTACTTCTTTCAGGAGCTATATCAGGAAGCTGAGCCCCTCTTCCTACGCGCCCTGCACATTCTAGAAAATTCTCTAGGATTAGAGCATCCCTATACAAAGCAAGTTATAAAAACGTATATTTACCTCTTGCGAGACACAGGCCGCGATGCGGAGGCCGACAAATTAGAAAATTTGTAAGCTGGCTTATTTCTCGGTTTTCGTGCATGATCTCACCCGACTCTTGACTTGTAGGAGCTATTCATTGCGATCCTTTTCTCGGCAAGAACGCACGTAGATCTCACTACGTGCGTTCTGTTACCAACCACTATACCCGGAGGGGTCTACGAGGCGTCTTTCCTTTTCGCGGCCCGTGTAACAAACGCGGGAATCAGGCCCAGTAAAGCAACGATCGCCGAGACCACCCAGGTAAACTTAAAGGCGTTAACCAGGGCCAACTTGAACTCATTGGAGATCTGCGTTTGCAGGTTCGCGAGCTCAGGTTTGAGCGACTGTCCATTGGGGATACGATCCGCCAGACCCGGCAGGTTAAACTGCTGCGCGGTATTGGAAGATCCGCCCTCGCCGGCAGTGGTATTAGACTGCGCCTTTTGCAGACCAGCGACAATGCCACTCTTCAAAGGTGGAGGCAGCTTAGTATCCGCCTGAACGATCGCGACGGAATTGCTACGGGCCTGATCTATATTGGGCTTAACCTGTCCCGAGAACAGGCTGATCAGGATCGCGACACCCAGGGTGAAACCAACCTGCCGGAAGGTATTAAAGACACCACTTCCCACCCCCAGTTTATCGCGCGGAACTTCGGCCAGTGAGAGATTGGGGAAACTGGTAAAACAGAGGCCGATACTGGCTCCCAGGATCACACCGCGCCAGGTAGTATCAAAGGGAGTGGAGTCCAGCGAGAGTGTGCAGAGCAACCCTAAACCAATCGCTAGCCCTGTCAGACCGATAATTCCCAGCAACTTCGGACCGATCTGGCGGCCAAATCTTCCGGTCAGGGCCGAGATCACAAAAGCGGCCAAAGGCGCTGGTATAGTTGCATAGGCCGCGTGCAAAGCATCATAGCCCAGCGCGTTCTCAAAGTAGAGCACCAGGATCAGAAAAGCTCCCTGCACAGCGATACCAAACAGAAACATCGCGAGGTTAGAGGCTACAAAGCTGCGAATCTTGAAGAGCGTTACATCTACAATCGGCTCTTTCTGACGCAGCTCCACAAAAACGAATAGAGCCAGAGCAACAACCGAACCGGCAAACAGACCCAGAACAGGCGCGGAGAGCCAGCCCCAACTATTGCCCTGAATGATGCCCAGGACCAGACAGAACAACGTCACCGAAAGCGTAACCAGACCCAGAAAGTCGATCCGCCGCGAGGCCTGCTCATCCTTCAGGTTCGGCACAAACAATGCCACCATAATCAGTCCGATAACACAAAACGGCAGATTCACAAAGAAGATCGAGCGCCAATCAAAGGTCTGAACCAGAAAACCTCCCAGCAAGGGACCCACAGCACTGGCGAGGCCCGACATCGCACCCCAGATCCCGATCGCCGCGCCGCGCCGTTCGTAAGGGAAGACCGCGAGAATAATTGCCAGACTGACAGGGTTCAGGGCGGCGGCACCCATCGCCTGTAGGGCTCGGAAACCGATCAGCCATTCCACCGATGGCGAGAGCGCGCAGAGCAACGAGCCCACACTGAATAACACCATGCCGATCATAAAGATCAGCTTGCGCCCGAAAATGTCGGCGAAGCGTCCCATGGTTACCAGCAGGACCGCGAAACCCAGGTTATAGGCATTGAGGGCCCAGCTTACAGTCGCCAGATCGGTATTCAATTTAGCCTGGATGTCCGGTAGCGCGATATTCACAATTGTGACATCCAGCAGGGCCATAAACAGGCCAAACATCAATGAGATCATCACCAGCCACGGATTTACCTGCTTACGGATAGGCGAACTAGAAGCCACAGATGCTCCTCGTGACGCAGCATCCGAAGTGTTTTCAACACGTTGCATAAAACAAAAAATTCCTTTCGCTCCTCTCCCATAGGAGAGGAGTGAGCGTCCAAAACAGATAGACATTGTTTAGTAGGATCAGGAAACGGCTGTGTCTGAGGTCTGCAACATCGCAGTATCGTACAGGTGATGAGCCCAATCCAGCTCTAACTGCCACTGATCAATAGAATGACGCATCGTCTCGATAATTAGGGCCTGTTTTCCGGCCAGACCCGTTGTACATTCCATATCTTTGATTTCGGCAGTCTGATGCAGAATATTTGTCTGACAATGGGCAATATATTGCTGAATAAGATAGAGCCGTTCAGCAATCTCAATACAATCCATAGCCTGCACTTTAAGCGCGAAAATCTTTCGGTACTCCCCCGGACTGGAGGTAGTATCCATCATCAGGTGATGAAAACGCTTGCGTCCCTCATCAGTGACGCGATATGTACGCTGAGGCCGTTCACCGGCCCGCTCCGCCTGCTGATCTTCACACACCTGGATCAATCCCGACTCTTCCAGACGAGCCAACAAAGGATAGAGGCGTCCATTGCTTATACGCGCGTACGGCCCAATAATATCGTTGATGATTTTCGCGATCAGATAGCCATGTTTTGGCTTCTGCATCAGTAACGAGAGAATGATAAGTTCGTAGTACATCGTTGTACGCCTCTTTTCAAGAACCAGTAATGTAATCATGAGAATAGGTCACAATGACCTATTCTCATGAGAAAAGTATAAAGACTTTCCTGGTTAATTGTCAAGATTTTTGCTGAGATTATCAGGTATTGCTTACAATCTGGAGCAGATGAGCGGCGAGATTCGACAAGGCGGTTCGCAGCTCGGTCGGCTGCTGAACCTTCATTTTACAGGGAACGGAGGCCAGAAGTCGCGCCACCCCATCCAGATTATTCACATGGCTGCGAAATAAAATCCCCCCTTTGACAGGTTCCAATAAAGCTTCACCCGGTGAGATCCATGACCGCGCCTGCTCCAGACTGCACTCTAGCAGGACCTCCACCAGCCAGGTTGCTGGTACCATATCAATCGACATATTAATATAGTACAGAGTATAAAAAGCTGCAGCTCGCTCTAAGGAC
>CAXTTV010000019.1:0-12171 GCA_964247295.1 uncultured Ktedonobacteraceae bacterium | reverse complement strand
TGTTCTCAGATCTGCTTCCAGCACTCGATCCAGCCTGAACAGGCGTTGATCCTGTCGAAGGTGACAATACCCGATGGTGTACCAGAAGCCGTCACGGTAGACCAGAGCATACGGGTCAATGATGCGCTCGGTCTCCTCCCCCTTCCAGGAGAGATAGCGTAGATAGACCTGTCGGCACTGCCGGGCCCCCAACGAGAGACAACTGATGATCGCCGCGTCGGGAGCCTTGTCAGAGAGCCATAGACCCAGTACAAGCGTGTCCTGTACCGCCTGGACCTGTTCCCGCAGATCGTCCGGAAGGACACGCTCAATTTTCGCCAGCGCGCCCTCCACAGCGGGGGCAGTGGCAGTCATCCCCAAATTACGGGCAGCCAGCAATCCCAGGGTTACCGCCAGGGCCTCCTCATTATTAAACATCAAGGGGGGCAAATTAAAACCCGGCTTGAGACGATAGGAGCCGTAGCGGCCTCGCTCCGACTCAATCGGAAAACCCAGATCTTGCAACATCACAATATAGCGGCGCACGGTGCGTGGGTTTACCTCCAGGCGCTCCGCCAACTCGGCACCGCTGAGCCTGAGCCGCGATTGGAGCAGTTCCAGAACTGTCAGGAGCCGCGTTGTTGGAAAATACATAATGAATTTCTTGCCTTCCCGCTTTACAGAGGTAATAGGACAGATACTGACCACAATCCCAGTTACACTTAGATTACCATTCTTGTTGATAGGCAAAAAGCCAGAAAAGAGGCCAGAAAAATGCCAAAGGATACTGCATTAGTGATTATTGATGTTCAGCTTGGATTAGTCTCATACGAAGATCAGAAGATCTATCGCATGGATGAGGTGCTTCAAAATATCAAGGCGCTTCAGCAACAGGCCAGAGAGCGAGGCGTACCAGTCATTTTTGTTCAGCATGATGGACCAGAAGGCGACTCCCTTCATCCGCTCGCCGATGGCTGGGCAATCCATCCCGAGATCGCGCCCCGGCCCGGCGAACTGGTTATTCGGAAACGCGACTCCGACGCCTTCCATAATACTCACCTACAAGAGGAGTTGGATAAGCGCGGTATTCACAATCTGATTGTGATGGGCGGGCAGACGGAATTCTGTGTTACCGCGACAGTGAACCGGGCAATCATGCTGGGCTATAATGTGACCGTGGTGAAGGATGGGCATTTCACCTGGGATCGTGTGATCCTTTCCGCCGCTCGTATCGTTGATTTCTACAATGATGTCTGGGCCGATAGTGGAAGTGCCAGTGGCTGCTCAATTACAGTTCAACCGGCGAAAGAAGTTGTCATCTAGTATGCAGACTATCAGGATTACACGAGAGCAAGCCCGGAGGTTCCTGGTTACCTATCACTTCCAACCAGGAACCATTCCCGAGATCGTTGAGCGACTGGGCACTATCCAGTATGATCCCCTGAACCCGGTCGGGCGCAATCCCGATCTAGTTCTTCAGGCCCGCGTCCCCGGCTATCACATCGACGACTGGCAGCAGACAGCCTATCAAGATCGCCTGCTGTACGATTCCTGGGATAAGCAGGCCTGTCTGGTTCTTGCGTCTGATTGGGCGCAACGAGCGCTGATCCGTAGCAAGTATAACCCCTATCATGATCGCACTGTGCTCACAGAGGAGGCGGAGATCGCGCAGGCCATGCTGAGACGGATCGACAACGAAGGGCCGCTCGGCTCGCTGGAGTTCGAGGACAAGAAACGGTACAGCGATGAACATAGCTGGTATGGCGCGACCAGGAGCAAGCGAGTGCTTCGGGCCCTCTGGGCCACAGGCGCATTGGTGACACATCACCGCAGCAGTGGGCGTCACTACTACGATCGACCCGAGCGGATCATTCCTCCCCACTATTTTCAAGAACCGGACCAGCTTGACGAAGAGACTTATATCCGCTGGATGATCCGCCGCCGGATTCAGGCAACCGGCCTGTTGAGAACTTCGGCTGAAGCGGCAATCTGGAGCGCCTGCGGTCCCGGCCCCGGTCGCAGACTGGCTTTTGAGCATTTGCACAACAGTCAGGAGATCGTGCGCGTCGTGATCGAAGAGCCCGATGTTCCTAAGAACGTTGAATATTTTATGCTGCGTTCAAACCTGCCGATTTTAGAGCAACCTGAGACGGCTCCCCAGGTCCGTCTGCTGGCCCCACTGGATAGTTTTCTTTGGGATCGTCGAGCGATTCGCCATCTATTCAACTTTGACTACACCTGGGAGGTGTATAAGCCCGTTGAGCAGCGGCGCTGGGGCTACTATGTCCTGCCGGTCCTCTATGGAGAACGCTTTATCGGGCGCGTCGACTCACGACTGGAAAAGGGGACCTGGAAGATTCTCAACTGGTGGACGGAGGAGGGTATTGAGTGGGATGGAGAGAGAGGAGCCGCACTAGAAGAAGCGTTCCAGCAATTCGCTATCTATCTGAACGCCCAGGAGATTCGTAACGAGAACCGGTCTCTTCCCATCCCGCTACAAGCCCTAGTAGAACTAAAGAAAATATAACATTTTTTGGAAAGTTTTGGGCTTGTAAACCATCCTGGTAGCGGAAACTATAAGGATAGTTTTCAAGCCGCTAATCATTATTTTCACTTTAGGGATGCTACGAGAGTATATTTTGTAGTCATGAGCTTATTTCTCTTTAATTTGCTGTTCTTTTGCCTTTAAACTTGCTTGAAACTGTCGAATGGTTTTAGAAATAGCGTCTTCTTGCAAATCAAGGACATAAGCATCTTCCACTCTCATTAACCTATCTTTTTCTAAAATATAGAGAGGACCCAAATACAACTTTTTGACTAATTTGCGTCCTTGATCTGAGACTGTTTGCGCATAAATACGTTTAATGCGCTTTTCAGGATACTGCTCGACCCAATATTTTATAATATCATGAATAATTTTGTTTGCGAGTTCAGGGTAAGCAGGATGGATTACGGCACTATTGGCGAGCAATGTATATTCTCCAGGCTTATCATATGTCAAGATTTCATCAGGTGTGATATCCTTTTCATTTTTCTTTCCTACAAGAATATCAAAAATCACGGATTCTGGTAGTGGGATAAGTCCAATGTATCCATATCGAATTCGACGATCTTTTGCATCAAATGCAGCCATTGAAATTTTTGGGTTTTTCCGTCGCCAGGCCATATACAGTTCCGCATTGGCAAGAAACATTTCATGATATACGATCTGGTCTAATGCCAGGCCAGATGGCACATCCTCTGGTTTCACCCAATCTGTTATAACATTTGGTATGTTCCGTTTCTGAATAGTCTCCTCAAATTGTTCTTCAATCAACATATTTCTGACTTTCAGCAAGCTATCTACTTCATAGATTTTACTCTGAGCATCTGCTTGTGTTTTGATATCACCAACTCTTGTACGATAGTTTAAAGTATTTTTGCTGAGTGGTTGAAACAGCTCCAAAGCTTTAGTAAAGCGTACATATCCAGCCGGAGCTTCCGTTTTGGGAATCCTCCCTCTTTTACGCATTGCCAGCCTCTCCCTTGTGGTTTTACTTTAGTGTACTCAATTTATTGGAATGAGTAAACGCTTTTTTAAAGAATTCATTTTGCCGATTATCTGCCCCTATTCTTTCCCCATGAGGAGCCATTAATTAGTTTATATTTTGTTTTTATTTGGGTTTAAAAATTGGTTGACAAAAAGGTTTCTCTATGATATGCTTCAAATACACCTTTATTAATTGCTATATTATCAATTACATATAAGACACGTTATCTCCTTGCTTCAACTTGAGTGAAGAGTCTTTTACTCGTGGAGAGGAGAGGGAAAAAGCAATGGTAATAATAGCAAAAAGATGGCCTGGCGAGTGCGTCAACACCCCCAAGCCCGGCCCTGATGTTTGGTTCAGGACATGCGCATTATAGCATGCGAGAAAGGGAAACCCATGTCTCAAGATTGTTTATATGACCACCTATCCATGCCCCACGAACTCTGTTTAGGACAGCATACCCTCTCCGTTTTGAATGATGGCAGTATTGATCTTGCTGCTCCCGATGATTCTTCCGACGGTGTATCCATCGTCCTGCACCTGGACCGTGATGAAGTCTACCGCCTGTTTGCCTCCCTTCGCGAATGCTTTCTGCCAGAAGAGAGAGGTATGTGCATGAATACCTCTCCAATGAGCGCTGTTGCACGCATCCGCCGATCCATCGCCGCCGAATATCGAGCCGCCGAGCAGGGGCTTTCCGGATTGGCAAGTGGGGTCAGTCAGCACGCCGTCATCACCGCACACGCTGAGCGGATCTCTCGTCTCCATCAGGAGCTGATCGGGCTGGTGGGACCAGAAGAGGCGATCGTGGTCCTGGCCGAGAGCATCTGGACCACACAGGAGCGAACGCAGACCCCCGCTTCAGATCAGTAGGGACCGTCCCCCATCTACTCATCAACCAACGAGAGGACATACCATCTCTCCATTCTTCCCTTCATCTTTTGAGAAAGGATTCGTGCATCTATGCGCTTTTTTGGATTCCCCAAACCAGAACCATCCCTCCAGGAGCCCCCTGCTCACCCTGCGCAGCCCGTAGCCGGTCCCCTGGAACGGCGACATCTGCCCGGCGTGACCTATGTGCTGCCCAAAGATCTGCCCGAAGGCCACCGCCTCGATTTTCAGCATCATTTGCTGCGTGCGGTGTTGGGAGCCACCTATGTCGCTCCTCTTCCCAAGGAGGTCACGCACATCCTTGATGTGGCAACGGGAACCGGACGCTGGGCCATTGAGATGGCGAACGCCTTTCCCACTGCCTGGGTCGTGGGCCTGGACCTGGAAGCCCCGCCGCCTCCGGTGACCAGGCTGCCGCCCAATTACCAGTTTGTGGAGGGCAACCTTTTCGCGGGGCTTCCCTTCCCTGATCATACCTTTGATTTCGTGCATCAGCGCTTCCTGGTCCTGGCGCTCCCAGCCAAGCAATGGCCCTTTGTGATTGGGGAATTGGTCCGCGTGACCCGACCGGGCGGCTGGGTGGAACTGGTAGAAGGAGGAGGCGGCTTTCATCAGACAGGTCCGGCGATGCAGCAGCTCCTCTCCTGGTGGGACAGGGCCAGCCGTCATCATGGGATGGATCTTTCCCTGATGACCTGCTTAGGACCCCTTTTGCAGCAGGCAGGACTGGTCTCCATCCACACGAAGACCTATCACGTTCCCGTGGGGAAATGGGGCAAACGCATGGGCAAGATGCTCAAAGAGGATATTCTGGCAAGTCTCCCAGGGCTCAAAAGCTTCCTCTGCCAGCATGCTCAGGTCACGCCTTCCCAGTTTCAGGCCCTCTGTGCCACGCTCCCCGAGGAATTTGAGCTGGAGCGCACCACCTATGACTACTATGTCGCCTATGGGCAAAAACCATCCTAGAAGGAGTGTTCTCATGGCCGATCCCATGTTTCCGGGGGATATTCCCCCAGTGCCCTATAGTTTGGGAGAGCTTCAGGCAATCACCTCGATGCTGCTGTCCTATCTCGCGTTTCTGGAGCACAACGTCACTTCTCCGAGCGGAGAGCGGGCCAAAGTGATGATTGTTGATATCCTCGCACGACTGGCTGACCAGATGCGTCAGGAGAGCGTTGCGCTCTTTCTTTCACCCGACGAGATGCATCTGGTCCTGGTCGCGATGGAGACCACTCTGATGCTCATTCCCGTCCTGTTTCCTGTGGGGGTTGAACGGGAGATTGTGACCCGCAGTATTCGACAGTTGCATACGCGGCTGGTGCAGGCGGGCTCGCCTCCGCCCCATCAGCAGAACTGATGCCCGTCTCAAGAATGTACTCACGTCACGAAAGGAGTGGTGGATGAATCCATCGAACCCGTCCGATCGGCCATCGTCGCTGCAAGAACGATTGCATCTCTGTTATGGGGAACTGCCCTGGTCTGGAGAGGACATTCTCCCGATCGAGCACCTCCTGGATCTGCTTCAGCGGGGATCATGGGCGAACCGGATCACTGCCGCGCGCACCCTGGAAGCCTTGGGGCCTTCTCAGTCCGAACAGGTCACGCCTGCTTTGATCCAGGCCCTTGCTGATCCTGCGCATGAGGTACGCGTCGCGGTGGTGCATGCGTTGGATCAGTTGGAAGATAAGGCTCCCAGGGAAGCACTCCTTCCCCTGCTCACTGACCCGGAATGGAGTGTGCGCGCCAGTGTCGTGGGAGCCCTGGGCCGGATGCAAGGAGAGGCTCCGATCGACACGATCATCCACATCGCCGAAGAGGACCCGGATGCGGCAGTGAGGAAAAGCGCGATCTGGGCCCTGGGCACGGTGCCCCTCTCGTCTATTCCCCGTGTGCTGAGAAGGGCCCTCTACGATCCAGATCCCTTCATTCGTTGGGAAGCGGTCTGGACGTTCGGAGAGCAAAGAAAGCTTATTTCCCAGCAGGAATTTCTGGTGATCATGAAGCATGCATCAGCCGATGAGGATGAAAATGTACGCCAGATCGCGACAGATATCACCCAAAAAAAAGAGAAGGAAGATGCTCGTTAAAGAAGAAGAAAAAAGCAAAAGAGGAAGAGCAGAAAGGCAGCTACAGAAAGGAGGAGAACACTATGCAATTAAGCGATAACATCAAACCGGGAGGGCTTCATCCCTCGTTTGGTTAACGGTCGGACGCTCAAGAGTATTAATCAATGGTATAATAAGCACGTGAAAGCATGAACGTTCTTCCTTGGATAGGCAGAGCGAGACCGGGTGACCAAACAGATGTAGCGCATCACTACAAAGCGGAAACGTCAGGTTAATCACCATCTGTATACAACGAGCAAAGCGATCATTGCCCTGCTCGTCAAAGAGAAAATTGGCTCTGGCTTGAACTATAAACGCAAGCAGTTCAACCGCTTGATGGAACTCGGTGAGGCGTCTCATTATCGCCCATCGTGATCGCTTAGTCCATTCCGGCTATGGTTACTTTGAGGCGTTTTTTGAGCGGCATAACACACAAATTCTCGTGGTGAATGGTGATACCATGTCTCCTGAGCAAGAGTTGGTTCAGAACTTGATTGCTATTATTACGGTGTTCGCATCACTGCTTCACGGCCTCAAATCATACTAGAAGGTGCTCAAAGAGGCAGCATTACAAAAGGAAAAGGACTAACGATGCAGAGAGCGCATGTCATCCGGCTCCATCCCAACAAAGAGCAAGAGGTCTCTTTCCGCAAAGCCTGTGGGGTAGCACGCCATGCCTACAATTGGGCATTAGCTCGCTGGAAACAGGCACGAGCGGAGGACAAGCGGGTAAGCATGAACGCTCTCAAAAAAGAATACACCAAGATCAAGCACGAGCACTTCCCCTGGACAAGTGAAGTCACGAAATGCGCCCCAGAACAAGCTTTTGCTGACTTGGGAGCCGCCTTCTCGAACTATTGGCGTATGAAGAGTGAGGGAACACAGCCCAGACTGAAGCACCCACGCAAAGATGGGGAAGAGGCTGGCTTTCCTCGCTTCAAAAGCAAGAAACGGGATAGGCTCAGTTTCTACCTTGCCAATGACAAATTTTCGGTCTCTGGGCATACCATCCGTATTCCCAAACTGGGCAAGGTCAACATGACCGAGCAACTCCGTTTTACAGGCAAGATCATGAGTGCGGTCATTTCGTATCGGGCAGGCTGGTGGTTTGTTTCCATCACCGTCGAGGTGGAAGATGAGATACCTTCTCATCAGGGTGGAACAGTCGGAATAGACCTGGGAGTCAAAACACTTGCAACCTGTAGCGATGGCGCGGTGTACGAGAACCAAAGACACTATCGTCATGGCTTAGGGCGTATCAAGGGACTCAGCAAAGGACTTTCCCGCAAGGTGGAAGGAAGCCAGAACTGGTGGAAGAACACGAAAAAGCTGGCAAAGGCCCATTATCGGGTTGCCAGTCAGAGACAGGACAGCTTGCACAAGATGACGACCCATGTTGCCAGAACCTATACCTTTGTTGGGTTAGAAGACCTGAATGCAAAGGGGATGCTGGCGAACCACACACTGGCACAAGCGGTGAGTGATGCCAGTTTCTTTGAGGTCAAGCGCCAACTGCTCTACAAGACGGAACAGCATGGGGGATACGTGCAACTGGTGGATCGCTGGTTTCCATCCTCCAAAACATGCTCAACTTGTGGGTGGGTGAAGGAAGATTTGACGCTTGCTGATCGCATCTTTAATTGTAAGGGATGTGGCCTGTCCATAGACCGCGATCTGAATGCTTCCCTCAACATTGAAAAGGAAGCCATCCGATTGATATCGGACGCGCCGGTAGTGGCTTCGTCGGCGCGCAAATTCGCTTGTGGAGATGGGCGCTCTGGCCTGGAAACAGGTGAAACGTTCTGCGATGAAGCAAGTACTGGAAAGCGGTAAACACGTTTTACCACATTTTAGAAAGCAGAAATAGCCTTATGCAACTATTGGGAAAACTCCTTGGAGATCCTAACAAAAAAGAAATTAACCGAATCCAGCCTCTAATCACCAAGATCAACGATCTAGAACCCGAGATTAAGAAGCTGAGCGATGCTGAACTGACGGCTAAAACAGAGGAATTTCGCTCGCAACTGGCCCTCCACCTCAAAGGCGGCATGGTACTGGAAAACGAGCTGGTAAAGCTTTTTCGCGAGGCCCTGATCGCTCATGAGCCTCTAGCGGAGCGCGTGACAGACGAACAACTGCACGCCGCGCTGACTGAGTACCGCCAAAAGATCGATCGCCACTCAACGGCCGAGAATGGTTTTCAGGATACGCTTTCAGAATGTTTTGAGAAGGGCTACGAGAACTTGATGCCCTTGCTCGCTCAGTGGCAGGCCCAACAGGCCATTGAGCAGATGGCGGAGTCTCCTGAGAAGGCGGCAGATCCTCAGGCCGCAACGCTGGCACTCCTGGCAAAAGTCGAGCCGCAGATCAACGATCTGGATAAAGAGTATCAGACCGATGGCTTTAAGCTGGCCTGGAAGCGTTTTGAGGAGGCTCGTAAAGGAAACGGTACAGATGAGGCCGGCCCTCAAGCGATTACACGCCTACTGGTCGATCTGCTTACACAGTATAAAGAAGAGCTCGCCGCCCTGAAAGCGGATGAGATGGACAAGCTGATCCCCGAGATGGCGAAGCGCTACAAAAACGGAAAGACGCTTGATGATCTGCTTCCCGAAGCCTTCGCGGTCGCCCGTGAGGCTGGCTGGCGCACCATCAAGATGCGCCACTACGATGTCCAGTTAATTGGCGGCATTGTACTTCACCAGGGCAAGATCGCCGAGATGGGAACCGGTGAAGGTAAAACGCTGGTGGCGACCCTACCGATCTATCTGAACGCGCTCACTGGTAAAGGCGTCCATCTGGTGACGGTCAATGATTACCTGGCGAAACGCGACTCGGAATGGATGGGAAATATCTATCGCTTCCTGGGCCTGACCGTCGGGGTCATCGTAAATGCCGTCGATCCTCTGACTCCCGAACGGCACACCGCCTATCTGGCGGATATCACCTACGGCACAAATAACGAGTTCGGCTTTGACTATCTTCGTGACAATATGGTCACGTCAATGGATCAGATGGTACAGCGCGAGCTGAACTTCGCGATCGTTGACGAGGTTGATAACATTCTGATCGACGAGGCCCGAACGCCACTGATTATCTCGGGAGCCGGTCAGGAATCCACCGATATGTACGCGAAATTCGCGCGCTGGGTTCCCAAACTCAAAGCGGATGATGACTATACCGTTGATCAGAAGACCCGCACAGTCATGTTGACCGAGGATGGGATCAGCAAGCTGGAGGAGCTGGCTGGCGTTCAAAACATCTATGACGAAGAGAATATCGAGTTGACCCGCTATATGGAGAACGCCCTGAAAGCTCAGGTGATCTTCAAACGCGATAAAGACTATATCGTCAAAGATGGCGAAGTCATGATCGTGGATGAGTTCACCGGTCGTCAGATGCCGGGCCGCCGCTACAGTGAGGGTCTCCATCAGGCCATCGAGGCCAAAGAGGGCGTTCAGGTTCAGCGCGAGAATCATACCCTGGCAACGATTACCTTCCAGAACTTTTTCCGCCTCTACAAAAAGCTGGCTGGCATGACCGGTACAGCCCTGACCGAGGCTGAGGAGCTGCACAAGATCTATAAATTGGATGTGGTTGTCATCCCAACCAATAAGCCGAGGGTTCGCGAAGATATGGCGGACCTGATCTACCGCACAGAACAGGCCAAGTATAATGCGGTGGTCGAAGAGATCAAAGAGCGGCATGAGATCAACCAGCCGGTTCTGGTTGGTACCACCTCAGTGGAGATTTCTGAACATATCTCGGATCTTCTAGATAAACGGGGAATCCCTCACAGTGTGCTGAACGCCAAGCACCACGAACGCGAGGCACAAATTGTCGCGCAGGCAGGTAGTAAGGGTGCAGTGACGATCGCGACCAATATGGCAGGTCGTGGTACCGATATTCTGCTGGGTGGTAATCCTGAAAACTTCTTTGACAGTATTCTACGCAAACATGCCGAGAAGGCCGATTTTATCCGCGATATGCCAACGCAGAGTGAGGATGAGCGCGCGGAGAAAGAAGAGGCCATCCAGGATTACATTGACAATATGAGTGAAGAGGAGAAGCAGAAGCTTTTCCAGGCGAAAATCGAGGAGAGCAAGCGGGATCACGATGAGATCCTAAAAATCGGTGGTCTGCATATCATTGGAACGGAGCGCCACGAGTCCCGCCGCATCGATAATCAGCTTCGTGGTCGTGCCGGTCGCCAGGGAGATCCAGGTTCTTCGCGCTTCTATCTCTCATTGGAAGACGAATTGATGCGCCGCTTCGCCGCCGATCGTGTCTCCAAGGTGATGCAGATGGTTGGCATGGAAGAGGATATGCCACTGGAGAGTGGTATGGTCTCCCGGTTTATCGAGCAGGCTCAGACCCGCGTTGAAGGATACAACTTCGATATTCGTAAAAACGTGGTTGAGTATGACGATGTGATCGCCAAACAGCGCGAGGTGATCTACGCCGATCGCCACGCTGTGCTTGATCACGCGGATATGCACGACCGCATCCGTGAGATGATGCGGAACGAGGTTGCCACCCTGGTCAATGCTCACATTCCAGGACCGATGGTAGGAGATGAGACTGAACTGGAAATCCTCTTTACAGCCCTTGAAAACTGGGTTCATGTGCCAGAAGAGTATGTACCTGAGAACTTCCATGCCGTCAAACGTGAGGAGCTTAAACAGAAGCTGACGAAGCTAGTGCTGGACCACTACGATGAGCGGGGCGCACAGTTGGATGAGATCGCGGCCCAGAATCCAGACATTGGTGTCCCCACGATCCGCGATATCGAGCGCTCCTACACGCTTCAGACCATTGACCGCCTCTGGATGGACCATATTGACGCGCTGGATGTCATGCGTCAGGGTATCCAATTTCGTTCACTGGCCCAGCGAGATCCCCTGGTCGAGTTCAAGAACGAGGCCTACCAGATGTTTGATCGTCTGAAGGCCGCGATCCAGCACAATATTGTAGACCAGTTGCTGAAGCTGCTCCACGGCGATATCACGATTACCGTGAACCGACCGGCTCCCGAGCCCAAGCGAGTTGCACCTCCTCCCCAGAAGCTCAAAACCAATGTTGAAGATATCGCACGAGCCAGTGGTCAGGCGAAAACGGTCAATGGCGAGCCCATCAAGAGCGCGCCGGGTCCGCAGCTCCCAATCCGGAGCAATGGCAATAAAGCCAGCAACGGCAGCAATCGCAAAGTGAGCAGTCCCTCCAATTCAGAGCGCTCGGCCCTGGCAACTGCGTCAAAAGCAGCCAGTACAACCAGTGGTCAACTTAAAGTTGGTCGCAACGATCCCTGTCCCTGTGGCAGTGGTAAAAAATATAAAAAATGTCACGGCGCATAAGCTCCGCCTAATACAATACAGGAGAGCAACCCTTTCGGGAAGCTCTCCTTTTTCTATGAAACAAGAATAATCTATAACTTTATGCTTATAGGTTGATTTAACAGCATTGAAGCTTTTTCATAGACTCTCCCCCCACGAGCATGGTACGCTTTTAGTAAAGCTGTTACAGAATTATCTATCACTGCATCTGCGAAAGCTATCACATCTGGAAAAAGGCTTTTTCTAGAGACACCTCAGTGGTATTTACGCTACGATGTAAAAGGAGAACATGATGACCGATCAACATAAAAAAGATGTTACTACCTCCTGGGA
>CAXTTV010000018.1:33953-43283 GCA_964247295.1 uncultured Ktedonobacteraceae bacterium | reverse complement strand
TATGAAGTGTATGGAGTCACTGTAAGTGGATACGCCAAAAAATCCTTATGACTCACCAGACTCCCAAAAAGCTGGTCAACAGGACCTTAGTCTGCTTATTTCATATGCCAGACGAGATCAACGGCTGCGAGATCAGCTAGAGAACCATCTCAGCAATCTGAAGTATCGTGGTCTGATCACCAATTGGACCGCTAAAGATATTGCGGCAGACGAGGAGATGGTTGATCTCCATACTACAGATGCCCATATCATCTTGTTGCTGATCAGTGCCAGCTTTCTTGCCTCACCCTATTGCTATGGTCAGGAAATGCAACAGGTTATCCAGCATCACAAGCAGGGAAAAATAAATATCATTCCTATATTACTGCGCCCGGTTCTATTTAAGGATGCGCCATTTGCTCCTCTCACACCCACTACCCATGAATCGGAAACCCGTGGTGAAGTGGCGAGACCGGGACAGTGCCTTTGTGGATATTGCGCTGGGGATTGAGCGCGTCGTTCAAAATCGCCTCGAAGAATCTGAGGAGAAACACGAGTCGCTTCAATCAGAAAGTACGGATCAGACTACAGAATACTTATACCTCGATCTGCCAGGCTCATCTTCATCATCGGTATCCCAACCTCAAAGCCTACCGTATTCACCGCCAGCTTATATCTCACCTGAACCTCAAACTTTACCATATCCATTCTTGCCGGGAACAGAGCATGCAACGTTCTCACAATCAAAGTTAGAGTCTTTACGATCAGCGTGGGAACGCGAAGAAGATCAGAGGCGAGAACGGGAACGCATCTATTACCACAAAGCTTTAGTGGCATATGAGCAAGCGTTGCGCCAGAATAATCAGGATGGAAAGGCTTACCAGGGGAAAGGGTATGCGCTTCTTAGACTGGGGTATCATGAAAAGGCCCTTGAAGCCTTTGAACAATCTATCGCACTTGAACCACAGCCTTCAGTGTACGTAAGTATAGGGAATATCCTGACAACCCTCAAAAGTTATCACAAAGCTTTAATTGCCTATAAGCAGGCGATTGCCATGGATACCTCTTATGCTTCTGCCTATTTTGAAATAGCTCAGATGTTTTCATTAGTAGGTAAGAAGCAAAAGGCAAAGGAATATTTTCAACAGGCGAAAAGCCTGGGCTACGAGGACTAAGGATGACTATGGAGAATAAGCCTGGACAATATATAATTAATATTTCCCCGCTTTTGCTAGAGGTGAAGCCGATTGTTTTAGCGGCAACACAGATCTACCTGAAGTATCTGGGACAATGGTGTACTGGTGTGATCCTTCATGGATCTGCCCTGAAAGGCGGCTATATTCCAGGTTGTAGCGATATTGACTTTCGCCTCTACGTAGAGCCAGAAGCTTTTGATGGCCATAGCAATCTTCCCCTTGATCTAATGATCTCTCTTCATCGAGATCTCGCTAAAATTGATCCAGCTCCATTTCAATATATTCAGGGATATGCCTTTCCCATCGAGAAGAAGTCAGAAATGGTTGGATTAATCCCAGGAGCCTATCATATTCTGGTTGGTACGTTGCCTGTTCCAGAAGCAACGGAGGATCTCCAAATTTCCGCAAAGAAAGCGTTAGAGGGACTTAACGTCTCAAATGTATTTCATCCCCAGACCCTGCTGGATCATGGAAGCTGGCGTCTGGCCCAACAGATCCGCTGGCTTTGCACAAATATCTGGCCGATGCTTTATCAGGTGCTCACAATCCAACAGGGCAAAGGAATCGAGATCTGGCGTCTCCCCAAACCGGAAGCCATGAAATTATTGCCATCCGAAAGCGCGATGGCCCAAACGCTTCAGAGCTTCTACCTGGCGATCAGAGCTTACTATTCTGACGAAACATCTATTGAGGATGGTTTGAGGGCTATTCAAAGCGGTCTTGCTTTCCTGGAAGTCGTCAGCGCCTGGTGGACAGAAAATCGCTCTCAACCGTGAATTACCTTCTAGAAAAGAAGGTGACGAGACGGGTATGGAGAACATATACTCGAAATTTCGTAAGTAGGCTCTATATAAATAAGGTGATTTGCGACCGAGATCTATGTAGATGTCCGTGATTTAAATCTCTTGTTTTTTGCACTTAATCCTGCCTCTCATAGATTTGATGCCCAAGTAAAATTCAAAAAGTCCAATGTATGATATACTTTCTGGGGGGACATTGAACTATAAACATAGTTGAGGAGAAAGGCAAACGTTTGCCTTTCTCCTCAATTGATTAATACATCGGCTTTGATTTCAGAAAGGCAAGGTAGCTATGTCAATTGAACAAAACAGGATTAACGGCAAGAGACTTTTTGAGGACATCTGGAATGCGAACAATCTAGCCATCGCGCAGGAAATTATTGCTCCTCACTACGTTTTGCACGCTCCTTCGGGAACCTATACAGGGGTAGAGGGGCTCCAACAATATGTGTCTGGAGTACGCTCCGCTTTACCCGATCTTCATATCACTATTGAGGATCATTTTGCCGAAGGAGACAAGAGTGTCGTTCGTTTCACATTTCACGGCACTCATCAGGGGACGTTTCAAGGCATTCCACCTACTGGCAAGCCGGCAACTATAGCCGCGCTCAGCATTTTTCACTGGGCCAATGGTATGGCGGAAGAAGCATGGACCATATATGATCAGTTAAACGTGTGGCAGCAGCTTGGACTGGCGTCAACCTCAGGATCAAACCCGAAGTGAGGTTGAAGTTTCAACCCAATTTCGTGAATTGAATGTTTGACTTAGATCTTATTCGGAAACTGATAAACGAGAAGAGAAGTGGAGGACAAACAAATGAGTCTATAAGCCAAATGTAAAAAGGCTTGATAGGTCTGACTGAGTTTTTCGTAGGGGACGAAGACTCGATGCCACCGGTTGAGCCAGGAAAAGAGCCGCTCCACGGCCCACATCTGATGAGTTTTTTTGTCCCAAAGAATCAGGTTGCTTATGAGCTCGATACCCGAGGCGGTAAGAGCTCAGATTTGGGCGAGTGTGGCGCTGGCTCAACTGGTGATGGCCTTTCAAGTCCGCGCGGCAGCCTCGCTACCCTCCCTATGTGGTGGGAAAACGAGGCCACCGATCTACCCTCACACGCAAGAATGGGGTGGTTGATAAGGTATTTCATCCCCAGACCCTGCTAGATCATGGAACCTGGCGTCTGGCCCAACAGATCCGCTGGCTTTGCACAAATATCTGGCCGATGCTTTATCACGTGCTCACAATCCAACAGGGCACGGGAGAAATTTCTGCCTCCACGGGTCCACACGTGGCCCGACCTACGAAACCTCACCTTCCTCTGTGTGCCCCATTCCTTTGGAGTTTCCCAATAGAGGTCGCGAGCTGTTCCCTTGTAGTATCCAAGCGTTTCGGCTTCGGGGTGAAATCTTGCCTCTTTGAGCGTGCAATAATGTGAATGGCTCTTTTATTCAGGGAAGGGGAGCCGGGCAGGGGGGTAAAGGGCATGGATTAGGAGTCGACCACCTGAGTACCAAGATCCGTAATAGTGGCCTCAGATGGCTGTCATCGTGACTCAACCTGCTGTCACTGCGAGATGTACAAGCCCGGCTTCCTATCTCTAGTGTACTCTCTTGTTCAACAGAAGAAAATGCATATCCCGATAAAGGATCAGTAGTTCGTATTCCCATTCTCCGCTTATTGAGGAAGATTTTACATTCTTTTTAGTAGCTCTTCACATTTTCTAGAGGCTACCCCTGTATAGTGGCAGCAGTAAAATCTTTGTGATAACATCTTTTTCTGCCTGATTGCTGGGCTTCCCGGTCCCGATCAGGTGATACATGCTTTTAGGAGAGACTCTCTATGGAACGTATGGTTGAGGCACCTCCACAGTCCACATCCTTTATACCCGATACGCTATCACGGCCATCAGGTCGGTGGCAGCATCTGGCGCTGGGAGGAGTGCTGCTACTCTCGGTTTTTATGAATTTTTTTCAGTTGGGGCAGGGGAGCTTCGGAAATCTTTACTACGCTTCAGGCGTGAGAAGTATGACGGATAGCCTCCATAATTTCTTTTTTGTGTCCTTTGATCCCGGTGGTTTTGTGACGATAGATAAGCCACCCCTCGGCTTCTGGCTCCAGGCGATCAGTGCGAAGATCTTCGGATTTACGGCCTTTAGTATCTTCTTGCCTCAGGCTCTCTGCGGTGTGCTGGCGGTGTTACTGCTCTGCTTTCTGGTGCGCCGCCACTTTGGAGTGATCGCGGGTCTGGTCGCGGGGCTGGCGCTGGCGGTGACGCCAATCAGTGTAGTGACGAACCGCAATAATACAATTGATAGTACGCTGGCGCTGGCGCTTCTGCTGGCGGCCTGGGCAGTGATCCACGCGGCTGAGTCTGGTAAGCTTCGCTGGCTGCTCCTGAGTGGAGTTTTTGTTGGTTTAGGCTTTACTATTAAAATGGCTGAGGCGTATCTGGTCTTGCCCGCTCTGTTGATGACCTATCTTCTCTGCGCGCCTCGCAAGCTCTGGACCCGCGTCTGGCATCTGGCCCTGTTTATAGTCGTGCTGTTCGTAGTCTCAATCCCCTGGCTACTGGCAGTCGATCTTACGCCGGCCTCACAACGTCCTTATGTGGGATCGACGCAGAATAACTCTGAGCTGAATCTGGCCTTTGGCTATAATGGCCTTAATCGGTTGAAAATTGGTGGAGCAAATACTGGTGGTCCTGGTAATCGCGGCTTTGGTCAAGGTGCGAGTTCCACTGGACGTACTAACCGAACGGGCTCAGGTCAGAATAATGGTGCTTTACCCAATGCCGATCGTCAGCCGACCCAGGCCTTCCAGGGTGGTGGCGGTTTCGCATCTGGTTCCCCGAGTCCCTTCAGGTTATTCGGCCAGTCGCTGGGTGGGCAGATCGGCTGGTTGCTGCCTTTCGCGCTCCTCGGCATTCTGGCTCTGGCGTGGCAACGGCGCTGGCGTTCTCAAGGGGATCATCAGTGGCTTGGACTGATCCTGTGGGGGATCTGGCTACTGACAATGGCGACCTTCTTTTCACTGGACGGTTCTTTCCATGAGTATTATATGACTGAGCTTTCTCCGGGTCTCAGCGCGATGGTTGGAATTGGATTGGTTACGATGTGGCAGGACTATCGTGCTGCCGACTGGAAGGGTTGGTTGCTTCCTCTTGCTTTTCTGATTACAGCCGGCACACAGATTTATATGCTTGCCAGTTATCCTCAGTGGGCGTTTTGGATGAGTCCTTTGATTGGTATTCTGACAGTCGTTGCTGTGATCGGGTTGATCGTCTTCCGGCTTCGGAGCAACTGGAGTCCCTCGTGGACAAGAATCGCCGCGACCGGCATCAGTCTGGGAATGCTGGCCCTGCTGATTGCTCCCACAGTCTGGTCGGGGTATTCTGTTTTCACAAATACCGAGTCTTCTGCCCCGACTGCTGGACCCTCAGTCCGAACTGATGTCCCCGGCCAGTTAGAGCGAACTGGAGATCGCCAAGGGGCAGGCAATGCTGCTATCGGGCGTCAATTTGGTTTTAACGGTGGATCTGCGCAAGTCAGCTCTGCCTTAACTAACTATCTTGAGGCTAACCAGGGGAATGCGACATATCTGGTCGCAGCCGCCAGTGCCAACGAGGCCGCTCCTATAGTGCTTGCGACAAACAAGCCTGTGATGGCAATGGGTGGTTTTAGCGGAAGTGATCCAATTCTTACGCTAAGCGATCTTCAGAAGCTGATTGGGAATGGGACGGTACGCTTCTTCCTGGTGAATCAAACACAGCCGGGATCTAATCAAGATCAACCGTCAAACCAGAACCGTCAGGCGTTTGCTGGCCGGGGTGGTGAGCGTCAGAGCGCTTTGACAAACTGGGTTACTCAGCATTGTCAAATGGTGCCTGCAAGCTCGTGGCAGACTAATGGGCAAACCAGTCGAGCTGGGAGCATGCTTTACAATTGTGCTACCACCCACGCTTAATCTATAGTCCTGGCGAAAAAAAGACACCTCCACAGACAGGAGGTGTCTTTTTTTGAGAGACTGTTAGAACATAATGCGGCGACCGCGTGGCAGCAGCAGTAATGACAAAAGCATACCCGAGGCCAGACCCGCGATATGATCTACAATTCCAATGCCAGGACTGCTAAAGCCAATGAACAGGTTGAGTCCTAACCAGAACAGCCAGTTAGTGATCGCGCTCCGTCCCATTGTTCCCAAAGAGTTGCGGTTCACAATATAGAAGACGCCGATAGCTCCAAAGACTCCGAAGATCGCGCCCGAAGCGCCAGCAGCGGCAATGCCCGGTTCAAGAAAATTGGTAATGACTCCTCCAATGATCCCCGATCCCAGGTAGATCGCCAGATAGCGCCACTTTCCATAGATGAGCTCGACGCCTACGCCAATAAAGTAGAGCGAGAGCATATTGACACCTAGATGTAGAAGGTTCAGATGGAGGAACATCGCTGTGAAGATGCGCCAGACCTCTCCTTGCGCGACCAGTGGACCATATTGAACACCTGCCGCGAAAAGTGGAGAGTGCGTAGGATCAAGCAGATCTCCTCCAGCCAGACCAACAAGCAGGTAGATCAGAACATTGAGCCCTATCAGGACGTTCGTAACCAGATTAGGGTAGCGACTGAGGGCGAAGCGGGTGCGTACCACACGTCTCTGCATCTGATTATCTGGCCGCGACCAGCGGGCATCATCTGTGGTTTGGGCTTGTAAACCCGGCGATGCGATTTCCGCCTGAGCTTTCGTCGCGTCGTTAGCTGTTTGGGACACTGGATCTGTCCGGCCAGGCTCTTCAACTGGAGGGAAAGCACCATCGAACCGTCCGCCGTACGAGATCCGCGCCGCTCGGGCACGTGCCAGCCCGGAGTCGTACGTCTGACCCATCAGACGGAAAAGATAGGAGCGGAACGCATGCGCGTAGGCGTTCGCTGGATCTTGCTCGATCACGACGTCAAGATGTTGCATCGCGGACTCGTAGCGCTTCTCCAGAAGATCTTCAAGTGCCCGCGCCATCTCAGCTTCGGTACCGCCCTGTGGCTCTAGCTCTAATACCCGGTCACAGGCCATTTTTACAATATGATAGGCATTTAACGCAAGGTTGGCTTCAGCCAACCCCAGGTGAACCGCAGGATTATTTGGGGCGATCTGAGCGGCGTGCGCGAAAGCGATCGCGGCGTCCCGACCCTGACCCTGGGCCAGACCCTGGCGACCCTGCTCCATATAGGTCTGAATATCAGTCTGAGCTTCCAAAGAATTTAGCCTCCAACAACATGGATAACAATAAATGCTACTAACAGCGTCACGCCGATCGCCAGCAGGGCCAGAGGCCAGCGATGCTCTAGATCATGCCCATCGACCACGTTCGCCGAGATGTCTCCCATTACTATATGTACGTTTGGTCCTCTGTCCGGTTGTTTCCTGCTTCGGTAATACGGCATAAATATCCAGCCCAGCACACAACCGCTGAGAAACCCGCCAAGATGAGCGTAATTATCTACACCGGCGATAAAAAGACCCAGACAGAGATTCACACTAATCACAATAAGCAACCAGCTTAACTCGAATAGACCGCCTGAGCGAAAGGCCCGGCGATGCTGAAGTACAAACACGCTGTACGCTCCAACTAATCCAAAGATCGCCCCTGACGCTCCAACGCTGATCGCCTCCGGTAGGAAGGTATAACTGGCAATTGTACTGATTGTTCCTGTTACAAGATACAGGAGTAGAAAGCGGAGATGCCCAACTAGACGCTCTAGAAAGACGCCAATAAAAAGAAAATTGAGCATATTTAGCCCGACGTGCAGCAGATTGGCATGGAGAAAGATCGGCGTCAGGAAGCGCCAGTATTGCCCTGCCTGGATCGCGGCGTTCTCTTTTGCCCCGTAGCGGATCAGCACATCAGAGTTTTCGGCATTTCCGAGCATTGAATGGAAAATCTCTCGCCACTGGTGCGCGCCACTTGCCAGCGCGACCTGATAGGCCGTCAGAGACCAGAGCGCTATTGTCACCAGCGTCACTATCCAGGTAACCCAGCAGATCCTCCCTAGAACTCTTCGCTGTCTATTCCAAGTGAATGCAGCCCGATAGCTGATCCGGGCACGCTGTGTAGCGGTAAGTGGAGTGGATAGGGTACTGGCAACAGGATTATCCAAAGACAGACCTCTTCGATAGATAGGGACAATCAACTTTTCTCCCTGTATTGTATCATTAGAAGAGCAATTCTGGCCTATTTCAAAAAACCTTGCAGATGGGCAAATGTAGTAAAGCCGCTCAGCACAGTCTGGATCGCCAGAGCCGCCAGTAGAATCCCTAGAATACGCGAGATAACCAGGATTCCTGTGCGACCAAAGCGGTTCACCAGCCACATGCTGCTGCGCATAATCAACCAGGCAGCAATTAGCGTGCTGAGGATTGCCGCCGTGACCGAGAGCATATCAAGAAAGCGTTTCGAGGCTTGATCTACATAGAGGATTGTTGTCGCGATGGTACCAGGACTAGCAATCATAGGGATCGCCAGTGGAAACACGCTGATATCCTCACGGGTCAGCGCTTCCTCCTCTTCAGCCCTGGTCTCTCGTGTCCCAGAGTCTCGCTCAGATGCGCGGTTAAGCCTATGACGACAGGAGCGAGGCTCACGGGATCGATAATTGTAAAGAAGGTAACAAAAGCCTGGATTGTGAACAACACAAAAGATACTCCTCAAATGATATTTTTCAGTATATCATTAATTGAGGAGCGTCCGCATACTCTAAAAATCGAGAAATCCCTAGTTTAGATTTTGTCTATTCGTATGATCGGCGACGATAGTACCGTCCGCGCCCACTCCAGCCGCGATAGGTGAACAGATGCCAGAGCGCGACCAGAATAATGCCGCCGATCAAGGCCCGAATTATCCGAACCCCGTAGATATTGATATCACCGGGAATGTTCAAGATCAAGACATGATCCATCAGCCACATTCCAGCCAGGGCGGCGAGGATCGCGCCGACGAACCCCAGTGGTAGACGCCAGCCCACAATAAATTCCGCGATAAAACCTACAACCGCAGCGATAATAAGATAGATGAGGCCGCTCTGCGTAAGCGTCCAGCTAAAATCTCCTATATGGACATTTAAGACTGCCGTGTCCATAAGCATCGTGTGTACCATATGTCCAGACTCCCCTGCATAGGTGTATAATGATACTTAAATCTGAAGGATAATTCCTTAACCCCAAAATAACCGCATCGGCTCAGAGCAGCAAGTCAACAATAAAGACTCTCAGCATTCTTTCAGTGTACCTTCAGGTTTCTCAGTATTCTACTGGTATTTCTACGAAGAAGCTGGTAAAAAGGTTTGGGCTACATTGTCCAATATAGTGA
>CAXTTV010000018.1:0-33943 GCA_964247295.1 uncultured Ktedonobacteraceae bacterium | reverse complement strand
CTATAAATATGCCTGGAAAAAGGCTGAATATGGAGCTATTAAAGCGCGCTATGCGTGTAGAGAGTAAGTTATAATCAAGGTATCCTGTTTATAATTCAATACAAATTTTTATAGGAGGCGTTTTTATGCAAAAGGCAAAAAGGGCTGCGATCATCGTTGGTGTGATCGTCGGTATTCTGCTCATAGTGGGTATTGTCCTGGCGGCGATTTTTAATGCCTGGTTAGATATCTTATATGTTGTCCTGATCTTAACCGCTTTAGTGAGTCTGGCTGGAACGGCGATGCTGATTTATGCAGTCTTCACGCTGGTTCGCACGATTCAGGCGGTGCGCAATGAAGTGCAGCCATTGATCTCTGAAGCTCAAAATACCATGGGTGTTTTACAGGATACCGCACGTTCAGCCGGTAAGACGGCTGCCACGATCGGTACAACGGCTCAGATGACGTCGGATCTGGCAGTTGCTCCGACGGTAAGAGCGGCGGCGGCAGTGGTTGCGGGTCAACAGATGGTGCGTGTCTTCTTCGGAAAGGGCCGTGTCGCGAAAAAAGCGGAGCGCCGTCATCGTGAGGAGCTGAGAGCTCTGACCTCTACCAGCCAGAGCGATGTCGTCACACCGGTCGCTATAGAGGGAGATTAACCTTATGGTATTTGCTGACGATCCAATCGCGGCCTGGGGACAGGCTGCGGCGATCTATCTAACATTCCAGATTTTTTTCCTGATGGTAATTGGTCTGGTGCTTGCTTTGGTGCTGATGTTCGCGCTGGGCTGGGTTCGAGATAAAGCGGAGCTCTTGAAAAAGCTACGCCCATTTGTGAATAGCGTGAACAATACTGCGGTTGCCTCAATGGAGGGCCGACCAGATCCCGCGAACGCGCCCAGTAACAAGATTGTGCATACGGTCGCTCAATTGCCCTCGCGAGTCACCCGGCTTGATGAGAAGGTGAATGAAGGCAGCGACAAAGTCGCGAAGGGTGTCATCGAGTTTAACGCGCGTTTTGAGATGGGCAAGACTTTTGTGAAGCAGTTGTTCCTGCCTGGTCTTTACCGCAAAGAGACCGTAGAAGTTTATAAAGCGCCGGGTTCAGCCAGTCCTGGTTTCCAGGTTCAGGCCAATTCCTTGAATGAGTATCCCACACTTCCTAACGTTGTTACAAATGGAAATAATAAAGACGCGGCGGCGAGCGAACTAAAAGATGCGCGGACTCGCTGAGTATCTTCGTCGCTTCTGGCAGTTTCAACCCAATGCCCGCCTGTACCTGATTAATAATGTTTTAACGGGTGTCACATCTGGCATCCTCCTGTTACTCTATAATCTATACCTGAACTCTCTGGGGTATAAAGAAGATTTTATTGGTCTCGTGCTTTTCATCGGGACACTTGGAGGCGCTCTCGCAATTTTTCCCGCTGGCCTGGTAATCGACCGGGTGAGCGGGAAGTTTGTATTACTCGGGTCAAATGCGTTGATCGGGCTGGCTGGCGCGGCTCAGATTCTCCTGCGAGGGCCGATTCCCTTGCTGATCAGTACCTTTATCGCCGGGGTCGCCACCGCCTTTATTCTTGTGATCAACGCACCCTTTCTCTCGATAAATAGCACGCAGGAGGAGCGACCGCATCTTTTTAGCCTGAACATCTCACTCTCCCTAATTTCTGGTGTAGGTGGCTCGCTGCTGGGTGGAGTCATGCCAGTGTTGATCCGAAAAGTACCCTGGCTGCTGGGCTCATTGCCCTATCATCTGGATCTGCTGTTCGCCAGTGGAGCCGAGGCCCGCGCCTATCAGCTTACCCTCGTCTTCGCGGGAATCATCGCCGCGCCAGGCTTTATCCCACTTTTGCTAATGGATCGCGTTATTCCAGAGCGTCATCCGGTTCCTACAGAAGAAAGATCAGAAGGGGGGAAGTGGCGCCAGATCAAGGACTGGATAGATCGAGCGCGCCACAACATCTCGCGCGCAAGCCTGATAAAAGTAGTTCGCCTGCCAATAGTCCTTCTCAGTCTCTACTGGGGCTTGCGAGGGTTAGGGGCCGGACTATTTTTCCCCTATTTCAATCTCTACTTTGTAAAGCATCTGGGAGCCTCGCCCGCCCTTTACGGTCTCATCGACGGCCTCAGTACCACCTGTACCGCCCTGCTAACCCTGGTTGCTCCCTTGCTTGCCAGAAGATGGGGACCGGTCCGCACCATCGTCCTGATGCAGCTTTGTAGCCTTCCTCTGCTACTGGGGATTAACTTTATCTGGGCCATCTCCCTGGTCTCGGTCTTCTACATCGCCCGGAACAGTGGCATGAACATGGCGAACGGCCTGTTTCAAGTGTTTTCAATGGAGCGAGTCCCGATGCAACAGCGAGGAATCGCCAACAGCACCTACTATGCTGCGGAGCAGATCGCCAATGGAGTAGCAACCCCGATTGGGGGAGTGGTTATCGCGCATCTGGGGTACACCCCGGTCTTCGTGAGCGCCGCCATGCTGTATTTGATTGCCATCGGGCTGCTGTGGTTTGGATTTGGGGGAAAACCTTATAGGGAGCGGCAGAAAAGTCAGAAGCTCACCTCAGAAGAGAAAATTCTGAGGTGAGTCGACAAATCATTCCCGAGTCGTAATTTTGATGAACAGGATTGTCAATTCAAACAGAAACGACATCGTAGTTCCGATAATTACCGGGCTATAGAGATCAGCGCCCGGCGTCAGGAAGGTGGAAGCAATCCACATACCGACATGGATCGGCGCGCGCTTGGCTCGGAGCGTTGCCACATCCACCAGGCCAACCTTCGACAGGAACGTGAGAACCAGCGGGATCTCAAAGACCAGCCCGAAGACCAGCAGGAAGAAAGCCACAAAGGTAAAGTAGCTATCCGCCGTGACCAGCTCGCTAAAGCTATCAGAGGCGAAGTCCACCAGCCATTCGACCGGGTAGCGAATCACCAGGTAGCCCAGACTGACCCCAGCCGCAAACAGAAGCAGACCGATAAAGATAAAAGGAACAGCGTACTTTTTTTCTCGCTCCAGCAAACCTGGAGCGATAAACGCCCATGTTTGATAGAGCACAACCGGCAGCGCCAGGACAAAGCCAGCGGCCAGCGAGACTTTCAGATAGATCGTGAAGCCCTCGGCCAATCCAGTGACGACCAGCTTACCCGGAGACAGAACATCCGCGTGCTTGGGTAGCGGAGCCTGCAACAACTGCATAAGCTGAACGCGGAAGACAAAAGCGATAATGCCACCAACGACAATCGCGATCAGCGTTTTCAAAAAACGCCAGCGTAACTCTTCTAGATGATCCACCAGGGACATCGCTGAAGGATCATCCTCATCCTCCAGCAGATCTTCATCAAATTCTTCTTCATCTAGAGCAGCCAGAGGATTCTGCTGGTCAATATTCCCTGTTGCCATTTCCTCTCCCATACGATAAAAGTGAGCAGCGATCCCTAGTCAACGCGGGTCGTGTTGACCGGCTGGCTATGTACCTCATTAACATGGGCGAGTTCGCTATTAACGTCATCCGTGCTGTTAATCATCTTGGGTGTTGCGACAGGCGTCTCCGCGACAGGCTCTTCAGGCTTGTTTAGTTCACTCATTCCCTTGCGAAACTCTTTAATGCTTTTTCCAATGGAAGCGCCCATCTCGGGAAGCTTTTTGGGGCCAAATATCAGCAGGGCGATTGCGAGAACAGCAATCAGATCGAGTCCATGAAAACCGAATGGCATGATAGTAGTCCTTTCTCGACAAAACAAAAGTCACTTTACTTACTGTAACGAGTGGGTTCCCAAGATTTTTCTGTGGGTACCCATCAATCTATTCCATCTAATTATAGAATACACATGTTAACAATAGTAAAAATGGATTGTATACTCACTATAAAAATCTTCTATAGATACGTGTTACGGTGGATACGTAAAATTAAGAAAGTGCATAGGCATGTATATGTTGACTTGATAGGGAAGCCTCGGCTTGATGGAGTGCATCCAGGCTGAGCCCAATCATGCCCAGGCCTACAGAGCCAGTCATCACCAGCTTCATCATCTGGCGGCGGCTTAAGCGACGTTGGCGTATAGCTGGACGCTCAGGTTCTATCTCTTCTTGAGCCTGCCGGTGAACGGAGGCAGCCAGATGCTGCTCCAGTTCGACAGGGGCTGGGGAGAGAGGTCCGTAGTGACGCAATAAAAGCATCTCTACAGAGTCTTCGTGCATGGAACCTCCATCACTTATAAAGAGAACAATGTATCCAATCTAGAAAACACCTGAGAATTCGGTTTAGCAGGCTCTACATCGCCGTCAGAGGTCTTCTCAAGGCCGTTTGAAGGTCGAGGGCTATCAAAGGGCCCTTTAACCATCTGCTCGCCCGTTTCGCGGATGTAGAGCGTCTGAAACTGTTTACGAGCTCTTGCCAATCGCTGTCGAACGGCGGCCTCCTGAATATCCAGCATTGCCGCGATCTCAGCGGTGGAAAATTCTCCGATGATCGCCAGAACCAGGCAGACGCGCAAGGGTTCGCTAAGAGCGGCCAGAGTCCTCTGGACGGCATCGCGTTCAGAGATCAACTGCTCGGGGTCCTCCCTGCTCCTTGTACCGTAGCCTGAAGGCTGGACAGGAGCCGCCAGATGTTGGAGAGTCTCATCCAGACCGCCGGAGTTGCTTTCTTTGCCCTGTAAGGACGAAAACGGAAGGAAGCTCAGCAGCTTTTTGCGCCGCTGCTGCATTCGGACCGTATTCACCGCGATACTAAGCAGCCAGGCTCTGGGTTGAAACGTCTCGCGGCTCTTCGCGCGAGCAGCCTCAATCCCTTTAAGGGCCTGGTGAAAGGTATCCTGTGTTAGATCCTGGCTTTCTTCCCAGTCATTAGTCAGGCCATAGATCGTATGGAAGACCAGGCGGCTGTATTGATGAATGAGAGCCTCAACAGCTTGAGCTGCCGACAACGTGTTCACAGAGAGCGTCTACTGCTTTCTACTTTCAGGGTGCTATATACAGAGATGCACGAGAGGGGGGGAATGTGACATTGGAAAAATTTTAGGTTAGATTGCTGATAGAAACGGCTCTTCATAAAGAAGATTGGAGATAACCCAGATTACATAGGGCGGGTAGTTGTTTGTTTACGGGGTTGATTGGCCTCGACATTTATGTCGTAGGAAAGCACATTTATGTACGTTGTTGGCACAGAGGCGGAGCGACGGGACCCGCGAGAAATGGAAGCAATGATAGTGGTTCCGATCGCTATCCGCCTCTTTGTGTAGAGGGACGGAAGTTATCTCAGATGCTCTTCGATGTAGTCATCGGCCTCCTGGACCGTTGTGATCTTCTCAGCATCTTCATCGGAGATAGAGAGCTTAAACTCCTCCTCCAGGGACATAATCAGCTCGACCAGATCAAGGGAGTCCGCGTTCAAATCCTCGACAAAGGACGCGCTAGGAACAACTTCATTCTCATCAACGCCAAGCTGGTCAACGATAATCTTTTTCAGTCTTTCAGAGACTGTAGCCATAACTAATTTACCTCGCTTTCAGCATGTGGAATTGGCTGCTGTTGGGTCCGATTAAATATAGTACCGAGAACGCCATTAATAAAACGGCTGGACGCGTCGCTACCAAATTGTTTGGCAAGTTCCACGGCCTCATTAATAGCAGCTTTTGCTGGTACCGTATTATTAAACAGAATCTCGTAGATTGCAAGTCTCAGGATGTTTTTGTCGATCCGGGCCATCTGTTGTATAGGCCATTCGCGGGCCGCGCTCTGAATATGGGCGTCGATATCGGCAAGGTGGTCACAGACCCCACTCACTAACTCGCTTGCGTACTCCACTACTTTCGGTTGCAGATGCCGCTCCTCAGCATGGCGCTGCAACACCTCAACTGAAGAATGTTGAACAAGATCATATTCATAAAGTGTTTGCAGTGCAATCATCCGTGCTTGTCTGCGTATCCCTATAGGCATGGTATCCTCAAATGGTTTGTGTGCTCAATCTATAGACGAGCGCTTGCCGATATGACAAAAGACCTGGATGGTAAAGGGAGGGCGAGAGTTATTCAACGTCCTGAATATAGACGTTTACCTCGCGCACCTGCATACCAACCATGTGTTCGATGGCGGAGGCCACCTCATCCTGAACGGTAGAGCCGACCTCGACTACGTTCACGCCCGAGGCGACCACCACATATAGGTCTGCTGAAACAGTGTTCTCTTTAATTGTTAAAGCGACTCCTTGTCTGGGTACTTCCCGTCCCAGAAGACGAGTCCATTGATCGCTGGAGTGCGCCATTCGCACAACACCAGGAATCTCTAAAGCGGCATTTACAACAATGGTGATCAGGACCTGGCGAGCGACACGTACAACGCCTGACGACTCAGTTACCATCGGTCTCTCCCTTTTCACTGGCACTTTGTGATGAGTTCAAGTATAGTATCTCAATCGGCTTCGCCTGCTCCTGATAATAGGTTATCACGAGTGTAGACCGCATTATAAATCAGAAGCTGAAACAAACCGAAAGTACTAAGAAATTGAGAGGGCTGGTATGTTATCTTGCTGTGCTGATTATCTCTATCTGTATTATAACGCACCCGTGAGCCCCGCTTCTTCCAAAAATGCCGCTGTTTTTTTTACTTCGTCTAGAGAGCCAACATTCAAGAGTGTTGCACCTTTGACGATGCGTTTCACCATCCCTGTGAGGGCCTGTCCGGGTCCGATCTCAATAAAGGTGGTAACGCCGGCGTTGTGGAGATATTCAATGGTGCGGGTCCACTGGACCGATGAAGAGATCTGTTGAGCGAGTTCTGCCTGGAGAGCTTCAGCGGACGTGATCGGCTGTCCCTCGATATTCCCGATTAATGGAATGCGGGCGTCGTCGATCCTGGTATTTTTAATCGCCTGGGCGAGGCCGGCGCTGGCGGGCTTCATGACCGGTGAGTGGAACGCTCCGCTCACCGCCAGTGGAATTACCCTTTTGGCCTTGCGTGCTTTTGCCATCTCCATGGCGATCTGAAGTGCTCCATTCTCACCGGAGATCACGATCTGGCCGGGAGCGTTATAATTGGCGACGTTCACTTGTCCCGAGCCCGGATGGCTCTGCTCAGATGTGAGTGTGGTGCTGGCCTGAGTAGAGGCGTCACGACAGATCTCTTGCAGCGTCTGATCATCCGAGCCGATGATCGCGGCCATGCCGCCTGGACAGGCTGTTCCCTCCTGGTGCATTAGACGGCCACGCTCACGGACCAGAGAGAGGGCGGATGCCAGATCGAGAGAGCCGGAGGCGACCAGAGCCGAGTATTCGCCGACGCTATGGCCGGCTGTGAAGGCAGGGACAAGAGGGGCGGTCCAGGATGAAGTATCTGGCGAGAGGGCTTCCTGTAAAGCGGCGAGCAGTGCCAGGCTATCGGCAACAATCGCGGGTTGGGCGTTAATTGTCTCGCGAAGCGTCTCTTCCGGGCCATTGAAGCAGAGAGCACTCAGGGAGTAGTTCAGAGCCCGATCAGCGGTTTGGAATACCGCACGGGCAGCGGCAGAAGCTTCATAGATATCGGCCCCCATGCCCACAGCCTGACTTCCCTGGCCCGGAAACAGAAAGGCGACTTGAGTCGTCATTACTTTCTCCAAAAACAGCAAGGGGCAGCTTTAGCTGCCCCTTTACGTCTTAAGCTTTATTGGCCTTGGGGACAAAAACCTGACGCCCCCGGTACATGCCACAATGTGTGCAGGCGTGGTGCGACAACTGTGGTTTCCGACAGTTGGGGCAGGCGAGCAGCTTTGGAATCTCCAAATGATGATGCGCACGTCGGCGGCCCTGACGGCCATGCGACGTTCGTTGTTTTGGTAATGCTCCCATGAGTTATCTCTCCTCTTCCACCGTTATTCCGCTATATCGTCAAGAATACGATGTTTTTTAGTTAGTGTGAATCGGGTGAATTAAATTGCTTACGCCTGAGCCTCTGAACTGTTTTGCAACAGCTTCGCAAGGACGCTCATACGCTCATCAACCTCAGGCTGGCAGTCACAAGACCCCTGGTTCAAGTCTGTGCCGCATTGCGGACAGAGCCCTTTACAATCCTCTTTGCAGATCCTTCTCATTGGTAGCGCGATCAAGATACGCTGCCGGATGGCTTCAGTCAGGTCTACCATATGATGGTCGTCGATAGGGAAGGCATCTTCCTCTTCGATTGGAGCGACAGGGCCTCCAGTGACTACATCTACCGTGGGATAGAATAGCTCTTCAAAAGGTACATGCATGGCCTGCTCGAAAGTCTTCAAGCACCGGTCACATGTTAATTCAAGGTTCAGATCTACCCAGCCATCAACCAGTAGTCCCTGGTTGGTTCGGCGCATACGAACATGTCCGACGACGGGGCCGATAACCGTAAGATCTTCATCCAGTGTGACATTGTTTTCGTCAATGTCTGCTTCAAAGGAATACCCTACACCGGACTTTAAAAGTTGCGCCATATTATAGATCATAAAAAACCTTTCTGTGATAGCCAGAGCAATTGTGGATAATTACTCGTATGATAAATATTGGCGCTGGCGCGTTTAATGGCGAGGGCATAAAGTTCCTCCAATATGCCAGCACATTATAGGTTAGGAGGTAGCGGGTGTCAAGTGGCTGAGGAGACGAGTAAACTCAAGAATTTCGGTGCAGAACGTTATTGGATCAGGCTTCCTCGGCGTACCCATGCGTATCGGCTGCCAGGGAGGAGCGTCGGATGGTGCGCGAAAAGCCAGAACCAGAGCCTGAATCCTGTTCTGCTGACTCGCCAGTCGCGTAGGACTCAATGATGCCTTGTTCATTCTTGCGGCCATGGAGATCGTCTTCCTCTTCTTCCAGAGGTGCCTCCAGGCTCTCGATCCCTTTCTCGATACTCAAGATGGAATGGCTGACGTTGCTTTCAATACTCAGGAGGTGGTCTCGAAGCGCGCGTAGCGTCTCTGCCACATAGAGATCGGCCTCGTTTTTCATCTGCTCGGTCTCCGTATGGGCCTGCCGCAGAATATCTTGAGCTTGATCATGGGCGCGCAACACCATCTCTTCCCGGCCTAAGGCGCGATCAGCCTCCTGGCGGGCACGTGTTAAAATGTTGGTTGCCTCGGTCTGCGCCTGGGAGATCAAGCGCTCTTTTTCTTGCAGCAAGCGGCGGGCTTGTTTTAGCTCATCGGGGATCACGGTCCGCATTTGATCCACAATCGTAAGGATCTCAGTCTCTTTGACGACAATCTGGTTAACCAGAGGCAGACGGGAACTGCTGGCGATCAGATTCTCCAGTCGATCAACAAGAAAGAGTATATCCATAGTGTTCCTCCTGCCCCTTTTGATATCTGATTGAATCAGGCATTGAATTTGCGATTGAGCGCGCTTACTACTGGCGGCGGGAGCATCTCAGTGACATCCCCACCTAATTGCGTCACCTCTTTGAGCAGTGATGAACTCACAAACAGGTTCTCTAGATTCGTTAACAGACAGACGGTCTCAATTTCGGGTGCGAGTTTCCTGTTCATCAATCCCTGTTGAAACTCGGCCTCAAAATCGTTAGGGGAGCGCAAGCCTTTGACGATTGCCAGAGCTCCGGCTGAACGCACATAATGGATCGTGAGGTCCGTATATTTTTCTACACGAACATTAGAGAGAGAAGGATCTGCCGCGATAACCTCGCGCCAGAGAGTGATCCGCTCATCGGCTGTAAATAAGAGGTTTTTGGCTGGAAAAGCATAGACCGCCACGATCAGTTCATCAAATAGGCGCGCGGCCCGACGGGTGATATCCAGGTGTCCATTGGTGAGTGGATCAAAGCTTCCCGGATAGACAGCCAGACGTTTTTGCTTTTCCTGTATACTCACTCTTTTCAATCCCTTCTCAGGCTGCACTCATTGCAGAGGACTCAACATCATTGTGAACTGGCAAAATCGTAACACGGTAAATTTCTACGCCATTAAACCATATCGTAGGAAATTCAGCAACTACAGAGGGTAGAGGATGGCGGGTGTTGTGAAGCAACTTGCTTCTGTATTTGGAAATGATGGTGGAATGAGGACGCCCCCGTTCTGGTGTGATAGGAAACCGAACCGTTGGTGGGAAATGACCCATGATGCACCTTTGGGTGCGATCTTACGGCAGGTACACCGCCCTTTCCCTTCCCCTATCCCTTCTTCGTGGCATTGTGGGAAAAAGAAAGGGCTGGTGTTTTCTTAGCCTTGCCATCGCCCGTAGATCGGGGTTATGTGTGGACCCGTGGAGACGGGGATTACATGTCTCGTTTTTGTGGCAAGATTGAGAGGTTAGGCGACGATCTCCTGGGTGGCAGCCGAGCGGCGGGCCCGACCATTAATCGCCTCACCCATTCCAATAGCCCCAAGGCCCAGCAATAGGTGGACGACCTGAATGACCCAGTGGGAGCCGCCCGGCAGGATCTGCTGTTGCGCGCCACCTACTATGAGTACCAGGAAGCCCAAAATAAAAGCCCCGATGCCCAAACTCATCCCATTTTTCAAACGGGTCGCGAAGAAGCCCATTACCCACAGGCTAATCACCAAGACCGAACCAGTAGAGAAGTCCAATAATCAGGGCCAGCACGCCAAAAATTCTCAAAACCATAGCTGCAATGCGCATAAAAAATTTCCTCCCGGATAAGAACACAGTAAGTAAAGTGGTTTCCAGTCTTATTGTAGCGTATATGGGATAGAGGCGTTCACGCTGGTGCCTCTATCCCATCGAAAATCTAGGAGCGATCAACAGCCGTAGGTTCTAAACTAGTCTCATTGATAATCTCGCGTGTGCCTGGTGCGTCGTGAGAGGGCTCGGGAAAGCGTGGCAGCCCAATCACCAAAGCGATCAGGCAGAGGATCGCGCCCATCAGGAATGGCGCGCCGATCCCGGCTCTGGCGAAAAGCAGGCTGGCTCCAAGTGGACCCAGGGTGCGGCCCAGGCCGCCGATCCCCTGAGAGAGACCCAGGAGCTCGCCCTGAGAATCCTGTGGGGTCGCGAAGGAGAGTAGCGTCGAACTGGTTGGTGTGACCGCGCCCTCACCCACGCTCAGTACACCGAGTGAGACCAGCAGCAGGGCCAGCGAACTGCTCAATGGCAGCAATCCCAGACCGATTGCCAACAGTCCCAGACCTGCCAGCATCAGGCTGCGCTCCCCAAAGCGCTTGACCAATCGACCGACCAGGCCACCCTGCATAATCACCACAATGATGCCTACATAGGTAAAAATGTAGCCGTTCTGTGAGGCCGTCCAGCCAAAGGTGCGCTGTGAGAATAGGGCGAAGACCGACTCCATCGCGGTGAATGCTAACGTAAAACAAAGGTTCACCAGGATCAATCGCAGCACGACTGGATACTTCGCGGCCTTCTGCCAGCCAGTGAAGATCAGCGTCAGGCTGGATCGTCCAGCCCTCTCGCTTCTCTCTGAGAGGTTTTTGTGGGTCTCTGGGAGGAAAAGGAGGACCAGGAGCCCATTAAGCAGAGCCAGTCCCATCGCGACCCAGAAGGGGAGGGCTGGACCCAGCGGGGAGAGGATCCCACCCATCGCCGGCCCAACTACAAACCCCAGGCCGATCGCCGCCCCGATCGCCCCCATCCCTCGCGCGCGGTTCTCCCGCGTCGTGATATCAGAGACCACCGCCTGAGCCGATCCAATATTTGAAGCTCCCAATCCACCGATAAAGCGGGCCGCCAACAAAAGCGGAAACGAGGTCGCCAGAGCGGTCAGAGCGAACGCGATCGACTCGACCAGCAAAGAAGCCAGAATAATCGGGCGTCGTCCGTAGCGATCAGAAAGACCGCCGAGAACCGGCGTAAAGATGAACTGGGCCAGGGCATACGTCGTCAGCGCCAGTCCCACCCCGATTGCTCCGGCTCCCAGGCGCTCAGCCCAGAAGGGAAGCAGCGGAATGATCAATCCAAAACCTGTGAAGTCGATAAAAATCGTTAAAGCCATAAGAAACAATGGCGAACGCATTACTCGACTCATATCCGTCCAACTCCTTTACCATCAAGTCAAATTTGACCTGATGGTTACATTTTAACCATGTTTGTGGCTGGTATCATTGTGTACTGCGTAGAGAGATTGTGGCACAGGTCGACCAGATCGCTGGAAATGCTCGATCGCGCGATTGAGCCAGGCCAGTTCCGCCTCGATCAGTACCAGATGGCGCTCGCTAATCAAGCGATGGCCCGCATCAAGACCGGAATTCCTGGATAGTTGTTCAACAACATGTCGATGAATTCCCGAGACCAGCGCGTAACGCTGCTGCAAAAGCCTGGTGGCCTCTTCCGGTTCTAAATGATGCACAAAGTAGAGGGCTGCATCAACGCCTGCGGCTCCAGGATCGTAGGAGCAGAGCGTCTGTTGTAGAAGCTGGTAAAAATGTTCTCGTCCTTTATTCGTGATGTAGTACACATCGCGCTCACGTAAGGCCAGGGCATCGTGAGCTGAGCCGGGACCTGGGGCCTCGACCGCCTCACGCCGCACCTCCAGATAGCCATCCACAGCCAGCCTCTCCAATTGATAGTAGATGGTTGGCTTCTTAATAGCTTCAGCAAACAGATCGTGATGATTCTCAATGACCTCGCGGATCTGCTGGCCGTACATTGGTTTCTCGACCAGCAGTCCGAGGAGCATAACCTGCTTATACATATGTCCTCTAGATTCATTAAGTCAGATCTGACTTAATTATAGGAGCTTGTAAAGAAGTGCGTCAAGGGCGAGTAGAACCTGGATACGCGGTGGAGATGGAAATATCTTTCGTTTATATAAACACCTGGAGGGGATAATCTATTCCTCTACCGACTCTTGCTGTGGGCGTGAGTAAATCTGTTCAACGGATGGATTTTCCACTAATTTCTTGATCGAGCTGATGTTGATGACGATCCCCTTTCTTAAAAGGATCGCGACCATCAAGATCAGGGCGTCATAAAGCGAGAGGCAGCAGAGGGCAACGACCAGAGCGGTTTTTACCTGACGAGTAAACATCCCCAGATCTGGCAGGGCTACCAGACCCATGAGCATTACTATAATAATAAAGCTGACGGTCCCGACGATAAGCCAGAGCTGGCGTTGTTGCAGACGTTTCTCGGCCTCATTAATGAAATGTGTCACCGTTGGTTCCGATGCTTTTTGCCTGATGGTTTTCCTGGACTGATGTTGGATATTAATCAGGCCAACGCAGAGGATCGCAAACAAAATAAAGATGGAGAGCTGACCAAGTAAGATCAGGCTGCTCATAGGATTCCAGAGCCCCTGTTGACTGAGTTGAGCAATCACGGCTAGCAGGCTTAGCAGAAAGAGTAGCAGCAAGAGTACAGGTACCCCGAAGGTAATCCAACGAAAGATAGTTTTGCGATCAACGCGTAGATTGTTGGAAGCCATATATAATCTCCTATAAAGTGTTTTATTACCAGTATAATGATATGCCCATATCTGGTAGGACTTTAAGGAGATATATCCCGATCTGCATTGAAATATATTGTTATAGATAGGAGAGCCGCAAGCGAGTCTGTTGAGAGATTCCAAAGGAACGGGAGCAAATCGAGAGTGGGTCGAATGAGGTAGATCGGGTCATGTGTGGACCCGTGGCGACACTCTTCGTCGGAACTGGAACCATGCAAGGGTGCGTCGGGTGAACCACGTGTGGACCGTGGCGACGGGAACGATGGCGGCGGGTGCCATGGCCGACGGCGGATCATCGTTTCCCGTTCCCCTGAGACGCATGGGTGGGCTGAGAGGAACGGGACAGGTCCTCTCCCACGGGTCCGCACGCGACCCGATCTACGGACGATGGCGATGTGTGAGAATACCCTTCCTTTCTTTGCCTAACAGAGCCGCAAGCGCCTCTTGTTAGTTGGCGATAAAGGCGCTCCAGAAGGTATACACCCGCTCTTTTAACGATTGATGCTCAAGTTTGCGCAGGTAGGGATCAGCCTCCCAGATACGCGCCGCCTCATTGCGAGCTTTCTCAATCAGGCCGGTATCGGTGAGGTCTGCGATCTTAAATTCGGGCATGCCGCTCTGGCGGACGCCAAAGAAATCTCCGGGCCCCCGTAGTCGGAGATCCTGTTCGGCCAGCTTAAAGCCATCGTCCGTTTCCTGGAATATTTCCAATCTTTCCTGAGATTGAATACTGGCATCGGCACTCAGCACATAGCAGTACGATTGATATTTACCGCGCCCAACGCGCCCTCGGAACTGGTGCAACTGAGAGAGACCAAAGCGATCGGCATCCTCAATCACAATTACCGTCGCGTTTGGCACATCGATCCCAACCTCAATTACCGAGGTTGCCACCAGAATATCCATCTTATGATCCCGGAAATAGTGCATGGTCTCATCTTTATCGTGACCTTTCATCGCGCCATGTAACAGGCCGATGCGAAGATCTGCAAAAACCTCTTTGCTCAGGCGCTCATATTCCACAGTCACGGCCTTCGCCGATAGGGACTCTGACTCCTCAACCAGTGGGCAGATGATAAAGGCCTGCCTCCCATCCTGGATTTCCGCGCGGATCAACTTGTAGGCCTCATCTCGGCGTTTGCCGGTGCGCCATCGGCTGATAATCTTCTGGCGGCCCGGTGGCAACTGATCGATGATTGAGACATCTAGATCGCCATACAGCGTCAGAGCGAGAGTCCGGGGGATCGGCGTGGCTGTCATCACCAGCATATGCGGATGATATCCCTTCTTGCGCAAAGTATCGCGTTGCTCCACACCGAAGCGATGCTGTTCGTCAATCACCACCAGCCCCAGACTCTGAAAACGTACATCCTCTTGAATCAATGCATGGGTCCCGATCGCGACCATCGCCTGACCGCTCTCTAAAGCAGCCAGGGCCGTACGTCGCTCGCTGACCTTCTGGCTGCCGGTTAGCAGCACTGTACTGATCCCAAAGGGTTCCAGCATCGCGCGAATCCCTCGGGCATGCTGCTCGGCCAGGATCTCAGTCGGGGCCATAATCGCCCCCTGGTAACCGCTGATCGCAGCGGCATAGAGCGAGGCCGCCGCCACCGCTGTTTTACCGGAGCCGACATCCCCTTGAAGCAGGCGGTTCATGGGCTGGTCCGCTGAGAGATCGCCGAAAATCTCGCAGATCACCCGGCTCTGGGCCGGGGTAAAGCGGAAGGGGAGTGAGCCCTCGAAAGGCGTTTCGGGAGCGATCCCGGCCCAGAGTGTTGAACCCGAGGTCTGAAGCTTTTTCGCGACTTTTGTTGGGAGCTTCCACGCGGGCGGGGTCTCCACAAAGATGCGAGTGGGATCGATGCTAAAAGCGTTGCCTTTGGGAGACTCATGCCGCCAGCGGCTGCGGCGTTCCTGCATCCCCAACTGCATCAGGAACAGCTCATCAAAGGCCAGACGGCGGCGGGCCTCGACCAGCAACTCCTGGTTCTCTGGATAGTGGATCTGGCGAATCGCCTCTGAAAGCGGCACCAGATGGTTCTGCTCTATGACCGAGGGTGGAAGATGGTCCGGGATCAGGTGAGCGTAGCTATCGACCGCCCACTTGGTAAAGCGCCGCATCGCCTTGGCATGCAGCCCTTCGGTTAATCCATAGATGGGAACCAGGCGGCCCGTATTGAGAAGTTCTCCTTGCTCGGGCAGCTCGTGGCTGCGAACCGAGAACTCAATTTTATTTCCAAAGCGCTGCTTGATCCCCGTAACCACCAGATAGGCCCCTTTGGCCGCGTTCAACTGTTTTTGCAAATAGGCCTGATTAAACCAGGAGACGCGAAGCTTCCCGCTCTCATCGGAGATGGTCGCGATCGTTCGCATGCGCCCCTTGCCGGTGCGCGATGTCTCCACCTCCCAGATCAGCCCCATCGTAGTGGTCAGCTCATTGAAGGGGATATCCGCAATCGGTGTGAGCGCGCTATAATCACGATGCTCGCGTGGAAAATAGTAGAGCAGGTTCTGAATTGTCACAATTCCTAGCGATCGCAGCTTTGCCGCAGCGCCAGGACCAACGCCGGGAATGGCGGTAATCTCCGCGTTCAGTAATGTCAGGCTCGTATGACCGCGCGACATCCCCGCATCCAGGCGGATGGTCGGCTGTGGTGGTTTGGGGCTTACGGGCTTAGCGGTTGCGGGAGCTGGGGGAGGCTCTTTCGGCTCCTGGTGGATGATTGGGCGCGGCGGATCAGGTCTATTCAGATTCTTCACAGGTGTCGAGGAGCGTGCGGCTCCATTTTGAGCGGGAGTGTTGTTGGTTCGGGTCGATGTTGTGGAGACTGGAGCCTGCTCTAAATCTTTTAAAATAGCTAGAGCCGCTCGAACGCTATTCGCGCGTTGCAGAGGATCATGCTGTCGGTAGCCCTGGAAAAGATCCTCAAAACGTTGGGCGGGAGCCAGGTCCAGCCCCTGATCCCGACAGATATTGAGCACATCTTGAGTCCAGCGCATCACAAAAGACTCCAGGCCACCTGGTTTCACAACCTGATCCTGATGATTTGTGCGTTGCTCATGTTGAATAACTTTGCGGGCGCGCTCCACCAGTGGTGTCAGCGCATTCACAGAATGATCAGCCATACGTTGCTTGCTTCTACTACCTGATTTTCTTTTTTCTTTTCAGCCTTTACTATAGAGTTTTCATAGAACGGATGTCAAGCAACTTTGGGGAAATCTTGCAGTGGCGGTAGATCCGCCGAAGGTTGGTGGATCGCTGGGCTGATCCAGAAGATCGCACTTGAAGAGTCGACCGCCTGTGTCATATAGTGATTTCAATAAAAAATAGTGAGCAAAAGAGCCATTCTGAGGAATATATGGATAATGCTTTCTGGCAGGAGATTATACGTTCACAGTATGCCGTCCCCAATACTACCAGTGCTCTGGCATTGACGCCCGAGCTACTTTCAATGCTGGGATCGCCGGATGGAGAGAGGAGAGAGCAGGTCGCTTTCCCTATCCTGGAACAGTGGATACATAAAGGACGCTATACCGGAACTGAGCTCTGGTTTCTGGTTGAGATGCTTCTAAGCAATCTAAAGGTGGGACTGGGTGAGCAGGGGACAGAAACCGTTTATCTCCGATCTTTCTCCGCGCTGACGCTTTCCGAGATCCTCCATTATGATTATTATCGTCATGCTTTGACAGAGGCTCAGGTCCGGCAGATCCTGGAGCCGGCGGTCAAATATCTGGTAGAGGAGCGAGATCTGCGGGCCTATGAGCATGAGCATGGCTGGATACATGCGGTGGCCCACGCGGGCGATCTGCTCTGGACGCTGGCCCATTATGGCTTTTTTAAGTCGAGCGACCTGGCCCGCATGATGGATGCGATCGCCGCTCGGGTTCACGCACCAGTGTCTACCGTTTTTCTCATGGATGAAGAGGAGCGGTTAGTGCGGGGGGTAATGAAAATTTTAGAGCGTGATCTCCTACCAATGGAGATTATTGACGCCTGGCTGGCGGATCTGGTTTTTCCAGAGGAACGTCCACTCTGGAACGATGTGGTTGAGAATATTGAAGGGCCGCCCCCCGCGAAGGCTGAGGTTTGTGCCCGCCATAATACGCGAAATTTTTTGCGGAGCCTCTACTTTCAGTTGGTAGTGCCCGGCTTTGGTGGCCTGACCTTTGTTGATAGCTCGCCTGAGCAGGTTGATGAGCTGATGATGCATGTAGTGACCACGCTTCAATCGATCCTGGCCTGGGTGTAATGATTATCTGCGGCCACGGATTGCTCGAAAGATTTTTGTGGCCCAGAGAGTCGCGCCGCTGCCCAGTAAAAAAAGGCCGATCAGTAGTGCCGCGATTTGCCAGATCGGTAGTGCACGTAACAGCGACCAGAGATCTCTTTGGGGGATAAAGGGAGATGGTTCAGGCTCCTGAACCGCTTGTTGGAGCGGCTGCGGCTGAATGATGATCATCTTCTCATAGCGCAGATTGTGCTGATGTCCATAGGTTAACGTGAGCAAAGCGTGATATCTCCCGACAACCAGGGCGCTTTTGCGCACGTTGATCGGTAGATCTATCCTCGTTTGTGGCAATAGCGTATCCAGAGAGAGTGGAATATCCTGAATAAGCTTGTGAGCATTATTATGTATCTGGAGGCGACCCTGAGCTTTCACCATCATGGTCCCGGTATTTCGCAAACTTATCAGCAGAGATTGGTTGGTATGTTGATCGTTAAGCTGAAGGTGATCTGCTTGAAGCCTTTCAATCTGCGGTCCAGGCAGATTAATCTGGACCGCTACAATATTTAGATTGTGTACCTCAATGCTAATGCCTGATATATGCTGATCTTGCTGGTTCTCGACCAATGAATTGCTCTGCTCCGCCACGATTCCTCCTATATGTTGACCAGGTCGCGCTCCCTGAGGGATCGTGATTGTAAAGGGAACCTCCTGGCTTTGATGAGGTGCCAACGTCACCTGAGAGCGGCCCAGCAGGAGCCAGGAACCCACATCGGTTCGCGGCTCTCCTTGATTACGATACACTGTGCCACTGGACTGCCCGGTTGTCGCATCAACGGGATACAGCAGGGCCGTTCCCTTGACTGTACCACTGTTTGTAACGCGGAAGCTGGACTGGAACCTCTGGCCTGGATGTCCATCCAGAATAAAATAGGAATGCGTCAACGGTCGATTATCATCTACCTGCAATGGTTGGAGACCAAAGATTGCCTTTCCAGGTTTAGCCGCATCCGCCGAAGCAGGTGGAATGAGCAGCAGAGACCACACTATCCAGAGCATCAGCCAGGGAACACTCACAGCGCGCCGACATCTCATAATCGATTCCTCGCTCTACCGTATTTTTTCTTTTTCAGCATATGTAGAAGCTCCAAATGCACCGTATTTTTAAGGTCCACTTACAATCGCGATAAAGATTGTACTGCTATAGGTACCGGCATAGGCGTTAGCGGGTATAGCCACTTGAATAGTGGGAGTAACCGTAAACTTACCGAGACCGCTTCCAGCCTGGGCATTGTAGAACTTAATTGACGTTGGCGCGGAACTGCCAGCCGGGAGTGCCACCGTCGATCCATCATAGTTAAAAGCTGCCGTGGGTGAGGGATTGGTACAGGTTCCGGTTGTGGCACAGGTGGCATGTACGGCTGTAATCGTGGAGGCGTCAGCCGCGAGAGTATGAGGCGTGTTCCCACCAGTTGAGAACTGGGTAGAGGTAACCGTCAGGTTCCAGCCATTCCCATTTCCCGTCAGATCTTGAACGTCCAGCGGAATTGTATAATTTGGAGTAAGATCGGCCCCATTCAGCGTAGTCGAGAAATTTACATTCGTAGGGGCTGTCTCCGTAACCGAAAAGGCTCCATTAATCGTCGCAGTCGCGGTAGTGCCAGAGTCCGCCAGAACTGGCGCTGTAATAGATAAAATCAGTATCGAAGAGAAAAGAATTGATAGTAGTTTGATCCTTGTCCATACAAACATCAGAAAAGCGCTCCTTACTTTGTCTTATACAATAGTCTAGTCGTGAGTCGGGCAAACGGGGATAAAAAGTATTTCTCTAGATCTTATCGGCATCAAAAATGGAACATAAATAGCATACAGCCAAAAAAAGGAGAGCCATCCCTTTAAAAGGACAGCTCTAGAAAGGCGGAAATCAAGCAACCTTGTTAGCTTTTATGATGAACGTTGACCAGTAAAAAGAGTTTACGACACCAAACAAAGACACCACTTCCGGCTAGTAGCACCAACAAGCCTCCAATCAGCCATTGCAGTGGCGAGATCTGGTTTAGCCCGGAGGGCGCGGTCAGAAGTGGAGATGAGGCCGGGCCAGTGAAAACCTTATTTACCTGTTCCTGAGTAACCGTTATACTATTTTCATAATGCAGCCGTTGATTATCGCCATAGGTGAGATCCAGGGCCGCTCGATAGTTTCCGGGAGCCAGGGCCTGCTTCTGTACCAGGGCTGGATAGGCGATCTCCGTTCCGGGAACAATCGTAGAGATCTTTACCGGGATATTTTGAACGCGGCTTCCCTGATCGTTAAAAACCTGAAGTGTTCCCTGAGCGGAGATCAGAGCGTTTCCCGCATTCTGGAGCCCGATGCTCAGCGTCTGCATTTGGTTGGCACCACCGGCAGTGATGCCACTGGCAGTGAGCTTTTCAACTCGTGCGCCCGGTAGATTGATCTGTACTGGGATCACATGGAGTGTTCGGACATTCACATGAGATGCGGCATTATTTCCCTGAACCCTCTGAGGTGTGGGTAAATTTTCCTGAACCGTATTTGAGCCCACAATACCGGCCAGATGCTGACCGGGCGAGCTGGTATTGGGGATCGCGATCGTAAAGGAGATCGTAGTTTTCTCGCCAGCTTTCAGCTCAATCTGACTTTTATCCAGCGTAATCCAGGAGCCAGACCCCTTATTCTGATCCGCTGACTCATGGAAAGCGCTTCCGCCATTTGCCGCCGTCGTAGCATCGGACGCGTAAAGCTGGAGCTTTCCACTAGCAGATCCCACGTTTTGGATCTCAACGGCATCTTTCAGGACCGCGCCTGGGTGGGCATCAAATACATAATAGCCATGACTGACCTGCCCTTGAGATTGTGGATCTGAGAGCACTGGACGTAGACTGAAATCAGGCTGAGCCAGGGCCATCGCATGTATCTCTCGTGCCGTCAATGTCCCCGCGATACAGAACAAAGTCAGCAGGGCCATCAACAGCAAGAAGCGAAGAAAGGCACGCGAAAGAAGCATCATTTTTCATCTCCAACGTCAAGAACATAATGGAACAACAAAGCAAAGAGAGCCCTACCATCCTCTCTGGCAAGGCTCTCAAATATATATATATAGATAAAGTTGTATGTACGTCTTAGGAGCCGGCCACAAAGGTCAAGGTAATCGTATTAGTGTATGTGCCGGCGAAGCCATTGACGGGAACCGTAGCCGTGATCGACGGAGTGTAGACCGTATCGCCTACGCCCGAGTTAGTTCCATAGGCCAGCACATTCATATCTGTCGTCGAGAGCGTTCCGCTGCCAAGCGTCACATTGGAGCCAACTGTACAGGTCGCATTCGTCTGACAGGCAGGAGCCGAACCAGAGGCTAGAGATGTTGGCAGGCTATGCGAATTGCCATCATTTAGATCCGCATCCTCGTGGGCTGTGATGTGATCACCAGTGTGCAGACCGGAAAAATCTTGAACCTCAAGCGCGATCGGTATGCTAATATCCGCGCCATTAGCTCCGATGGTTACAGGGCTGCCCGCCGCTGTGGCAGGGGCGATCATCGTTGCTGTTCCTCCATTCACGGTGGCCGATGTACTGACAGGGGAAGTCGAGGCTGAAGCCACCCCGGTCATAGAGAACGGCGCGGCCAGAGCGCCCATGAGGCACAACGTTGAGACAATTTTCGCATGCAAACGCATAGATAAAACTCCTTTGAGTAGTGTGAGGAGCAACTTTTTCCAACCGAGCCGATTGGGATAGACAGTGCTCAAAGTAAACTATTTATCTCGCAGATGTTCTGGATCTTTAGACCCAACCGCTTGTCAACGCCACCGGACAGGAGCGGTATCTTACGCATTGACTCGTGTTGTTCAAGCGGTCTTTGTTAGATCTATCTGCTTCACTCTATAAAATCGGGGGGTTATCGAATAACTTAATATCTTCCAGACACCAAATTCTGCTTGTCGTTAAGGTAGTTCTTAACTTTCTTAACGTTTCTTAAGCTAGACGCCGGAACAGAGCATGATGTTGGGGGGATCGAGAGGAGTGTTTATAGGCAAGGAAGTTGTGATTTGAAGCTGCACCAGGAACAGGCCCATTCCAGCGTCTGGAGCGGAAGCAAGGATCTGCGTTGGTGAGCCTGAGGCTAACAGCATTGGAGTCGCTGGCAACGCATTACTGTCTGAGCACGTGGTACCATGGAGGCATGCCACCTGAAGCGCTGAAATTGTTGTCTCGCTGGAAGGTGTGATCGAAAGCCGCCATCCAGAGCCACTGCCTGTAAGATCAGTCAACTGGATTGGGAGCGTATACGTCGTGGTATTTTCTGAGACTCGTTTGATATTTTGAGGTGCTGAGGCTGTCGCGGTCAGGGGACCTGATAGAACACGCGTTGAGACCTGAACTGGTTGAGAAGCCGCGAAAGCTGGTGTTAAAAAGATCGAGAAGAATACGTGCGTCAACAGTAGGCAGGCGAACAGACGGAAAAAGGGCTTCAGCATCTGGGAATGATCCTTTATGGAGGTAGTAGAATGAGAATGATTGGTATGGGGAAAGTATAGATCTGGATGGTTATTTTTAGATCAAGAAATGGTATGGATAGGGTAAGGGAAGCTGAAAGTAGGTTAAGATCTGCCCGACCGGCCAGGGTTTTCAGGTAGTCGGGCAGTTAGTAGTAAGAGATCAGGCAGTTTTCTCGCTCGTTGAGGGGGGCGCGAAGTGGATCTCCAGTTTCTTATTCACAAAGCGTGCCACCTTCGCCTCCTGGTTTGTCAAGATCGCGGGGAGAGTAATGTCACGTTTAAAGTTACCTATCTCAACAATCATCTCATCGCCGCGCTTCGTCATCACCACTTTATCCATCTCCACATGAGGGAGTGGCAGGCGGAGCACATAGTTATCTCCTTCCTTCGCTATCTCCTGGATCGGACCCTGATAGAACACCTGCGTCGGGTCCTGATCGCCGAAGATAGTCTGTGCCAGCTCACCGAGGGCCTCAACGCCCAGAATCTCTTGTGAGCGGTAGGGGGCCTCCCAGATGGGCAGGGGAGCGAACGTATGATGGATCTGCTGACGCAGCTTCTCCTGATTCTGATAGAGCTCCTGCATAAAGCGATCTTGATACGTGTCTTGTGGAAGCACACGATTGCAAACAACCGCATCGATCGGATACCCGAAGAGGGCCAGATAGGTCTCCGCGCGGAGCGCCTCTTTGATCACCATACGCTCAGGGTTAACAACCGGACGATACGAGCTTACAGAGGGATCACTCAGAACCTGTCGTAACCCATTCACGCGTTCACTAAGAACATTTATGGCATCAAGGACATCACCTGAAGGGATAAAGCTTTTAATGAATGGCCGGGCCAGATTCAACGTTGTGGACTTCAAACCTGTTACGCGGCCAGCGTACCATTGAAAGGTATCGGGCATACTCAACAGGCGGACCGTCTCACCAGTAGGGGCGGCATCAATCACCACCGTCTCGAAATTGCCATCGCGTGCATTACGGTAGATGTTCAATAGGCTGACAATCTCATCCATACCGGGGATCAGTGCCAGCTCTTCCGCCATCACATTATCCATGCCGCGCTTGCGCAGCATTTTTGACATAACATCCTGAACTTTGCCCCAACTGTTCCGCATCTCATCGAGGACATTCACCTCTTGAGCCCAGAGATTAGTGGCCAATTCCTTTGGTTCAGAGGTAAGAGAAGTCTTCAGACAATCAGCGAGGCTGTGGGCAAGATCAGTACTCACCACTAGGGTTCGTTTTCCGAGCTGGGCTGAGCGGACCGCCGTCGCGGCTGAGATCGTGGTTTTCCCAACCCCGCCCTTACCCAGGTAAAGAATAATCCGCATAGTTTTCCTTAATAATCAGTATTGCTAGAAAGAAATTGAAGCAGTAAGAACAGCTTTATGAAAGTTAGATTACTATAAATACGTTGCAGGTCACGAATGGGTTAGAGGTGAGCCATAGAGGTATCGGAAAAAGCTCTGGCATACTTAAAAGGGAGCGTAGAGGGCTTCGCGACCTTTGTCGGGGGGCAGGGCGTCCCCGTATCTTCGCCACTCGTTTCTGGCTTGCCCCGAGGGAGGAGAAAAAGAGAATTCAACAGCCTCGTTGAAAAGTGACTACTTTTCCTGTTTTTGTACGTCTCTTATGTAGGCATAGCAAAAACTGAATTCAGTGTACATATAAATGCACTAATTATCGACCTTCTTAGAGGAGAAAACGAACGATGCAGATGGAGCAAGAAGAACATGAACAGAGGCAGATAAAAGAGGCTTACGAAAGTTGTCGGCAGGTGGTCCAGCACGCCTCCAAGACATTCTATCTAGGCTCCCTGTTCCTTCCTCCTCCGAAAAGAGAATCGATCTGGGCGATTTATGCCTTTTGTCGCCGGGTTGATGATATTGTAGATGAAGCCTCGGGCAAGATTGCTCCACGAGTTGGGCATTTGAACGGTGCAGAAGATCCAAAGCGTGAGCTTGATCGGTGGCGTGAAGGGATGATGAACCTCTATCAGAGGGGGGGCTCCGACGAAAACTTTATTTTGCGGGCCTGGAGTTCTATGTTAGAGGAATATGACGTTCCTTTGGAGCCGGCGTTAGATTTATTGAACGGTGTTGAGATGGATCTGAGTATCAGCCGTTATGAAACGTTTGAGCAGTTGCACCTTTACTGCTATCGGGTCGCGGGCACCGTTGGTTTGCTTACCAGCCCAATTTTTGGATATCGGGACAAGCAGGCGTTGCCTCTGGCTGTAGAGCTGGGGATTGCCCTGCAACTCACCAACATTCTTCGAGACATTGGTGAGGACGCCGCCCGAGATCGCATTTATCTTCCAATGGAGGATATGCGACGTTTCGGTTATACGGAAACCGAATTAATGAACGGGGTGATCAACGAGTCTTTTCGGCAACTGGTATTGTTTGAGATGTCGAGAGCAAACGAATATTATCATCGTGCGAAGCCGGGAATTGACATGTTAAATCTGGATTGTCAGCTTGCAGTCAGATTAAGCTCTATGCTCTACAGTGGTATTCTGGATCGCATTCATATTAACCAATACAATGTTTTTACCAAGCGTGCCAGCGTCCCTTTGAAAAATAAACTCGCGGCCCTTTCTCACTGCTGGGTTGTACAGCAGATGCAAAACATGGGGGAGCGTGTCTGGCTCTACAATCAAGTTAACTAGTAAAAAAAGTGAGAGGGTAGGACATCTGTCGTCCTACCCTCTCGTTTTATAGAGCAACTTTGTTAGCTGGCCTGGCAGAAAAATCACTGTTCCAATTTTCCATTGAGAACAAGTAGCTTAACAAACTCTAAATGGCGTATAACCTCAACCCGGTCGCTTCCCCCGCTCTGATACCATTGGCGCAGCCAGAAAAGTGAAGTAATTTCTTCGTCTGTAAATCCGCTTCTGGCGAGAATATCAAGTTCTGGAGCAGCAGAATAGGAAGTAGTCGCGATATCGGCATTTTTTTGCGAGTGGATCTGCGGATTCATAATAGTATCCTTCTGCTTAATCAACGATGTGACACTCACGCTCCGCCGTGTATATACCGCGCGACTACCTTTAGATAAGATAGAACGTAGACGTTCGGTAGAAAAGCAAAACACATGCCTGACAGGAACCGGAAAACCACCCATGACTTCCTCCCCTTCTTCTACTTATCCAGATATCCAGGCAATAAGCGGAAACGTTAAGCGTTGCAATAACCTGACGGACATTGACCCTGCGAAATAGTTTACCCCCAGGTGTATCTTCGATCTCGCCTTTGAGATTTGAGATCTGTCTTCTATACGTTTAATGCTCTCTCCAGGTTCCACGAACTAGTCATTATGTTTTTACATCCCTATTTTTGCATCAACAACGGAGAAAACACTCATGAAGACACTTTCCCATAGAAAAAGATAAGCCTGTTAGTAAGACCTGAGCAATCTTTGTCACTATATAAACGCGGGCATCTACCAAAAAATGCATACGAAAATGAATACAGGAGACAAGATCTCAATTGTCTTTGTCTCCTGTATATATTAGACGTTATAAAAGGCCCAAAAAGGATTATTTGCTTCCACGTACTACAATATTGACTAGACGACCGGGAACATACACAATTTTCTGGATCGTGGCCTCACCAACAAAGGCGGAAACCTTCGAGTTCTCTATCGCCATCTGCCGGACCTCGGCCTCGTTCAGATTGGCTGGGATCTCGATCTTATCGCGGATCTTCCCATTGACTTGCAGTACCAGGGTGAAGCTTTCATCAACGGTTTTTGCCTCGTCATAGATTGGCCAGGAGCTGGTATGAATACTGCCCGTGTGTCCGGTCAGGTGCCACAGCTCTTCCGTGATGTGTGGAGCCATGGGGGCCAGCATCTGCATCATCGCTTCCAGCGTCTCCCGGTAGGCTGCCGACTGTGAAATGGGATCACCCTGCTGCTTCACCAGCACATTATTGCATTCCATCAGCGCGGCCAGGGCCGTGTTAAAGCGGAAATGTGCCAGATCGTCGGTGACGCGCTTCACTGTCTTGTGGCGCAGGCGTTCAATCTCGCGACTCTGGGTCGTGACCTCTGTTGAGGGCTTTCCCCGCCAATTCTCGGTTGTAACGCTCCAGAAGCGGTTGAGGAAGCGCCAGATTCCCTCCAGGTTCTCGGCGCGGAACGAGCCTCCTTGATCGAATGGGCCGATAAACATCATATAGCAGCGAACGGTATCTGTCCCATATTTTTGAACATAGGGATCGGGTGCCTCGACATTTCCGCGTGACTTTGACATCTTTTGACCATCGGGTCCCAGCACCATCCCTTGATGGAACAGATGCGTAAAGGGCTCATCGAATTTCAGGTATCCCATATCGCGCAGTGCCTTCACAAAGAAGCGTGCATACAGCAGATGCATCGTCGCGTGCTCGGGACCACCAACATATTGATCGACCGGCAGCCAGTTCTCCATCGCCTCCTGGGTCCAGGGATGTTGATCATCGTGAGGATCGGTGTAGCGCAGGAAGTACCAGGAAGAACACACAAACGTATCCATCGTATCGGTCTCGCGGGTCGCAGGACCGCCGCAGATTGGGCAGGTGGTATTTGCAAAATCTGGCTCGTAGCGCAGCGGGGACTCGCCCGTGGACTTAAACTGCACATGCTCAGGCAGATGCACCGGCAGTTGATCCTCTGGAACTGGAACCGTTCCATCCTTTGAGCAGTACACAATCGGGATCGGTGTACCCCAGTAGCGCTGCCGGCTGATCAGCCAGTCGCGCAGGCGGTAGTTAACCGTCGCGTGACCGATGCCCTGAGCCTCCATATACTCGATCATCTTCTGGATCGCCTCGGGCCCCTCGGTGCCATCGAAGTGACCAGAATTCACTATCGCACCTTTTGCTGTATGGGCCTCCGTCCACGTCTCTGGATCTGACGGCTGCTCATCTGCCCCTCGAACGACCTCACGGATCGGAATAGTAAAGGCGCGAGCAAACTCAAAGTCGCGTTGATCGTGCGCGGGTACGCCCATAATCGCGCCGGACCCATAGCTCATCAGCACATAGTCCGCAACCCAGACCGGCACCTGCTCACCGTTCATCGGATTTGTCACATACGCGCCAGTAAAGACGCCGCTTTTCTCCTTTTCGGTGCTCAGGCGCTCAATCTCCGTCATTCGGGCCGTCTGCTCCACATAGGTCTCAACCCTGGTCCGTTGGTCAGGAGTTGTAATCTTCTGCACAAAGGGATGCTCAGGGGCCAGCACAAAAAACGTCACGCCATAGATCGTATCCGGGCGAGTCGTAAAGACCGGGATCTCCTCCTCTTTCCCGTCCACCGAGATCTTAAAGCGCACCTCCGCGCCAGTGCTACGACCGATCCAGTTGCGCTGCATCGTTACCGTCTTCTCAGGCCAGGAGATCCCATCAAAGTTCAGCAGTTCATCGGCATATTTTGTAATGCGGAACAGCCACTGATCAATCTCCTTACGGATCACCAGCGTCCCGCAGCGCTCACACGTTCCATTTGCCAGCACCTGCTCATTCGCCAGCGTTGTATTGCAGCCTGGGCACCAGTTCGCGGGAGCCTTCGTATGATAGGCCAGCCCCTGTTTATAAAATTGCAGAAACAGCCATTGCGTCCATTTGTAATAGTCTGGCAGGCAAGAGATAATCTCGCGTGACCAGTCCCACTGGGCTCCCATCGCCCTCAGTTGGGTGCGCATCCGTTCAATATTTGAGAGCGTCCAAGCGTGGGCCTGGACCCCACGCTTGATTGCCGCGTTCTCAGCGGGCAGGCCGAAAGCGTCAAAGCCGATTGGTTGCATCACCGAAAAGCCATTCATGCGTTTGAAGCGGCCATAGGCATCGGCGGGTGCATAGTTGTACCAGTGGCCCATATGCAAATCGCCAGAAGGGTAGGGCAGCATCACCAGATTATAAAAATGTGGCCTGGGAGCATCATCGGGCGTATTGTACAGATGAGCCTCGGCCCAGGTCTGTTGCCAGCGGGCCTCAATTTCTTTAGGATTATATTTTGTGCGAGTAATCAAAACGGCCTCTCCCTCATCAATAGGTACTATCACTATACCAACAAAAACAAAAGAGCCTTTCGTTCCTCTAAAGGGACGAAAGGCTCTTCCGTGGTTCCACCCTGTTTACACCAGAGATCAGGGCAGTGATGGTGGACCTAAGGAGACTCGAACTCCTGACCTTCTCCATGCCATGGAGACGCTCTACCAACTGCGCTATAGGCCCAGGTAGATTCATAAACCTGATGAGTGAGGATCACTTAACTGATCTCCTGGTGTCACTCATTGTACATATAACGGATGTTCCCGTCAAGCACTACACCAGTAGGTTTCGCGCTTGAAGCTCACAGGCGAGTTCGGTCTCTCGCTTTATAGTCTTGCACCAGCCGGCTATTCTCTGTAAGTAGTTTGAGACTTACTACTCCTGCTCATCGCTTTTGCAGTAGTAACTATACCATAAGCATTTGCGATTTGCAAGGCTTTTTGTAGCCGGATGGACAAGAATTGGTGGAGGTGAGGGGATTCAAACCCCTGGCCTCAGCAGTGCGATTGCTGCGCTCTATCAACTGAGCTACACCCCCGTGACGGATAAAATGATAACACACCCCTTGCGATTTGTAAATACTTTTCTCTCTCAGTTTTCAGAATGGAAAGAAACCAATCAAAAAGCCCGCGAGGCAACCCTCTCAAAAAGAGTATGGACTCGCAGGCATCATTGTAAAAGGTCAGTGATTACCAGGGGAGCTGGCCTGTGAAGCCAAGGGCGTCATCACGGCCATCCATACGGACGCGCAACAGCGCGAACGGTGATTGTCCCGACTGAGTAGTTCCGGTCTCGCCGGGATCGGTTGTCGCGCCCAGATAGCCATCGGAGGCCAGCATCTGAACTACTGTCTGCTTATCCTGCTCGGAGCCATTGCGGAACGGCTCGCCCGAGGGATAGCAGAACTGATCGATCGGTGTCTTCAGCCACTTCTCAATCGTCTCCTTTGATTGCTTCAGCTCAACCTGTGCCTGAGCGGGATCATAGCGAACCAACTGGCCCATATCTGAGTGATGGACCGTATGGGAACCGATCTGCATACCCGCTCCCTGAAGCTTGCGGATCTCCTCCCAGTGCATAAAGCCAGTCCAGCCAGCCTGCCCGCTGATAATGTAAAACATGCCACCATATCCATGTTTTTTCAAAAGCGGCATCGCCTCATCGTAGGCATCCTGATAGCCATCATCGAAGGTCAGGATAATTGGATTCTTTGGTAGGGGAGCCTGGTAGTAGAGAGCATTAAACATCTGATTAAACGTAACCGAATGATACTCATGCTTTTTTAGATATTCCAGTTGGGCCTCAAAATTCTGAGTATCTATCGTTAAACTCGCATCCAGCACTTTCGTCGGATGAGTATTATTGATGTGGTGGTACATCAGAATCGGTACTTGTACTGTATGATTGGTGGGTTGAATAGGAGGCAGAACTGGTGCATTCAGATCTGCTGGCCCTCCGGCAAGGATTACCCAGTGCTCCCCTCCATCCTTCGTGATTTTTTGAGAGACCAGTGGTATATCCTTATAAACCTGCTCAGGATTTTTCAGCAGAGGGCTCGTGCTCTGGCCCGTTGCCGCCGCATCCTTCGCCGTAAGCTTAAGAGAAACAGGGATTGAATTTACATTTTTATATGTTTGCATGCTCATCGGATTAATCCAGGAACCTTGAGAGCCCGAAGATCCCAGCGAGAAATCCTGGAGAGTATAATCTTTAAAGCGACGCTCCCAGAAAGACGTGAAAGCCTTCTCATTGGGCCAGGTTGCCTGAACATCTGGATGGAGTAGAGACCACATTGTCTTATAATCGTGAGATAAAAATGCATGCATATATTGTTGAGCGACGGAGCGTATCCCCACCTGTGGAGTTTCCTGCTCGGCATTCGCGGAAATAGATATTCCTGTAGGGGAACCAGGGTCGGACGCCAGCCAACCTTGCTTGACAGCTAGAGCGGTAAGAGCGCTACCAGAGGCCAGGAGGCAGACCAGAGTAATGAGAACGATCCGCAGTGTATGGTTGCGGCGAGGGGGCGTGGGTAGACCTCGTGGCGTAAAGCTCATCCCGTAGAGACCTCAACTTTCTTTCTGTACACAAAATGTAGTTTGCTTGCTTTATATTTCTTATAACCAACAACATCATTGGATAGATAAAACCAATGTAATAAAAAATGACTATTGTTATGTGAAAGTTTTCGGTAATTATACCTAGTTATTTGTAGGTATGCCGTCTAATATATTAGACGGCATTTTTTGATAAAGCATACTGAGATGGGACTAATTGTTATAATTCGCAAAGCTCTTCGATGAAAGTTGCTGCTGTTTTGTAGAGCTTGGGTGCTTTTCTTTCCTATTTTGGGTATGAAAAAGGGCCTCCGTTGCATACGGAGGCCCAGGGGATGGTTAATGATTAGCGGACGGCTGCCGGGGTCCGTTTCGGCGGGATGTGGACCGGGCGTCCCTCGACGGCCAGGATAGCTTCCCTTAACCCCTCGCTGAGCGTGGGGTGTGGGTGAATGGTCTGGATGATTTCGTCGACGGTGAGCTCTCCCTGCATTGCGACCGAGAATTCGCTGATAAGATTGGTGGCGTCCGGGCCGATAATATGGGCCCCAAGCAACTCACCGTACTGGCCGGTGATGACTTTGGTGAAGCCTTCGGTCTCGGCGCTGGCGACGGCCTTCCCAACCGCTGCCCAGGGGAAGCGCTCAACGCGCGCGTCCGGGTACTGTTCTTTGGCCTGGGCCTCGTTCAAGCCGACAAAGGCGACCTCAGGAAATGTGTAGATGGGGTTGGGGACGACATGATAATCCATGATAGTCGCATGCTCCATAGCGTTGTCTGCGGCTATTTCACCTTCCATGGAGGCGACGTGCGCCAGACCCGCTCCATGCACCAGATCTCCAATGGCATAGATGCCGGGGAGGTTCGTCTCCATCCGATTATTGACGCGAACGCGACCCCGATCTAGATCTAACCCCTGCTCGCTCAGGGTCTCCAACCCACTCAGGTTGGCCTTGCGGCTGACGGCGATCAGAACGTACTCAGCTTTAAATGTTTTTTCACCGCTTGCGCCGGTGGCGATGACAGCTTTCTGTCCATCTTGATCCTCGATGGCCTCGACTTTCGTGTCGGTGACAATATCGATACCCCGGCGGCTGAGGATACGGACCAACAGTTTGCGAACCTCTTCATCAACCGGTGTGAGAATGTTTGATAACATCTCAACGATGGTGACTTTGGTTCCCAGGGCCTGGAACATGCAGGCCAGCTCAACTCCGATGACGCCACCACCAACGCAGACCAGGCTCTCCGGGACTTTTGGCAGGTTCCAGCAGTTGTCACTGTTCATAACGTTACTGCCGTCGACCCCCTTAAAAGGGGGAATCAAGGGGACGGAGCCGGTCGCGAGAATGATTTTGTCGGCGGTAAACTCCTGACTGGAGCCATCGTTGGCGCGAACTGTAACATTGCGCGAGGCGTCAATTGATCCCAGGCCGTCAAAGACATCGATCTTATTGCCCTTCATCAGCGTACCAACACCGCTAGTCATACGCTTCACAACTTTATCTTTGAAGGCGACCGCCTTGTTCATATCGAATGTAGGGCGCTGTGGTAGATTGATACCCAGCTCGTCAAGATGATCCATGCTTGCCATAACTTCGGCGACATGAAGCATCGCTTTTGATGGGATACAGCCGACGTTGAGGCAGGTGCCACCCAAATATTGTTTTTCGACAATGGCGACCTTCGCACCAAGTTGGGCGGCCCGAATGGCGGCTACATAGCCTCCTGGACCCGCGCCAATAACGGCGACATTATAATGAGTGCTACCCATAATATTTCTCCTGATGTTGCAATTGCTTACTTCAGTATAGCACCTTTGGGGGGCTCTTGCCACGAGAGGTTGGAAGCGGTCAGATTTACGATTATGATGGTGAGCATGCCCCATTTGGCCTAATTTAGACGGCTTTGCGTTTAAGTAGATTGGGAAAAACGTATTTAGTAGTTAGGAACAGAAATGTCGTTGTATCTATTCCTGGTTTTTTAGGTCATTTCTCAAGCTGTGAAACGCCTGACGGGGCCCTATCTGGTGGCTGGTGGTAGGGAGAGCGATGCATGGACTTGTCAACGTTGACGAACAGGAGTATCCTTGTATGACAACTACAGGAGAATTAAGCGCGATCATCCAGGACCTGGATCTGGTTGACGCCGGGGATGCTGCAAGTTATCTAGGGGAGGGGTGGTTGATGGAGGAAGATGTGCTAGATACTCAGCCTGTTTTAGATGTACAATTTTTAACTAGTAGCGAGATGGTTTCTTAGAGCGATCTTGCTTTCATATAGATGCGAGCCGACGGGGCATTTTTGCTTCATCGGCTCGCATTTTACCCTCAGTATTTCGCCTCGATCAGGACTTTGATGCGCTTCTCCACGTTGGGAATGCCACTGTGCTTTAATTGACGAATGGTTTCCTTTAAATCATATGGAACCCGACGAATCTCAGCCTCCCAGGTATCGTTTTCCCAACGTACAATGCCGTACGCGGCCCGTTGATCCTCGTCCCGTGGTAAGCCACAACTGGCGATATCGGCCAACAGCAGATGACGCCAGCGACGGGTATAGGGGATATGCAGATGCCCAAAGGCTAGAGCCCCGACCGTTTGTGGCATGTCGCTCAACAGCCGCTCAAGAGAGTCGTCCGTCATATTGGGGAAGATCGCCTCTTCCAGATCTTTCGGGTTCGCATGGACAATTAGTAGATCCGTTCCTTCAGGATTAGACACCAGATGCGAAAAGGGTAGCGTATCCAGAAAATGAATGCCTTCTGGCCCAATCTGCTCGCGAGTCCAGGCAACCGTATTGCGTTTCTTCTCACCAGAATGGGGGGTGTTCTGTGCGACTTCCCAATCCACGTTTCCTTGAATTACCGGGCAGTTCAGAGAGCGGACAGTCTTTAGAACGTGAAGGGGGCATGGACCATTCAGGCAGAGATCTCCCGCGACCACTACATAATCCACAGGAGGCTGGCGTGAAAGATCCTCTAAAACGGCATCGAGAGCTATTTTATTTCCATGGATGTCAGAGATCACAGCGACACGCATTTGTGCTATCCTCATAGTAGAAAATTGGACATTGAGTAGCGCGTTTGATGCCCCTCTACTATACCGCAAATTGGAAGGAGTGTCACCGGCATGCATACCATAGGCGTAATTTCAGACACCCATCTTACCGGGCCTTCAAAGCTGCCTGAGAGTATCTGGCGGCATTTTGCTGATGTAGAGTTGATTATTCATGCCGGTGACATTTCAGTGCTCTCGGTAATCTCTGAATTGGAGACGCTGGCACCTGTTGTTGCCGTTCAGGGAAATGTAGAGCGGGAAGAGGTGGTGCTGAAACTACCGATCAAGCGGGAGATTAAGATCGGCTCCTGCCGTATTGGAATTGTGCATATTTTAGGAGACTCCCAAAAACGGGGTCAACAGGGCAGAATCGAGTTCCCAAACGCGGACTGCGTAGTTTTTGGGCATAGTCACATTCCCTGCAATCAGGAGTATGAGGGTCAACTGCTCTTTAATCCGGGGAGCGCGCTCCAACGACGAAAGCAACCGGCCTGTAGTATCGGTAAATTGTTCATTGATAATGAGACTCAAACGGTTAAAGGCGAGATAATTTTCCTCTAGTAGGGAAACGACTTGTGATTATGTTGGGAAAGGAAAAAAGGTTTTTGTGCAGAGAAGGTGGTCGAATGGGGTCGGTCGGGTCACGTGTGGACCCGTGGAGACGGAGTGTAC
>CAXTTV010000017.1:20006-44286 GCA_964247295.1 uncultured Ktedonobacteraceae bacterium | reverse complement strand
ATTGGCATGGTACGCTTTTAGTAAAGCTGTTACAGAATTATCCTTCCCCACATTTGCGGGAACTATCACCTCTGAAAAAGGCTTTTCTACACACCTCAGTGGTATGTAAATGCTACGATGCAAGGGAGAACATGATGACCGATCAATACAAAGCAGATCTTACAACCTCCTGGGAGACTGATCCTCGATGGAGAGGAACCAAACGTCCCTATCAACCTGAGGACGTGATGCGCCTGCGTGGTACTGTTCAGATTGAATATACGCTGGCTCAATTGGGAGCCGAGCGCCTCTGGAAACTGCTTCATGATGAGCCCTACATCAATGCCCTGGGTGCCCTGACCGGCAATCAGGCGGTCCAACAGGTGAAAGCTGGCCTCAAAGCTATCTACCTCAGTGGTTGGCAGGTCGCAGCCGATGCTAACCTGGCCGGTCAGATGTATCCCGATCAAAGCCTCTACCCTTCTAACAGCGTCCCTCAAGTTGTCAAACGCATTAATCAGTCGCTGCAACGCGCCGATCAATTGCAGCATGCCGAAGGTAAGGATGATACCTACTGGTTCGCGCCGATCGTGGCCGACGCTGAGGCTGGTTTCGGTGGTCCCCTCAACGTGTTCGAGATGATGAAGGGCATGATCGAGGCTGGCGCTGCTGGCGTGCACTTCGAGGATCAACTTTCCTCAGAGAAAAAATGCGGCCATATGGGTGGTAAGGTGTTGATCCCGACTCAGAACGCGGTCCGACATCTGGTCGCGGCCCGTCTCGCAGCCGACACCATGGGTGTCCCCACTCTGCTGGTAGCCCGAACCGACGCCAACGGTGCCCACCTGATTACCAGCGATATTGATCCGGTGGATCAGCCATTCCTGACCGGAGAGCGCACCCCTGAGGGCTTCTTCCGGATACGCGGCGGCCTGGACTCGGCGATCGCCCGTGGCCTTTCCTATGCCCCCTACGCCGACCTTATCTGGTGCGAGACCTCAGAGCCCAACGTAGAAGAGGCGCGGCGCTTCGCGGACGCCATTCACGCGAAGTTTCCAGGAAAACTGCTAGCCTATAACTGCTCCCCATCTTTTAATTGGAAGCGCAAGCTGGACGAAAAGACGATCGCCAGTTTCCAGCAGCAGCTTGGTGAGATGGGATACAAATTCCAATTTGTGACTCTAGCCGGTTTCCACGCCCTCAACTACAGTATGTTCGATCTTTCTTACGGCTACGCCCGCCGTGGCATGGCAGCCTACTCCGAGCTGCAACAGGCTGAATTCGCCGCTGAGGAAAGGGGATATACCGCGACCCGTCACCAGCGTGAGGTTGGCACTGGCTACTTTGACGAGGTAGCCCAGGTAATCGCCAGCGGAGCCTCCTCGACCACCGCCCTCACGGGCTCCACTGAGGAAGAGCAGTTCACAAAGGCTAACTAACGTAAGGAAAAAACACATGACAACGCAACAGACAGGCTATCCGGTCGGGGTGGAGTTTCAGGCACCCATCACGCCTGAGTTCGCGAAGATTCTGACTCCCGAAGCGGTCGCGCTAGTGGCAAAGCTTTCCCGTACCTTCAACAAGCGCCGCAAGGAGTTGTTGGAGCGCCGCGAAAAGCGTCAGGCGGAGATCAACGCCGGGAAAATGCCAGATTTTCTGCCGGAGACACGGGAGATCCGCGAGAGCGAATGGACGGTCGCGGCGATCCCGGCGGACCTTCAAGACCGCCGTGTAGAGATCACGGGACCCGTCGAACGCAAAATGGTGATCAATGCCCTGAATTCAGGGGCGAAGGTCTTTATGGCCGATTTCGAGGATGCCCACTCTCCCACCTGGAATACCACAATTCAGGGGCAGATCAATCTACGTGATGCGGTGAACGGCACAATCTCATTTACCAATCCCGATGGCAAGCAGTACAGATTGAATGAGAAGATCGGAACGCTACTAGTGCGGCCGCGTGGCTGGCATCTGGTCGAGAAGCATATGCTTGTCGATGGGATGCCGGTCTCCGGAGGAATCTTTGATTTCGCGTTGTACTTCTACCACAACGCGAAAAACCTGCTTCAGAAGGGCAGTGGCCCCTACTTCTATCTGCCCAAGATGGAAAGCCATCTAGAGGCCCGGCTCTGGAACGACATCTTTGTGATGACGCAAAACGAGCTGGGTATACCTCAGGGAAGCATTCGCGCTACAGTGCTGATCGAGACGATTCTCGCCTCCTTTGAGATGCACGAGATCCTCTACGAGCTGCGAGATCATTCGGCGGGGCTCAACTGTGGGCGCTGGGACTATATCTTTAGCGATATCAAAAAGTTCCACAACCATCCCGAGTTTCTACTGCCGGATCGCTCGCAGGTCACGATGACCACGCCATTTATGCGGGCTTATTCCCTGCTGGCAATCCAGACCTGTCATCGGCGGGGTATTCACGCCATGGGTGGGATGGCGGCCCAGATCCCCATCAAAGGCGATCCAGCAGCCAATGAGAAGGCCATGGCTCGTGTCCATGCGGATAAACAGCGCGAGGCCAACGATGGGCATGACGGCACCTGGGTCGCTCATCCGGGTCTGGTTTCGATCGCCCTGGAGGAGTTAAATAAGGTTTTAGGAGAGAAGCCCAACCAGATTGAGCGCAAACGGGAAGATGTTCACGTCACGGCTGCTCAGTTATTGGAAGTGCCCGAGGGGACCATTACAGAGGCTGGACTGAGGATCAACATCAGCGTCTCGCTTCAGTATCTGGAATCCTGGCTGCGAGGCAACGGCTGTGTCCCCATCTTTAACCTGATGGAGGATGCCGCCACCGTCGAGATCTCACGTTCGCAGATCTGGCAATGGATACACCATCCCAAAGGCGTGCTTGAAGATGGCCGCAAAGTCACGCTTGAAATGTATCATCAGCTTGCCAGAGAAGAGACCGAGAAAATCCAGCAGAGCGTGGGGGAAGCAAGCTTTAAAGATCGCAAGTTCGCGGAGGCCAGCGAGATCCTTGACCGCATCGTCTCAGACGACCAGTTTATCGAATTCTTGACATTGCCAGCCTACAGCTACCTTCAATAGCAAGAACATTCGAGAAGCGGCCAGCCTCTGTCATGAGCTGGTCGTTTTATGCTAAGGCAAATCGGTAAAAAGCTGTTGGATGGCCTGCTCATCTCGGAGATTATAGATTTGGAAGAGTAAGCTCTTGAGCAACTCTTCTTCCTGAATCTTCTCAAGCTTCTGCTGGACCAGGGGAGTAAGCTGTGGATAATTGGTTTCAATAATCTCTAAGATGTCTGATTTTCTCGCTTCGATTTTCCCCTCAATCTTCCCCTTCAGTTCTCCCCTTGCCTCCACTTCCTGAATATAAGGGTCTGCCTCAAAAATGCTTTCAAACATCGCTAGCTTCTCCTTTACACGTTTTTTTTCCTCTGGAGAGAGAATGGTTGCTCGATTCAACAACGTTTTTAACCAGAGCAACTGATTCGATAACTGAGTCCCTTCATACGTTTCCTCAAGTTCGCGGATCACCTGTAAAAGCATATCAGCAGTTGCTCCTGCCATCGTGGGGAGTAGGCTATACATATTAATATCTTTTTGCTCGAAGTATTTCCGGGCGTCCAGATCCCATAAGGCAACAACTTCAAAATGAAATGTCAAGATTTCCCTGTTCCCGCTGACCTCTTGATAGGGAGATTCTACCACAGTCGTATTAAAAGGATAAAGGATCATAGAAATCAAAAGCGGACCATCCCTTCCACATTCGCGTGACTGGCGTGAGCCTGTAGCTGTTCCATCATATGTTCAAGCATGTAAAAGTATCGTCCTATCAAAAATACGTTCTTACCTTATGGAGATTATACTATAGTGGTATGAGGGAAATGGGAAATCGACAAAACCTTTTGTAGCATTATAAAGGGTCCTGACTATAAACTGATTTGCTGTAATATGAAGCCATAAAAGCGAGCTTCTGGCTTCATATGATACAATTTTGCATGAAAAGCTTCTTGATGTTACGGAGATAAGGAGTGAGTGCGCATGGCGCGGTACACAATTGAGATCCCTGATCAGTTTATTCCAGTCCTGGCTCAGAAAGCCAGTAGTATGGGCATGGATATACCCACCTGGATTCGGCAGCAGATTCTTAGCCAGGGGGCGGTGCCAGCTCCCACGATCAAAAACTACTATGCATTGCATGTTCAAGGGCAACGCGGTAGCGGCACTATTAATAAAAATGGTCCACACTCTACCAGCGCCAGCGCCGATAATCTCTCCAGCCAGGAGGCAGCCGCGATAGAGATGGCGAAACGCTTTGTCCAGCGAAATGATCCCGGAGATCGAGAGCAGGCGATCCAGATCCTTCGCCAGACTTTTAACACGGTCTTCGAGGAAGATACCTATATGGGATTTGATAGTTAAAGAAGCAGACCTCCCCAGATCGGGGAGGCCTCTTTTTTTTTATAGGATGCTTTACAGCTCGCGGCTTTTTGTCTCAACAATGTTGTTGATTCGGGCCTCGAAATCCGCCAGGGGCATCGCTCCCAGGTTCTCGTTTGTGCGCAAACGTACGGCTACGGCCTCGGTCTCGGCCTCTTTGTCTCCCACAACAAGCATATAGGGGATCTTCTGCATCTGCGCATCTCGCACTTTGGCGTTCATCCGATCGCCGCGCGTGTCAACTTCGACTCGAAGCCCCTGCTTCTTTAATTGCTGCTGCACCTTTTGAGCATACTCTGTATGCCGATCAGCGATTGGAATGACAACTGCCTGAACCGGGGCCAGCCAGACGGGAAAGGCTCCGGCGAAGTGCTCGATGATCATCGCCATAAAGCGCTCTGTTGAGCCTGTGACGGCCCGGTGGATCATCACTGGACGGTGCGCCTGCCCATCCTCACCAATGTACTCAATTTCAAAGTTCTCCGGCTGGACAAGATCAAGCTGGACTGTGGAGCATTGCCACTCGCGTCCTAAAGCATCTCGAACCATAAAGTCCATTTTGGGACCATAGAAGGCGGCCTCACCAATCCCTACTTCATAGGCGATCTTCCGCTCATCTAAAGCGTTACGCAGAGAGCTCTCGGCTGTATTCCAGACCTCATCGCTGCCAACATAATCCTCTTTTTTATTGGGATCACGTAGCGAGAGCCGGATCTTAAAGTCGTTCAGGCCATATGTGTTGAGAACCTCCATCGTGAGATCCACGGCCCGGTTAAACTCCTCCTGGATCTGGTCGGGGCGCATAAAGACGTGGGCATCGTCCTGCGTGATGCTACGCACGCGCGCCAATCCTGAGAGCTGCCCAGCCTTTTCGTAGCGATAGAGCGTAGCGAACTCGGCGTAGCGGATCGGCAACTCGCGATAGCTATGCATCTGCGATTTGTAGAGCGTGATATGGTGTGGGCAGTTCATCGGCTTTAAGATCATGCCCTCATCTTCATTTGTCTCTTTCTCGTCAATCATGACGGGAAACATGTCCTCGCGATAGTTGTACCAGTGCTTTGATGTTTTGTAAAGCCGTACTTTCCCTAGATGGGCCGTCCAGACATGCTGATAGCCATATTTTTCCTGCGTTGCCCGCACATAATTTTCCATCTGATGACGGAGCATCTCACCATTCGGGAGGAAGAGTGGCACACCTGCTACAACATCTTCACTGAGCACGAAAAGCTTGAGATCCTTGCCTAGCTTGCGGTGATCACGCTTTTTAGCCTCTTCCAAACGCCAAAGGTATTGATCTAACTCATCTTTTGTGAACCAGGCCGTGGCATAGACTCGTTGCAACATGGGACGATGCTCATCGCCCCGCCAGTAGGCTCCCGCTACACTCATCAGCTTAAAGGGGCCGATCTCTCCTGTGTTCTCAATATGCTGACCCCGGCAGAGATCTAGAAAATTCCCCTGCTTATACATGCCGACCTCGGCATCTGGAAGGTCCTCGATCAGCTCAACTTTATAGGGCTGTTGCTTCTCGCGAAAGTATTCAAGAGCCTTTTCACGTGGCCATTGATCACCACTAAAGGGCAGCTTCGCCTTGATGATCCTCTGCATCCGCTTCTCAATCTCCCCTAGATCTTCGGGCGTGAGGGCGCGAGGGAGATCAAAGTCATAATAAAAGCCGTCTTCGATCGCTGGTCCAATCGCGAACTTCGCGTCTGGGAACATCTCTTGAATCGCCTCAGCCATCACATGGGCGGCAGAGTGGCGCATCCGCTGGATCGGCGAGTAGTTCACCGATCCCTGAACCTCAACATCAACTGACATCGCTCTTTCTCCTCTTCCAAGACAACAAAAAAACCTTTTCATCCCACCATGGGACGAAAAGGCCTGCACGCATTTCGTGGTTCCACCCAATTTCCGCGTCTCGTTCAGAACAGGTCCCCACCTCCATACGGCGAACGGAACGGATCTGTGAGACGAGCGCGCTCTGACAACCTTAACGTGGTTGAACGGGTACTTTACTTTCTCAGTACCGGCTAGCGAGGGGTATCTTTCTTCTTACGGGCAGGCGCACTTTCAGCCGCTGATGTTGCCTCTCTGTATGCCCCTGGGAAGCGACATATCTCGCCTATGCCAATCCCGAACATTCTTTTCTTGAAATCAAGCATACCATAGGACGTTACAGATTGTAAAGAGCTCTACTTCAACAAAGGAATATCTCTTAACCACAAAAATGCCCCATCCGGGCTATGATACGGTTCCGAACTTTTCGGAACCGGCATGGCTTCAGAGCCCGTATAAACACCTGCAATGGCGGTTTGCCTTTTCCTCAGTGGTAATATATATTCATTCTTAGATGATACAGATACTTGCTTTAGAATCAGCACTTTTGCCTTGAGGAGTAACCCATGTACGCATCCACACACTCGCTTCCCAGCTATCGCGTGGCGGCCATTCAATATGAGCCGACGCTGGGAAAGAAAGAGCAGAATGTGGTTGATCTTCTCCGTCTGGTCGAAGAAGCGGCCCAACAACAGGCGCGCCTGATAGTCTTGCCAGAGATGGGAACCACAGGCTGCTGCTGGCTATCACGCTCGGAGATCGCGCCCTATGTAGAACCGATACCAGGACCAACAACGGCTCGCTTCACGGAACTGGCCGCTCGCTACAATTGTTATATCGCGCTTGGGCTCCCCGAGGTCGATCCAGCAACAAATCTTTATTACAATACTCAGGTTCTGATCGGTCCCGATGGGCCGATTGGGCGTTATCGCAAGGTGCATTCGTCGATCTCTGATCCCCGTTGGGCGCGCGATGGCGATCTAGGGTTCCCGGTCTGGGATACTCCTTTAGGCAGGCTGGCTGGTGTCATCAGTACGGATATGCAGTTTTTCGAGGCGGCCCGTCTGGAGGCTCTGTATCAGGCTGATGTGCTGATGCTCTCCTGCAACTGGTCACTGGATCGCTGCCCAAGTAACTGGTGGATGACACGCGCGTTCGAGAATGGTGTCTATCTGGTTGCGGCAAACCGCTATGGCTTTGAACGCGAAACGCAGTTCCAGGGGGGGAGCTGTGTGATCAATCCCGATGGCACCCCCCAATCCAGTCTTTTTTCTGGCAATGGCGCTGTCTATGGAGAGATCGACCTGAAACGTTGCCGCGATAAACGCTGGCGCGATCCCCAGGGACGGCTTCTGGGAGATCGGTTGGCGGATCGCCAGCCGCGCTTCTACGCGGATCTCGCCAGTAACACCTATCTCTCGGAGCCACTCCGCTACCATGCTCTGTATGGAGCAAACGAACTACCACCCGGCCAGCTTTCTTGCCTTTCGATTGTCCAGACAGAGCTGGATCAAATGTTTTTCCAGCCTCAGTCCCAGTTTGTGCAGCAGATAGGGGAACGCGTAGATAGACTGGGAGATCTGATTGGTAGCTTGATCCACGATCACGAACCTGCTCATCCCGATGTCCTGGTGCTACCAGAATTGATACTTCCTGGATATCTTGCCCCGACTGATCCTCACACATCACTTTCACCCATACAGATCGCGACCCGTTTGAAGGAGAATGCAATTCAGGTTCCCGGCCCCGAAACGGATCGACTGGTTGAACTGGCACGCAACCTTCAGATCAGTATGGTACTGGGGGTTGCCGAGCGCACAAATGATCCGACGCCTGGTTACTATAACACTATTTTACTGCTGGACCCGGAGGGCATCTATGGGTCTTATCGTAAAATCCACTTGACTGAACAAGATAAACTCTGGGCCGCGCCAGGGAACCTGGGCCTACCATGCTTTGATACGCCCGCTGGACGGGTTGGCTTGACCACCGGCTATGATCTGTTCTTTCCAGAGACGCTACGGATTCTCGCGAGCCAGGGAGCGGATCTGGTCTGCGCACCCAGCCTGCTGGACATGCCCAAACCAATCAACATTATTGAGCCTCCCAACCCCTTCTCCTCTTCTCCCAAGGTTTCCATGCAACATCTGCTCTGGCAGCTTCGAGCCAGCGAGCAGCAGGTCTATCTAGCAGTGGCGAACTGGCATGGAAGCTATGCCGGCCTTTCCGCCAATGGCAATAGTGGTATTTTTTCACCCGCCAGCTCTACATTTATGGCTTCGGAGGTTGTAATTGAGGATGACGATGAGCCTGGATTAATGCTCATGACCATCGATACACGTGAGCAACGCAATGGTCAGCGTTCCTCAACTATGCCACTTAATTATATGCCGGGCCTTGTCGCTGGCTCCCTGACCGGCGAACTCACCTACGATATCCGCGATACCATTCCTGGCAATGTGGTGCGCGGCAAGCCACTTTTGCGCAAACGCCAGACATTCTGGTACCGGGACCTGATACACGTTAGAAAATAGCACGCTCCTGCATCGAGAGGATCAGCATCTCCCAACGTGTTCATCCTCTCATATCTTCTATCTATCTATCTATCTATCTGACTCCATACGCGAGTTTTCTCTGCCACTTACGGTAACAAGAGGTAGGAAGCCCCACTCACTCCCCACCAGGAACCCAGCTCATACAGACTCGCGCATCGCGTTAGCTGATGGTACGGAAGAAATCTACCGTATATTTGATACCATCCTGTAAAGAGGCCTGAGCCTTCCACTTAAGCATTCGATCGGCCTTGCTACAATTAAAGTAGGTAAGATAGATATCGCCAGATCTTTTGGGAGCCCTCTGAATCTCGGGTTTAAAGCCAACCTCTTGAGCCAGCGTCTCATAGATTTTATTTACGGAAGTTCCCTCACCAGTTCCAATGCAAAAGATATCATTATCGCCACGGTCGAGAGCCAGAAGATTAGCGCGCGCTACATCACCCACATACACATAGTCTTTTTTCTGCTCACCATCCCAGTCAATGCGAACCGGCTCATGCTTCAAGAACCGTTTCGCGAAAATCGCGATCACACCCGCTTCCCCACCAGGGTCCTGGCGAGGTCCATACACATTGCCGTAGCGTAACGCCGTATAATTCAGTTTGTGAGCATCATGCCAGTAGCGCAGATAGTATTCCGCTACCATCTTGGTAATGCCATAGGGCGACTCTGGTCGCTGTACCACCTCCTCATCCACTGGGAGTCTGGCCGGCGTGCCATAGGTAGCGCCAGACGAGGCAAAAATCACCTTGCGCGTTCCTACCTTTGCGCAATTGGTCAGAACATTAATCAGGCCCAACACATTTACCTGCGCATCCATAGTTGGATTGGCTGTAGAGAGCGCAACACTATGCTGTGCCGCATGGTGGTTCACAAGCTCAGGCTTCACCTCAGCAAAGATCCGCTGCAACTCCGCCTGATCCGTGATATCACCCTGAAAAAAACGCGCCTTCCCATTCAGGTTCGTCGGGCGACCCCCTCCCTCCCGCCAGAGACTATCTACAACAGAAACCTCGTGTCCAGCATTCACATAGAGATCAACCACATGAGAACCAATAAAGCCAGCTCCTCCAGTAACCAGTATTCGCATCAGCTATTCTCCTGGACGAGCCTGCACTTGCTCATAGACTCGCCGCCGCTTTCTAACCCCAGGACCAGCGAGTGCCAGAAGAGATCCTTAAATCAACTGCTCCTGAATCATCTTCAGCACCTCAGGATCGGCCAGCACAGGAAAAATCTTTAAGCCAGTCACCAGAGTCAGGCGATCCAGCGCCGCATGGTCTTGAGGATCACACATCGCCACAGTCAGCACATCTTTTTCACGGCCCAGCGGACAACAACGTAACTCTAGAGCCAATTGAAGACTCACAAGGCGGCGGATCTGTTGCGGTAGCGCCTTTGGCAGCGATGAAAGATAAGGAACCCCCAACGAACGAGCCAGCATGGTCAGCTCATGCTCTTTCGGACGCCCCGGCTGCCCATGACGCAGAGAAACAGAGTCCACAGCATCCAGCAACAGATCTACGCTCTTACTGGGAAAAGGATATGCCCCTACACCGCTACTAAAGATCGGCTCACGGCCACCATCATCACATACGCGTGTATGCGTATACCAGAGAAGACGCTCCCACAAACGACTCTGGACCAGCAAAGCCCCCTGCCTGTTCGCTCCCCTCAACACAAAATAAACCGTCCGGTCATGCCAGATTATCTGGTCACTTTTGCGGATTAAAGACCGAAGTTCCTCAACCTCCTCTACCAGAGAGATAGTTTCATGAACCTGAAAATTGATGGTCACCAGACCAAATTTGCTGAACCCTGACCCCAATAAGGAGAATAGTTCCCCTTTCACCAGACGAGACGCAAGCAAAGGCTCAGAAAGCATATGTCGAGCAATCAAAGACATCGGTTTAGCAACCATCGGTAAAATCCTTAGCGGTCAACACTATATGCGAATACAAGAGTGATTAATAGCGTACGGCATCCATAGGAGGATATTGGAGAACATCAGGTTACAATTTTGTTAAGATCGTAAGTATCTGGTTAAGATTTAGATATTTGGAGATTAAGAAAGGGGAGATGTACCCAAAAAAGAGGAAAGGCAACTCAAAAGGCTGGGAAAGAAAAGGTAGGAACCGAAGAAGGTGGGAACTGGGCGGAGGAGGCGGGATTCGAACCCGCGAGAGCTTGCACCCTACACGATTTCCAGTCGTGCTCACTAGACCACTATGAGACTCCTCCACTGGGCGGAGAGAGCGGGATTCGAACCCGCGAGGGCTTGCACCCTACCGCTTTTCGAGAGCGGCACATTCGACCACTCTGACATCTCTCCGCGACGTAGTATAACACAACACTTCCTACAGGGCAAGTATTTATTTTGTGTTTTTCACTGATCAGTTTAAATTGTCTGAAGCGGCCTTAGAGGCCAGCTCAGATTTCCCATAAAAGTTAAGAAGCTAAATTTAGGGACCTTTGACCATGCCCAGATCAACCTTAGACCCTATTGTCTCCCCCAATTTCTCGCTACACTGTAGACACCTGCAAAAAACTAAAAAGTGTGTACCCTGTCAACATCAAAAAGCGATAGTGTATACGTCCAGTGATAAAAAGCAACACTCCCTGCGCCTCATCGCGAACGGAGTTCAGAAAGGAGTTGCTCATGAGTATCTCAGCCAGCCCTAACGAACTCTGGGAAACCTTTGTCGATACCAGGAGACCAGAACTACGCGAAGAATTAATTACGACGTATCAACCCCTGGTCCGCTGCGTTGTCAGTCGATTGGGTATTCCATCAACAAGTATGCTGGATATGGACGATCTCGTCAGCTATGGTATGATCGGTCTAATTAACGCGATCGATCGCTTCGATCCCTCACGCGGTGTGCGCTTCGAGGCTTTCGCGACCGCCCGCATCCGAGGAGCCGTTATCGATCAACTTCGGGCTCTGAATTGGATGCCACGCTCCGCCGTCTCACGCGTCCGACAAATTGAACGGGTCCTATCCTCCTTGGAACAACAGTTGGGCCGCCTACCTACCGAGGAGGAGGTTTCACGTGAGCTTGGCGTGACGCCCGAACAATATCGCCTGATGCTAATGGAGGTCGGGATGATGGTTCTGTCTCTGGACGCACCGCTGGGTAGTACCGGGCAGGACGATGAGGTGGCCTCTCTTAGTGATCTGGTCGAGGACCGCCTGCCCGGCCCCGCCGAACAGGTGGAACAACGCGAGCTACTCAGCCGTCTGCATGAAGCAATCGATCACTTACCACAACGCGAACGCAGACTGCTGGCTCTCTATTACCAAAAAGAATTAACAATGAAAGAAATTAGTAAAGATATGGAGGTTTCGGAATCGCGCGTCTGCCAACTACATATGCAAGCAGTCCTTCGACTGCGTGCGGCCATGGATATTCAAAATCAGACCGACAATTCACGCAATGCGAAACGGGTAGCTGCTCTTACAAGAAAAGCTAGCAGGCAATATAAGAATATGCGTGCTAACGTGTAATAGTTTTTTTGCTACCCTTTTGCCTTGATTGAATCTTCCTAATATCAAGTGATAGTGTTCGCTTGCTTTCCAACTATTTGGGAAGTCACTCTGGGTAGACGTGTGGTAATATAAAATTTCGCAAAAAGCTAAACTACTTCATCATTGTATCTAGTAAAGGTCCTACCTGCTCACCGACAAAGGGAGAGGGAAGTACTGGTTCGAGAGATCCTTACCCTGCTAGACAGGATACGGCTTCATTCTCTAGAATATGTGCTCCATTCTCTGCTCAATTATCTGCGGTTGTAACGACATCCTCATGAGCGTTATCCGCATCGCAGGGATGCCTTGAAATTGCTGCTTGAAAGAAGGGAGCCTGACATGCTCGTACTACGGCGCAAAGTCGGCGAAAGTATTATTCTAGCAGGTGTTATTAACATTTCTGTGCTGGCCGTTGAGGGGGAACGGGTAAAAATAGGCATTAGCGCTCCACCGGAAGTCACTATTGTACGCGAAGAGCTTCTGAAAACAGATCAGCCGCCTCAGGGGAAACCTGGTACAACCTCCATCCAACACTAATCTTGAACGCATCATTGTTTTCTCCTCTATTCATAGAATAAGAAGGGGCCATCAGGCAAGATCTCACCGCTACGTCCTAGTCGACAATCGGTTCACTCTTATGCCCATTTGACTGCTCAAATGATTGATCCTGCTGGCGTACTGTCTGTGTAGTTGAAACCTGTTCTTCATTACGAATAAAGGCCTCGGTTAGCTCCAGGGCCTCATCATCATGATGTTGAACCGGGGGCGACTTCATAAGATAGGCGCTCGGTCCCTCCAGGGTTCCACTAATCCCACGGTCCATTGCCATTTTGATCATCCGTACCGCATCAATCACTACACCAGCGGAGTTCGGCGAGTCCCAGACCTCTAGCTTTAGTTCCACATTCAGTGGCACATCTCCAAAGGTTCGACCCTCGACACGGATGTAGGCCCATTTGCGATCACTCAGCCATTCCACATAATCGGAGGGACCAATGTGTACATTCTCTTGACCCAGATCATAATCCAGTTGACTGGTTACAGCATTGGTCTTGCTGATCTTCTTGGACTCCAACCGGTCACGCTCCAACATGTTGTAGAAGTCCATATTGCCACCAACATTGAGCTGCATGGTACGCTCAACCTTGACGCCACGATCCGCGAAGAGACGCACCAGGCGGCGATGAAGGATCGTGGCACCAACCTGACTTTTAATGTCGTCACCAATAACTGGGAGGCCAGCCTCCTTAAAACGATCCTGCCAGTATTTCTCACGACCAATGAAGACAGGAATACAGTTCACCAGACCAACACCCGCTCGGAGAATCTGCTCCACATACCACTTTGTCGCTGTCTCAGAACCAACCGGAAGATAGTTAATCACAACATCCGTTCCGGTATCCTTCAAAATCTTCGCAATATCGGCTGTCGAACCAGGAGCCTTTGTGATCACTTGCGAAAGATAACGCCCAAGCCCGTCATGCGTCATTCCACGATAGACTGGAGCATTCAGGTTTGGAACCTCGGAAAAACGAAATGTGTTGTTAGGGGCGGTGAAAATGGCTTCGCTGAGATCTTTCCCAACTTTGTTGCTATCAATATCAAAGCCGGCAGTGAATTCAATATCTCGAATATGGTATCCACCCAGGTTGACATGCATCAAGCCTGGAACGAGATCATCATCTCCCGCTTTCTGATAATATTGCACACCCTGCACCAGTGAACTGGCACAGTTCCCAACACCTATAATCGCGACGCGCACCTTTTTATCGCTCGACATATAAATTAATCCTTTCTATAAAAGGTCAGACCCTAAAAAAAGATAATAATGCGGGCCTCTGAACACGTTGAGACAAACTCAACATTCAAAGGGAGGTCCCCCATTATATCCCTAAATTATCGGGATTGCCAGAAATGTTTGCTCTCTGCATTATTCTGCGATGAACCTTTCCCATTAAAACAAATCATTTCCTCTAAGTTGTGCTTATTGGGAAGATGAAAGACACTCTTTTCTCCAGTTACTCAAAAATCTTTCTGTTCCCCAATTTTTTGATAAAAAAGCAAATAAACGCTTCCCAACAAATTTACTCAATAATAGTTATTTTTTCCTACAGGTTGGACGCCCTAATGATTATTACGTATGCTAAATTGTGTAATTTTTTAATTGTCCCTTTTCTATTTTTTTACTAGAAAGAGGAAGCTGAGGAATGAAAGCTTTTACCACTCCTGATATAGAGCGGATACATGATGAACCATCATCTCACCAATCAAGTCTGTCAGGCATAATGGGCTGGTGGCACCGTTTCGCGGCCCCACCTAACGCCCCAGCGGACGCCAGTTTCGCTCAACGAGAGATCGTGCGGCGTGGACGTTTAAGCAGTAATATTTTGCTTCTTATGCTTATATTTCTTGTAATCGCTATAGTAGTTTCGTTTATTCGTGGAGACCTGAGCCTCCTACGTATCCTCCTACCATCTCTTGGTGTTAGCGTTATTGTGCTATTCTTAAACCATACAGGTCAGATTACGATCGCGGGCATTGTTCTGGTGGCAGGTTTCGAGCTCGGCTATATGGTAAGCCTGCTCACGACGCCTGGCGGTTTGCACGTCGGAGATCAACTGCGTTTCGCGCTTCTCATCGAACCGGTTCTCCTGGCAGTATCCTTTCTTCCCCCGATTATGGTTGTTTTTGTTACCCTCATTAATTGTGTTTTTATTTGGGCGGCCCTGACCTATATGCCACATACACCAGATATGGGACGGCTTCTGGCAACATCGGCAATCAACATAATTGAGCAATTAATAGCACTGCAAGTCATTGTCGCAATCATTACCTACCTCTGGGTACGCAGCACAATTGAGGCGATGAAACGAGCGGACCGGGCTGAGGCCTTGGCGAGCCTTCAACAAGCAGTGGCCGAACAAAAACAGCAACTGGAAGAGGGGATCAACGCGATCCTCCAAACACATATTCGTGTCGCGAACGGAGATTTTAATGCTCGTGCCCCACTAACCAATGAAAATGTTCTCTGGCAGATCGGGGTCTCCTTGAATAACCTTCTGTCTCGCTTCCAACGAGCCAATCAGCTAGAGCACGATCTACAGAAAACTCGGGAGGCTCTTGAACAAACAAAGCGGGAAAACGCTCGTCTTGTAGAATTTTTGCGCACAAGAGGTTAAATATTAACCATTTTCTATTCTTCTCAACACTATCTTTACTGTTCCTACACGATTTAGCTACTCATACATGATATATTTGTCACAAGGATGGTTCCAGAAGGAACTGGCCCTTGATTAATAGAAAGCTAAAAAAGGATAGGAAAGGGAGCGTTCGCGCTGAAAAAAAGATGAGAATGCTGGTTATTGGCCTTGATTGCGCGCCTCCTGAACTGCTTTTTGAGCAGTGGCGCTATGAGCTTCCCTCTATCGCTCGCCTCATTGAGGGAGGCGTCTGGGGCAAACTGGAAAGCTGCATTCCCGCAATTACGGTCCCGGCCTGGAGCTCGATGCTTACCGGTAAAGATCCCGGTGTGCTGGGTTGCTATGGCTTCCGCAATCGAGGCGATTATAACTATGACAGATACCAGCTTGCCAGTTCTAACACGATTCGGGAGGACCGCGTGTGGGATCTGCTTTCACGGGCCGGGAAACGTGTGATTACGGTCGGCGTCCCCCAAACGTATCCCCCCCAACCCGTTCATGGAATTCAGGTTGGTTGTTTTCTCTCACCCAGTACCTCCAATCAGGCTCGTCCCTTCACATATCCGCCTTCGGCGATGCAAGAGATCTCACATGAGGTCGGGGAGTATCTTGTCGATGTCCCAGTTTTCAGAACTAGGGATAAAGATTTTCTGCTCCAACAGATTTACACAATGACGGAACGGCGCTTTAAGCTTGTGAGAAAGTGGCTGGTTGAGAAGGTGTGGGATCTTTTCCTGTTTGTGGAGATGGGAACGGATCGCATCCACCACGGCTTCTGGAGCTATCACGATCCCTCTCACCGCAATTATTCCCCTCACCCCATTTATAACCAGAGCATCTATCACTATTACCGTTATCTGGATCAGGAGATTGGCCGCCTGCTGGAACGAATAGATGAGGAGACGGTGGTCTGCTTGATCTCGGATCATGGCGCGAAAAAAATGGAGGGTGGGATCTGTATTAATGAATGGTTACGGCGAGAGGGATATTTAACTTTACATATGGTTCCCAATAAGCTAACCCCGATAGATCAGTGCGCTATTGATTGGAGTAAGACTCGCGTCTGGAGCGATGGTGGTTACTATGCACGCATCTTTTTTAATGTGGCGGGTCGCGAGCCGGAAGGCTGTGTGCCACCGGAGGATGTGGAGCTACTGAAAGAGGAGATCGAGCAGAAATTAGTGGCAATGACAGATCCTCAAGGCACTCCGCTGAATAACCGTGTGTACCGACCTGAAAAGATCTACCGCACATGTAATGGTGTGCCACCAGATCTACTGGTCTATTTCGGTGATCTCTCCTGGCGCTCAGTTGGTTCCCTGGGCCACTCGGATATCTATACGTTTGAAAATGATACAGGTCCAGACGATTGCAACCACGCCCGTGATGGAGTAGTTATTCGCTATGATCCAACTAGACCTGAGGAAAATGGGGGCCGCCAGATCTCCGGTCTTCAGATTATGGATATCGCCCCTATGATTTTACAGCAGTTTGGACTACCGATCCCATCGGATATGCAGGGCCAACCTTTTTGACAAGATGACGATAGGACAAATCAAGCGCATCCATTAACAATATTTGGCGGCAATGTAGAGGAGGAAAATATGAACGATCAGTCAAAAAAGGGATTTACTCTCTGGTTAACGGGCCTTTCCGGCTCGGGTAAAACAACAATAGCGGAACATTTGGGACGCTACTTTTTGATGCACGGCTCCCAGGTTGAGGTACTGGATGGCGACGCGGTTCGTGCCCACCTGAGTAAAGAGCTTGGCTTCAGCCGCGCAGACCGCGATACCAATATTAAACGGATCGCGTTTGTCTGCCAGCTACTTACCCGAAATGGTGTCACCTGCATTACGTCAGCAATTTCACCTTATCGCGAGGCTCGAAACTGGGCTCGCCAAGAGATTGGCCGCTTCATCGAAATTTATGTAAAGTGCCCGCTGGAAGTTTGTCGGAGGCGTGACCCTAAAGGGCTGTATCGTCTGGTAGATGAGGGGAAGCTATCAAACTTTACCGGCATTGATGATCCCTATGAAGAACCGGAGCAGCCGGAGTTGATTCTTGAGACCGACCAGGAAAGCATCGAGGTGAGCGTGACCCGCATTCTCGCCTATTTAATCGACCATGGCTATCTGGCTCCCCCACCCACGAATCAGCGCGAACTTCCCTCGCTTCTGGCATCCTGGTCTTCTCTGTAGAAAAGAAGAGAGTACCCTTGTTACGGAAAGGCAAAGATAATGGAACAGACAGTTATCGCACCCCACGGCGGATCTTTAATCCTTAATCTGGCCGATGAGCCCGAACGCCGAGAATTGCAGGAGATGGCCCGCACGCTCCCTCAGGTTGAACTGGACGGCGTACATCTGTCGGATGTAGAGATGCTGGCCTGCGGGGCCTATAGTCCGCTCGCTGGCTTTATGGAGTCACAAGATTACCACTCGGTTATTCACGATATGCATTTACGTAATGGGCTGCCCTGGTCTTTACCAATTACCCTGACTGTCCACGAAGATGAGGCCCTCGATCTGAAAGCCGGGTACAAAATAGCGCTGGTGGATGCTCAAAAAACGCCGTATGCTGTAATGGAGCTGCGAGAGATATTCCCATATGATCAAGAGCTGGAAGCCTCTCTGGTCTATGGCACTACGGATGAACAACATCCTGGGGTGAGACGGCTCTATCAGCAGGGGAAGATATTGCTTGGTGGTCCGGTTAGAGTCTTCGCACTACCGGAGCAACACTTTGGTCAGTATCGCTATACCCCGACACTGGCCCGGCGGATCTTCGCTATTAATGGGTGGCGAAGGGTTGTAGGCTTTCAGACACGCAATCCCGTTCACCGCGCCCACGAGTATATCCAGAAGTGCGCTTTAGAGCTGGTGGATGGACTTTTTCTACATCCGCTTGTTGGTGAGACAAAAGAAGACGATCTGCCAGCCGAGGTCCGCCTGCACAGCTATGAAGTGCTACTAGAGCACTATTATCCACTGGATCGCGTGGTCCTGGGCGTTCTGCCAGCGGCGATGCGCTATGCGGGCCCACGTGAGGCCGTTTTTCATGCTTTGATCCGTAAAAACTACGGCTGCTCCCACTTTATTGTTGGTCGGGACCATGCTGGAGTTAGCAACTACTATGGTAGCTACGATGCTCAAAACATCTTTGAGCAGTTTGACCCCACGCTGCTGGGTATCACGCCACTCTTTTTTGAACACGCCTTCTTCTGCCAGATTTGTCAGGGGATGGCCTCTTCTAAAACCTGTTCACACGAAAACAGCTCTCATGTGACACTCAGCGGTACCCGTCTGCGTGAAATGCTTCAACAAGGAAAGGTACCACCGTCAGAATTTATTCGTCCAGAAGTCGCAAAGGTGCTGATTGAAGCCTCCAAGCAGCCTATTTCGTAATAGAAGGGAAAATTCAAGAAGAGGGAACAGGAGTGCCGCCCATGTTTATTGCTCGATCTCCGATGCGCATCAGTCTGGCTGGCGGAGGCACCGATCTCGCGGCCTACTACACTCGCTACGACGGCATGGTGGTCAGCACAGCGATCAATAAATTTTTCTATGTAACGATCTCTACAGGAGAGGATGAAGAGCTTCAGGTTATCTCTGCCGACTATCGTTCTTTGTTTCATCACTCTCCCTATGAAGATCTTTTCTGGAATGGAGATCTGGCTCTCCCTAAGGCGATTCTTCATCACTTCGGGGTTCGTCGTGGGCTCAACCTGTTTATTGCTAGTGAGGTGCCTCCCGGCACAGGTCTGGGTTCCTCAAGCTCGGCTGCGGTAGCGTTGATCCATGCCTTCTCAACACTCCTGGAACAACCTCTCAACCGTCAAGAACTCGCGGAGCTGGCTTCAATGATTGAGATTGAGAAGATGCGGATGCCGATTGGGAAGCAGGATCAATATGCCTCGGCCTTCGGCGGTCTGAATACGATTACGTTTACCAGTGAAGGCGTCCGAGTTGAGCCCCTTCAGATGCCACCAGATGCTAAAAAGACGTTGGAGCAGCGACTGCTGCTGTTTTTCACGGGCAGCTCACGTGAGTCCACAAGTATCCTTAAGCATCAACGCGCGGCGACGGAACAGCATGAAGCCAGCGTTTTACAAGCCCTGCACGCGATTAAGGGGATGGCCCAGGAGGTCCGCCTCTGCCTTGAGAAAGGTGAGCTAGAAGAGTTTGCCCGCCTGCTCGATTATTCCTGGCAGGAGAAGCGGCGGCTGGCTCCCAATCTTTCAAATGGCGCGATCGATGGATATTACGCTTTGGCGCGCAAGCATGGCGCGTTGGCCGGCAAGATCACCGGGGCCGGGGGCGGCGGCTTTCTTTTGCTCTACTGCCCCGAGCCTCAACAGCCGACGGTCACACGGGTGCTGGAGGAACAGGGGCTTAAACGCATGCGCTTCCACTTTGAACCACAGGGAGCCACTGTCCTCTTGAATACCGTGCGTTTCAACCCTCGCTGGGTCCAGCCCTATCCCGATCCTTCCGCCCAGGTGGGCGTCTCGTCTCAGACTGTGTTGATAGAAGGGAGTCATAGTGGAGCCGATCGCTAGTTATTTTACCGAGATCTCGAAGATGCTTATGTCAATCTCAATGCCAGACCTTTGTCGCGTCCTGAATCTGCTTGAACAGGCTTATATTGAGGGTCATCGTATCTTTATTATGGGGAACGGTGGAAGTGCGGCGACTGCCTCGCATTTCGCGCTCGACCTTTCAAAAAATACGATTATGCCCGGTGTCCCCCGTCTAAAGGCGATCTCTCTGACCGATCACGTCCCTCTGCTTACTGCCTGGAGCAACGATACAGCTTATGAGCATGCGTTCTCGGAGCAATTGGCAAATATGCTGGAACCCGGTGATGTTGTGATCGGTATCAGTACCAGCGGTAATTCCTTGAATGTTATTAATGCCCTCCTCTTCGCCAGACAGATGCAGGCCTCGACGATTGGACTGCTGGGGGCCAAAGGCGGGCGCATTAAAGACCTGGCCGATGCATTTATCCTGGCCCCCGGTCAAAACATTGAGCAGGAGGAAGATGCTCATCTGATCCTGGCCCACATCATCACTCGCCATATGCGTGAGATTGTGCGCTCACGCGCTCAGGCCCTCTCTCTACTCGAAGATAATCAACGAGATGGTAATAAACTCTCCTCTATTGCCTGATTTTGTCCTTCTGTTTATAATGCATCCTGGATAGCGTTCTCCTATTCGCTAGCGCTATCCGGCTTTTTATGTATGTACTACCAAGTTATCTGATATTTATCCTTTCTCTTCCAGGAAATGTACAGGTATGGCATACTGTTTAAATACTCTGTGCCATTTGCTGCCAGCGAAATACCTATAACCGCCTCGCTTCCTTTGTGAGGCACACGGAGGGTCCGATGTTGCCCAGCCGCAAACTACTTGCGTTTTATCTTTCCAGACTGACGCGCATAACCAGCCTGTTCACTGGTGGCGCGCTGATTCTGTTGCTGGTCAGCATCGGGAGCCTTCTCATTGGGCCGACAGACAAACATACATTGCTCATTTCCTCAACAATTATGGACATCTGTTGCTCTCTGTTCGCGGCTATCTGTACAGGTGGGGTCAGTGCCCAAGCATTAAAAAATTCGATGCCGGCCAATAAACGTTACTCACTGAGCTGGGCTTTAATGACTTTAGCTTTAATAATTAATGCTTTGAGTATACTGGGTTATATGCTGGAAATATTGCAGGGGATCGGGCCTGATGTGATTACGCCAGCGAAGATCGGCTTTGGAACCTTCCACTATATGCTCTTCGCGGCCCTTTTTGTTCTCCCTATTAGCTCAGGAAGAGGTGGGCTCCGCCTCCAAAACGTGATCGATGCTCTGGTTACGACACTCTGCGTGTTGGGGCTAAGCTGGTTTTTTCTACTGGGACCGGCTTTTCTCTCTCGTCAGGCCTCCGGTATGAGCTTTACCTCAGCAGTAATCACGCTGAATTATCCCTTTACAGATATTCTGGTGGCCTTTGCTTTTTTGTTCCTTTGCTACCGTTATCGTAAAAAAATCGTATTCTCACCCCTGATCCTGCTCGGGGGCAGCATTTTAACACAACTCTGGTCTAACGCTACCTATATGTATCTGGAAGCTCAGAGAATTTCGACAATCGGCAACACCGCAATCTATCCATTCTGGTTTCTTAGCACCTTGCTGATTGGAATTGCCGCTTTCTATCACTATCAAGGATTGGTCCATCACGAGTATCAGCTTTCAACTATTAACGATTTGGATCATACAAATTCACCGATTTTTGAGTTGCGCGGACGCGCTCAGACGCTTCAAAGCCGGATCTGGTTTTATCTTCCCTATGTCCCTTTCCTGATTATTGTATCCCTCGTGATCTATAGCCATATCACCCACAGCTTACTCACACCTCTGTTGGATGGGTTGACTCTGGGGATTACTTTTTTGCTCGTGATCCGCCATTTATTTGTGTTGCATGAGGGGGAGATCCTGCTCAGGGAGCGTGAGGAACGCCGTCAAGAGGCGGAAAATCTACGTTTGCTGACGGTTCAGCTTAACAGTACACTGGATCTGGATCTGCTCCTGGAATGGATTGCTGGCGTAGCAGTGAAAGAGCTGAAGTTTGATACCGCGCTTCTACTTTTTCAAGAAGAGGTGATCACACAGGCGGACGAGCCGATCTCGATCCAGGAGATTAGCGCAACCCATGAGCAGATCCAGACCCATAACGTGATCGGGTTTATGGAAACGTACGAGTCCCTCTTCACACGTGAGAGCCTGCTCCAGCTCTCTCTGCCCTCTCAAAAGCAACAGCTTCCCTCAGAAATCCAGGAATGGGATGAACTACAACAGATCTCGACCCTACTTAACCTACCACTGATCTATAAAGAGGGACGCTCACTTGGCTGTCTGATGCTGGGACAAAAGGAGAGGAAGATCTCTCCAACCGATAAACTGCTGGCTCGCTCTTTCGCGGAACAGGCAACGACGGCAATTGAGCATGCTCGCCTCTACCGTGAGGTTCAGGAACATGAGCAGTTTGGAAAATCACTCGCGAACATCGCGACCCGATTAAATGCGGCGGTCGCGGAGACCGCTGAAATTCAAGAACTTATCTGCAAGGAGGCTGTGACGGCCTTTCGAGCTGATGATGCCGTTCTATACGTCCCTGATGAAAAACAAAACCTTAAGCCGATCGCGATCGTTGGAAACAACCAGCTTACCGCGTGTACAGAACATTCCTGGGGCGAAATCTGTAGATACGAGCAGGCCGGGCAGGTGCTTTATTCGCTCCAACCGGTCCTCCTGCAAGTCTCTCTAAAAACGCCCTCGCGCCTCTGGTCCTCTTCCCTATGCTCACGTAACGATGAAAACTGTCCCACGGAAAAAGCGGGGTGCCGAGAAAACTATCCTTCGCTTGAAACGATCCTTAAGCGTAAGGAGATCTATTCTGCCGTTCTGGCACCGCTCTTTACAAGTGGTGAACCGGTCGGCTTGCTCCTACTTACGCGCTCAACAAATACCTCGTATTATGAGTGCCGCCCCTTTACGCCTCTTAACCTTTCTCAAGTACAGGATTTCGCGGAGCAAGCCTCAGTAGCTTTTACCAATGCCCATCTCTATAGACAACTGCGTCTGGCCCATCAGCAACTTCAAAAATTGGATCAGATGAAGGATCAATTTATGGTGACCGCTTCTCACGAATTACGCACACCACTAACCTCAGTCCAAGGATATCTAGAGCTGTTGGTCAATTACAATAAGACGCTGCCTTTTGATCGTCAACAGGATTTTCTTCTTAAGGCCCAGCGTGGCTGCGATGAATTGGTACTGCTCCTCAGCAATATTATGGATGCCAGCCGTCTGGAGATCGAGGAAGGATTGCGCCCGACTCAACGCGAAAAAATTAACCTTCGAGCTGTAGTTCAACATGTGCTTGCGTTATTTGAGCTCCAAATCTCTCAAGAGAAACGCCAGATCTCCGTCGATATTCCTGAGGATCTCTATGTCTGTACCGATCTTTCCAAACTGCGGCAGGTGATCCGTAATGTTACTGTGAATGCCCTGAAATATTCTCCTGCTGAAACAGCTATCGTTATTCGTTGTCAACACCTCAACGAGCGTCAAGGTTCACGAGACTCGGCAATCGTTCTCTGTATCGAGGATCGTGGGCGGGGCATTCCACCAGAGGAACAGGAGCAGCTTTTCCAGCGCTTTGTCCGACTGGATCGAGATATCAATAGTCCCGTACGCGGCTCGGGGTTGGGTCTCTACATTTCCCGACGGTTGGTAGAGGCAATGGGTGGAAAGATCTGGGTCGAGAGTACCGGCATCAATGGAGAAGGCTCTACCTTCTGTGTGAAACTACCGATCCCAGCATGAAAAAACCCTCAGAAGAGATCTGAGGGGTAGATTTACTTATTGGCCTCTTTAGCGGCGGTCGCATCAGCCTGTTTTTTGATAAGCGGAGGTACATGCTGCTCACAGAAGCGGAAGGTCCGGCCTCCGGAGAGTAGCTGGGCGTAAGCCGCAGGCTCTCCACAGCTATCACAGCGCCCCACATGGGTTTTAACTGCTTTCATTATTTTTTCTCCAAAATAGATACTCTACGTACAAAAACACGAGATCGCTCTCCCCTATTCCCGGTTCCTCCCTCATATTTCAGCATTCCACACGATTATACTCCAGATAGAGATAAGATAATCTACATCTTCCCCCCCCCTTCCACTTTTGAGTAAAAGAGCTCTATCTTTTCTAGATC
>CAXTTV010000017.1:4710-19996 GCA_964247295.1 uncultured Ktedonobacteraceae bacterium | reverse complement strand
ACTTTTTACACTTATTCCAGATGATATAATGGACACATTTATGTAATAGCACTGGCTTACGTGCTTTTTCGTTATTCAAAGGATTGAAATATATGAAGATTGGAATCGGGTTACCAAATTCGGGAAAGCTTGCCTCACCTCAAGCGATTGTGCGGGTTGCTCAGGAGGCGGAGCGACTAGGTTATGACTCTGTGTGGGTATATGAGCACTTGCTGAGGCCGCTTCGTCCGGTTGTAGGCGCGATAGGGGGAGCGCCCACCATGCAGCCAGAGCTTTATAGCTCTACCTATGATCCTCTGGAAACACTGGCATACGTAGCTGCCAGAACGGAGCGCATTAAACTAGGAACAAGCGTGATCAATGCTCTTCTTCATCCTCCGCTTATTCTGGCTCGTCGTTTCGCGACTCTGGATCAGTTAAGCAACGGACGAGTGATCGCTGGTCTGGGTCAAGGGTGGATGGAGGATGAATTTAAAGCTGTGAATGTCCCAATGAAACGGCGTGGAAGTGGCTTTGAGGAGTATATACAGGTGATGCACGCGATCTGGGGACCTGATCCAGTACGCTTCTCAGGCCGCTTTTATACTATTCCAGAGTCCCAGATCGGCCCGAAGCCTGTGCAGCCCGGTGGAATTCCAATTATTCTGGGTTCGTTTGCTCCCGCCGCCTACGCTCGAGCCGCTCGTATCGCCGATGGCATTAATCCAGGCAATTTCCCTTTACCTTACTTAAAACAGATCATTGATGATTTCTATACAGCCGCTCGCGAAGCTGGTCGAGATCTTGGCAAACTCCAGGTCTTTATTCGAGTAATAGATTCTTCAGCATACTGGCGAGGTGAAACGGACCAACCTCTTGTTGGTTCAGTGGAAAAGATCTGTGATGATATGGCGCAAATTGAGGAGCTAGGGGCTTCGCATGTTATTTTCGATCTCAGCCAGAATGAGATCCCCATTGAGCAACAGCTCGACTTCTTTAACCAACTGCGTTGTTAGAATTGATGGGTACAGATTTCCGTCTGAGAATCCGATCCAGTGTCCATAAAGGCCAGTGTTTTTTTTAAAGAGTCTTATGTAATTTCGGTTGAGAAATCTTATCTAGGAGGGTTACAAAAAAATCTTTTTTCTCTTTTTAAAGTGGCTTCGGAACGTTTGCAGGCGGGCTTCAGGTAACAGAGTGCGAATGAATTCACACACAAGTAAAAAGAAAGGAGCAAAGCGTACAATATGGGTGTGGTGAACGAGGTCGGCGGGTGCCAGTAAACTCTATCACATCTGTTCCAAGATCAACCTGTTGAGCCAGGCTCCGGGTTCTGAGATTGTTGAGCAGGATGGAGGATCGTCTGTTGAATCTGATCCAGACGACAACCGGAATCGTTCACCGGCAAACTACCTTCATCTTCCCCCCGCAAAAAGAGGACGGCATCTAGGTGTCGTTCTCTTTTTTTTATCCTTTGTACCGTTCGCCCCCATCCTACACGCTGCTTCACAAGACCTGAAAACCAGAGTCTGAGCGTCCTTATTAGAAAGTGCGCAGCACTATCCTCATTCGGCAAGTATTCCCATAGAGATAGGAGCGGTTGGAAGGTGCTTGATATAGAGAAATTTGTTCAGAGTCAGCAGAATACACAACGGGTTCAGATCTGGCGACCCGGCCCCACAGCAGAGGATGCACGGTATGTGCTTTATTGGATGCAGCGCGCTCAGCGAGGCCGCGATAACCATGCACTTAATCTAGCGATCGCGCTGGGCAATACCCTTGACCTGCCGGTGATTGCGACATTTGTGGTGGCGGATTATCCCCAGGCCAATCTGCGCCACTATACATTTCTTTTGGAAGGATTGGCGGTCGCGGCTGCGCAATTAAACGCGCGAGGTATCCCCTTCGTGATCCGTCGAGGTCTACCAGCCGAAGAGGTGGCGAAGCTGGCTCAAGAACTGGCGGCGGCGGCGGTAGTCAATGATTTCTGCGAACTGCGGGTTCCCCGACAATGGAGAAATGATCTCAAGCAGCGACTTCAGATTCCCTTTCTTTGCGTTGATACGGATACGGTGGTCCCGATGCACCTGATCCCTCATGAAGAGTTCGCGGCCCGGACGATCCGCCCAAAGCTTCAGCGCCTCCTTCCCACATTTTTGCAGCCTGTCCACGATCTACAAGTAAAGCATACCCAGCATAAGGCTCCTGTTGATCCAGGAGAGACGGAACACCCCCTACGTTATCTTGAGACATTAAAGATTGATCGTAGTGTCGAACCTTCTCCTGAGGCTGAGGGCGGCTATGAAGCCGGACAGAAAGCAGCCCAGCGGCTGCTACATGAGCGTTTGCAGGCGTATAACGAACAGCGCAATAATCCGGAGCAGGTGGGAACTAGTGAGCTTTCGGCATACCTGCACTTTGGGCAGATCTCGGCCCAGCAACTGGCCTGGGACGTGGAACAGTATCAACCTGAGGAGCAGGGAAGTAAGCATATCGATATCAGTGGGGGGAAAGCGGCATACCTGGAGGAGTTGATTATTCGACGCGAACTGGCAATCAATTTCGCGTATTATAATCCGCACTATGATACCCTGGAGGGCTGCCCTGATTGGGGTAAGAAAACACTTCAAAAGCACCAGAACGATCCCCGACAGTGGGTCTATAGTCGTCAGGAACTGGAAGAGGCCAGAACGCATGATGAGCTCTGGAACGCCGCTCAAAACGAGATGACGGTCACTGGAAGAATGCACGGCTATATGCGGATGTACTGGGGCAAGAAGATTTTGGAGTGGAGTGAGACGCCGGCGGAGGCCTTTGATACCACGGTTTACCTTAATGATAAATATGAACTGGACGGGCGAGATGCGAACGGCTATACAGGCATTAGCTGGGCGATCGGTGGACGGCATGATCGACCATGGAAGGAGCGCCCAATTTTTGGCATGATCCGCTATATGTCTGCCGATGGCGTGAAACGTAAGTTTGACACAAGATTTTATATCGCCAAACATGGGAAAAATCCTCTGGTCAAGCTAAAGAAAACGGACCGGGAATTGTAGCGACCAACTTCTCAAGCAATCCAGGACGCCGCTCCAGAGCCAACAGCCATAGGGGAGCTACTTGCCAATAGCACAAGCAAGGTACGAGGCTAACCATCTCCGCCAGCAAGCGGCTGTGTTGAGAAACAGAGCCGCTTGCAGCTCTTCTAAGACGATAAATCCTCTTGTAGCTCCCCCTCCCCGGATGGCTCTGCTGACTCAAGGGCTGGCTCGCGAATGTCGATCTCTAACTTACCGTCGATGGCGCTAACATGCACCTCACCTCGATCAGGGATATTTCCCAGTAAAATCCTCAGGCTCAAAGGTACAGTCAGCATGCGCTCGATCACTCTACGCAATGGCCGGGCCCCCTGTGTCTCGCTGAAGCCTTCTTCAGAGAGCAACTTGATCGCGCTCTCATCGGTGCTCAAGGTCAAACCTTGCTCCAGCAAGCGAGCGGCTAAATCGGTCATTTGCAAGCGGGTAATCTGGAGCGTCTCTTTGCGTTCCAACGGCTGGAAAAACACGATCTCGTCGATACGGTTCAGGAACTCTGGTCGGAAGGTCTGCCCCAGGCTCTCCATTAGTTGATCACGACGCATCTCCTCCGCTACCCCTTTACGACCCATCATGAAACCGGGGATGGAACGCCCGAGCTTATCGGTTCCAACGTTGGAGGTCATAATCCAGATGGCATGCTGAGCGTCCACTGTATGGCCTTGAGCGTCGGTTAAGCGACCAGCGTCAAAGACTTGAAGGAACAGGTCAAATACCTCTGGATGGGCCTTCTCTACCTCGTCTAGCAGCACCACGCAGTGTGGCCGGCGGCGGAGCTTGCCAGTTAACTGTCCCTCCTGATCGTGGCCGATATAGCCGGGAGGTGCTCCCACCATTCGCGAGACGGCGTGTTTCTCCATATACTCTGACATATCCACACGGATCAGGTGATCATCTGCGCCAAACACCTCGGCGGCCAGCGCGCGCGCCAGCTCGGTTTTACCAACACCGGTCGGCCCGAGGAACAGAAACACGCCAACTGGACGGCTACGGGGTTTGAGGCCAGCTCGCGCCACCTGAATGGCCTGGGATACCCGTGTCACAGCTTTATCTTGACCAATCACGCGAGTTCGCAACCGACTCTCCAGGTTCAACAGGCGATCCCGCTCCTCACGACCCGGAGCATGAACAGGGATACCTGTGCGAGAAGAGATCATATCAGCGATCATTGCCGCTGTAATTACCGGCTCCTCAAAATCTTCTTCGGACAGTTCCTCCGCGTCCTCTTCCTGTCTCTCCTGTTCTTCTACAAACGAGATCCGCGCCTGCGAACAGGCCTCATCCAGCACGCTACAGGCTTTATCAGGTAGTCTGAGGTTGGGAAGATATTGCACGGAAAGATGGACGGCAGCCGATAAAGCCTCCCTGGTAATCTTCACACCATGATGCTGCTCATAAAGATCAACCATCCCACTAAGAATTATGAGCGCCTCATCGGCTGTGGGCTCCTCAATGGTGATTGGACGCAGTCGACGCTCCATCGCCGCGTCCTTCTCAATCAAGCGATACTCTTGAGGCGTTGTCGCGCCAATGCAGCGGAGCCGGCCACCGGCCAGCGCCGGCTTAAGAATACCGGCGGCGTCAATACTACCATCAGCGGCCCGACCAGTTCCAATCAACAGATGCATCTCATCAATAAAGAGAATGATGTTCCCACCAGCCTCCGCCTCTTCCAACACCTTCAGGAGGCGCTCCTCAAACTCTCCCCGGTACTTGGTACCCGCGACCAGAGAACTGGCCGAGAGCTCAATCAGGCGCTTATCCTTAAGTTCATTGGGGACCTTCCCATCAACGATCCGCTGGGCCAATCCAGCGACAATCGTCGTTTTACCAACGCCGGAGTCTCCAACCAGAATAGGATTGTTGCGATCCTTAAGCATCAATGTCTGCATAAGCAGGCGCAACTCTTTCTCACGACCAATCAGGGGGGGAAGTTGATGCTGAGTTGCCTGTTTTGTAAGATCACGCCCCAGCCGCTCAAGCAGGGCATTATTGCCTTTTCCAGGATTGTCCGGACTGATGCCGATCGGAAGATCGGGTGGGGCCGCGATCGGGTTGACGCTGGCTGAAGGCACCAGTTCTAAGAGTGACCGCGCGCTGCTCCCCATAATCAACTCGATGAGATGCGGGGGATTGATTCCCAGCTTGGTCAAGAGTTCGTAGGTAACACCATCACCCTCGCTCAGAACGGCCTGGGCGATCGCACGCTCATCCACAGCCGGTGAGCCTGCGTTCACAGCGTTGCGCTCCGCCGTCTGAAGGATCTCTTTACAGCGCCGGGTTGGTAGAATCGGTGTGTCGCTAGTAGCCTTTCCTGATCCCAGTGCCAGACGAATCACATCTCGTACCTGCTTATGCGAAAAATTCAAGCTACGCAACGCATCCTGAGTGCAGCCGCCATCCAGCTTAGTTAACGCGATAAACAAATGAGGGGTACCCAGGTAATCCTTGTGCATCCGCCTTGCCTCTAATAAAGCAATGCTTAACACTTCCTGAAGGAAGCGACGGTCAAGGGCATTGGAAGATGGTAGAAGTGGGGGTACGATCTGGTTCTCATCGAGGCCTTCAAAGCGGGGCTCAAAGCTTCTATCTTTATTTGTTGGAGACACGATCGCCAGGCGTTGAGAAGGATCACCATACAGGACAAAAGCAGCCCACGAGATATCCTCTGGATGGCGCTGCGACATACTGAGGCGGGCCCGCCGCACAGCCTCTCCTAGAGAGACACCATCCGCCAGTTCCTGATAAAATAAGATCGCGAACTCGCGTATGCGCAGAGTATGTACCGGCCAACGCAGAGCCAGTACCGAGCCAGCGCCAGCAGTCATCAGAACCCGCGCCAGATGGTCCACCTGCTCTTCACGTTCCTGCTGCGAGCCATTGCGCGTGCTCTCCGCTTCATAATTGCTTAAAAAGACAAGAGGTGGACGAGGTAAGTTCTGAAACAGCGTCTCCAACGTCCCATTATCCAGACGAGAGTTGCCCGCCAGAGCCAGAGAAATTTCACCATTAGGGGTAGTCTGAGGTTGAGGGCCAGCATAATGGAGCACCAGAGGGGACTCGGCATTGACACGCATCCGCATCTCAAGCTGGTTTACCTGCTGCCGATAGAGAATTCCACGCATCACAGACTCCGGTAAAGAGGTACAGAGTGTCGCCACCTCTTCCTCGGCCATAATCCGCTCACCGGTTGGGTTCACCAGGAACAGGATTGAAAGCCCGTGAGGCTCACGCTTCGCCAGACGCCGGGTCGCACGCTCAGGATAAGCCACAGGCCGTGTCGAGGGATACTCTCCATTGCGAGGCAGTTGCCGACCTATACTCAGGCTCTGACACAGAAAGCGTCCTGGCTTCACACTACTATCGTAGAGCACCTCCCAGGGGATCTCTGGCGTATTATTTTGAATTATCAATGAACCATCCAGCCGATGTAAAATATCTTGAATCGCTGGCGGCACCATTGCATCAAATAGAAACGTTCCCAGAGTAAGTAACGCATCATTAGCCGTACCAAATTTTAACGATGGTCGTCTGGTCTCTGCTTGTGTCTGACTCTGAGTCAATTGCGCGACACTTTGAAGTGCACGCCTCAGGCGCTCTCGCACCTCAGAAGTTATCTCAACGCTTGACTCAGTTCCCGTCGTACCAGGACTGTCGGAGAGCTCCAGTCGAAAACGGTATGTGTTGTCTGTGCGTGTAATACTTAATAGGGCTGGTTGTTCCATAAATTCTCTTCTCTTCCACACGTGGCCGAAAAAACGCTACATCACCAGGCAAAAGTGGACATAGATGAATGGCAAAAGCAGTATATGAGGCAAGATGTATCGGTGTCAATAGTTCCATCACAATAAAAGTATATCATGCCTGCTCTCTTCTGTGCAGGCTTCTTCTGAATCTTAACCTGCTTTCCCTCTTGCCTGGACAAACGTTGGATAGTTTAAGTAATCCTTTCTTCATGAAGACGCTTCCCCCCCCTTAAAATTTTCTATGGAGGTACTCAATTTTCTCTAATTGATCCAGGGTGAATAACCAGAATGAATGAAGACTATTCTAGCAACAAATGCTTGTGGAGACAACAGATAGAGACATTTTCGTTTCTGCTTTTCAATATGTTGAACCGTATACCTTATTGAGGAATAGTTTCCTGGCAGAAAGGTGGCTCCAATGGAACTAGCGTGGAAGATCAATGATGACAAAAAACATGTGAACCTGAAGGATCTCGATGCAAATGCAACTCAAGGCTATAAGAAGAGTGAGGCCGCTCAAGAACTAGAGAAGTTAGGAGCAGAGCTTACTGAGTTGCAGGAATTGCTGGCGGCGGCCCAACACCATAGTCTGTTGATTGTCCTTCAGGGAATGGATACCAGCGGGAAGGATGGGACGGTTCGTCATGTGCTCTCCTTTACTAATCCTCAGGGATGTGAGGTGCATTCGTTTAAGGTCCCAACAACGATTGAGGCCAATCATGATTTCCTCTGGCGTATCCATCTCGCGACTCCCGCGAAAGGGATGATGGGGATCTTTAACCGCTCCCACTATGAGGATGTGCTGATCACACGGGTACATAACCTTGTTCCAGAGGAGGTCTGGTCACAGCGCTACAAGCAGATTCGGAACTTCGAGGATCTATTAGTCGCCAACAACACGATCATTCTAAAGTTTTTTCTCCATATAAGCTATGAGGAGCAAGCAAAACGACTTCAAGCTCGGGTCGATAATCCTGATAAGGCCTGGAAGCTTTCCGTTAGTGATTGGAAGGAGCGCAAATACTGGAACGATTATCAGAAAGCTTACGAGGACGCAATCAGCAAGTGCGGCACCGATGAGGCTCCCTGGTATATTGTGCCCTCAAACAATAAATGGTATCGCAATCTAGCGATCGCCGATACCATTGTAAAAACGATGAAAAAGTATAAAGATGAGTGGCATCAAGAGCTTCAAGCTCGCGGTAAACAGGAGCTAGAGCAGTTTAAAGCCTTCCAAAAGCAGGGATATCCCCTATAACTTGCGGGTCAATCTGGTATGTGAACGCGCTAACGGAGGGTAATATTGCGGGATCGCCGATGAGATATCTCCGACCCGCAACTGCACTTGAAGGTAGCGTGTTCCCGGTCGATGGTGCTGAGCGAAAAGCATTAAGCCCTGATGCGCCAATACATCGGCTTCATCAGTCTCACGCGCAAGATTAATCTGTCCCCCAAGCGCCTCATCAGAGGTCGACCTCTCAATTGTCTGACTATCATCTTCCGGATAAAGCTGGCGAGTTTCACGGCTCTGTCGACTGCTGGGCCATAAAATCAAAGAAAGCTCCTGACCTTTCAAGCGTTGCTCTTTTAAGCGTCCCCCAAGATAATTTGAAAGCTTGCGGATCGCCGCGCAGGTCTCGTCGGCATCCGCCGCATGCTGGAAACGAATGCGCGCATTCTGACTGAGCGGCGGCGCATCTGGGATCACCAGACTCTCGTCTTCACCCCGCGTGATATGGTAGAGCCAGCTTCCGATTAATCCCAAACGACGCAGGGCCTCTTCAGTCAGGTTTGGCAACTGCGCGAAAGTCGTGATACCAAAATCGCGGAGATGCGAGATCGCCTCCGCAACTACAGCCGGATCGACGCCCTCATTGCGCCCCCCGGCCTCTGGCAGACGCGACGGCGACTCCTCTTGATCTTGCAATTCCATTCCGGGGATACCCAGACCGGCTGAACGTATATGCAGTATCAACGAGATTGGTAACGTCTGAACAAAAGAAGACTCTCGGCTATGAGGCACATAAAGAACCCCCTGCCTCCCCTCTTTGCGGCTCACCAGCGCGGCCATCTCAGCAATCGCTTTCCCACTGGAAACACCTATCAACGCATTCAACCCCATCTTGTTGATCTCCGCCTGGAGACGGTCAGCTAGCATCACAGGAGAACTAAAGGAAAGTTCACACCCTCGAAGATCAATAAAGGCATCCGCGATCGGAACCGACTCCACAATCCGAGAATATGCGTGATAGCGATCCCTCAACTGCTGCAACACTGGCTGATAGAGCTCATAGGATGGGGGCAAAAAGCGGGTGCGCGGAGCGATCCTGTGCGCGCGCCGGAGCGGCATTCCGGGCGTGATCCCGAAGCGGATCGCGGAAGGAGAGGCGTCGATCACCCGACCCGGCTCATTAGGCCGTCCGGTCCCGGTCCCCACCACAAAACTTGTCCCACGTAACGTGGGATCAGACTGCTCCTCCAACGTGCAATAAAAATGGCGGATACGCACGTGCATGATTCCCTGACGCATACGGGCCCGCTCCAACACCTTCTCTGCCTCACTGCTTGCTTCGTTTACACCTTCCTCAGGTTGAGACATTAAAGGTAGTATGGTACTACCAATCGACGAACGCGAGGAACCGGTGATAAAAGCAGAGGAACCTCCCTGAAACTCTTGCATAGTATCCTTTTTAAGAACTTTCTGGACTTTTTGATTGCATTATAGCAAACATTATAGTCCGTTTCTATAAAAGAGTTATCAAGGAAACCTTTGTACAGGTAAAAGCCCTACCAGCCTATTTGCGCTTCCACAATAAGCGGAAAAGCATAGCGCGCAACCGAGGCCACAGCAGAGCCAACTGCTTTTCTTCCAGAGATCTGAACGCCGGTGACCAGCGTTCCTTCACATACAGATCGGTAAGATACGAGAACGGTCGAGCATCATGCTGGAAGCGTTTCTCCATTTCATGGCTGTACTCATATGGCGTCTGAGATTTACTTGGAGCCGTGCCCAGCAAGGTTGCCACCCGACAGATACGCCAGTAAAGACCAGAAATTGGAGTTGCATGGGGGTAGAGCCTGCGCCACCATTCGCGAGCCACAAGCCAACCAACGGCCAGTAAAAGCCCGCTCAGGACCAGAACCATCAACACCAGCCCCAAAGAATCTGACAAAGATTTGGACTGTATTCCCTGCCCTGATGTTCCCTGGCCTTGTAGATCCTGAGGCTTTGGTTTAGCGGTCACCGGCGTTTTCACAGGCAAGGGTTTATTCTGTGCCAGAGGTGTCGGCTGAGATTTCCCAATCTGCTGGTTCGCCGCTTGCCCGGCGGAGTACCCTGGCGTAGGATCAAAATCTACCCAGCCAAAATTAGGGAAATACACCTGAACCCAGCTATGAGCATCCGCGCCCGTCAATGTCCAGAGTCCACTCCGCTCATTAAAATTACCAGGGCTAAAGCCATTCACCATACGCGCAGGTAGCCCCATCTCACGGGCCATCATCACCATCGTCGTAGCATAATATGTACAGTACCCTTTGCGCGTCTGGAGCAGCCATGTCGCCGCATCTACAGACGCTGGCACAGGGTCGTTCCTCAATGAATAGGTAAAGGAGCTAGAGTTGCTCAGGTGCGACTCCAGGCTCTTCACCGCCTCGTACGCATCAGGCGTATTCTCTACCCATTGCTTCATCGTCTTCTCAACCAGGGGAGAAAGACGAGGCTTCTGAAGATAGAAAGACGAGACCGTCATATAGTTATCATCGGACTGCCACACCTCTGGCCTCTCCGATGGCAAAGGTGTTATCGCGAGCGCTTGTGGAGAGGCCGTCGGTATAAGAGAAACTACTTTGTAGTGTTCATTGAGCGTCAAAGATCCCTGCTGCTCCCAAGAGACCGGCAGCGCTTGCGGAGCCGCCACCGAGATCTGCGTTGGTACATTAAACGATGCCGGTGAGCCGGGTCCAAAGATATAGTTACGCCCTTGCGGCGGATTAAGTACCGTCACCTCAGTCGTTACCTGACGATTGAAGCTTCCTGCAATCTCTTGGGGAAGCATTTCTTGCGGCCTCATATGCACCTGGTTCTGGGTAGCCCGACTAAACCAGGTGTGCCCATCAAAGTAGTCATACGTAAAGCCTTCAAGATAATGCGGCTGCTTATCCGAACTTTTGTAAGACAAAACATCGCCTGGAGGGAGATTTACACTTCCAGTAATTGAGAGCGTATCGCCAAAAAACGTTGTCGCGGGCTGGTAAGGTTGAAGGAAAGCCTGCGGGTTATCAAGCGGAAAATTTCCGTGCGAAACATTAGACCAGATACTATCCAGATCATCCCAGAATACAACACCATTCTGACTCTGATGAAAGATCGGCATTACCAGACTTAATACCATTGCCAGAACCACAAACAGCGAAGCAAAACGCATAAACCGATTGGTAATTGAGACCAGCCAGCGTTTATCGGTATACAGGCCATTCTGACTCCAAAGCGATAATTGGTTCACCAGTTGCAGGCGCGCCACCAATAGCGTCTGCGCACCCATAAAAATCAAAATCAGGTGCGAATGGTCCGTATTAGAATAGTTTAGATTAATCAAAAGAATGGAACAGTAGGCTAAAACCACCAGAAGCGGCAGGTGGGCATGATAGACTAGCCAGGACCCAAGATATCCCAGAAAAAAGCATAGAAAGGAAAGGTAGAATAGAAAGTTCATCTCATGATTGGCGTTTAAAGCCACTGCGATATCGCCAGTGAGCATCCCTTTCAAACTTGCCATTAATTGCGTCCAGGGAATATGTAACGCAACCACACTTGTGAGAAAAACCGCCAACCAGTAGCCAGCGACACAAACCGAAATGTGTAATAAAAGCTGCGGTATCCAACGAATCTTTGAGATGATCAGACCAGCCAGAATACCCACAGCCCCGCTCCAGAATAGGATCGCTGTGTGGGCCACCCAGTTCGCCACAACAATTGAATAGACAACACAGGCCATCGAGATCGCCAATAGCACCATGGCGAACCAGCCCTCGGAGGGAACAAACTTCCAGTATAGTTGGTGAGGGAGCCCGGCACGCCGTTGAGACGAATGATGGGTAGAGGGGGACTGCAATGGCTCCTGATACGCCGATGAACGCTCAGCTACACTTGACTTCATAACCAAATCCCTACTAGCCGGCATACTACCATGACAAACAACGACAAGGTCTTTCCCGTTTCTTTATTTAGACGTTCAATATCCATGAAATTGACAGGAATTTATCAGGATAGCCTGGAAGGCCAATATATTTTCTTGTCACAAGAACGAAAGAAGCATATTGAAGATATTATATCGCCTTTCTCACATCATGCAACATTATTCTTTGAGAGTAGCCGTATCAGTATGCTTCCCAAAGAAGTACAGGAGAAGGGTTGCAGCCGCCACTAGACAGACTCCACCAAAGATAAAAGAGGTAGAAAGGTTTACATTCGATTGCAGCCAGCCGGCAACCGCTGGCCCAATACTAAAACCAATACTCCACGTAACAGCATAAAAGCCAGCAAGTGTCGCGCGATGGCGACCTGACACTTGCTCCATCGAAAAAGCCGCGTAAACCGGCTCAATCAAGGTACGCGTAAACGAACGAGCATACTCACCTGCGATCGCGAGAGGAAGCGCAGGCGCGAAACCAATCAAGATCATCAAAGGCGCGCTAAGATATTGCACGGTGGTAATCAGTCGCAATTTACTCCAACGCTTCACAAACAATGGAGCAGTCAGCGAGAATACCCCTGCCGCCAGGCCAGATATTGTAAAAATTATCCCTAACGTTCCTGGCAAAAGATGGAAGCGCAACACAAAGTAAAGCTGGATCAAAGCCACGACTGCCCCCTCACCCATCGTAAAAAGCAGATCGGGCAACAGCAGTTTCAGGAAAAGCCCTACAGGGAAAGGCTCCTTCCTGGTCTGGACAACAGCCTCTCGCACACTATCCCTCTTTTTCCGTTGCTTTGGCTCATCCAGAAGCCAGAGGGGCAGACCAAAAACAAAGGTAAAAAGCGCGGCGGAGATCACGCCCCAGCGCAAGGGTACAGTGCTGGACGCCGAGACATGCAACAGGTTTCCCACCACCTCAGGAATTGCTCCTCCGAGAAGGTTTCCCAACGCGCCGATCCCCAGCAAGAGAAAGCTATTGAGAGCCAGGACACCCACCCGCTGCTGCTCGGTCGTGCTCTCCGTCAGCAATGGGAGATTTGTCACCCAGTAGGCTGTCGAGACAATACCCTGAAGTAGACCAGTGAGCAGCAGCAATGGAACCGTCGTCGTAAAGCCACAAAGCGCTAACGTTAAGGGAGTCAGGATCGCTGTCAGAATCAAAACGGGCTTCCGACCAAATTTATCGGCCAGCATCCCCGCCGGCACAGCACTAATTAATGCGCCGATCGCCGGCATCGCGCTAAAAAGACCAATGAAATCTGGCCGATACCCCAGACTATGCACATACAGATTGAGTGTAAGCGCGGCAATTGTAAGCTGGAACCCTTTCCCAGTGGTAAAAAAAAGTAACAGGTAGACGTTTTTGGGTAAATGACGGAAAAATGCTTGCGATGGAGCATGGTGAGGCACTGACTTGGATTGAATATTAGAGGTATCGGGGGCAAGAGACATAAAAATAATTGCTCCTATCTACACACAACTGCCTTTACAGTATCATATGGTCAGGTTAACCAACAACGCACAAAAGGACAGGAGCATAATAGACAAGATATTTTCAAAACCTACACTTCTGTAAGGGACGGTTCACCTTCTCGATAGGTAGTCATCTCTGACTGCATATCAAGCCTGGTGATGGAGGGCTCACCTTTTCGTAGCTTACTATTCTTTGTACGACGCTTTAGAGGAAGCTGGACAAGAAAAATCGAACTGGGTCTTTGATTCAGTAGCTGTTGAATATTTTGCCCTTCCAATAACACGCCATGCTCATCGCGAATAAACAGGAGTATCCCCTCACAATGGAGATCCTGAACCTTCCTCCCAATGGCCTGAGAACAATCAATAGCTGAAATAGTGAGAGGTTCTAATGGCACACCATAATGCCTAGCTTTATGTTGCAACAGCATGTGAAAATCATTTGCCTGCTCTACCTGACCTGGACGCACTTGAAAGGGCTGTGATCTCGATGAAGGTTGCATTATGGCTAATGGAACCAAAGTTGTGTTGTAGGAAGCTACCAAAACCAATGCGATATGTAAAGCTTCACTATCAATACTATGCGTGAATGGTAACAATAAACGTCTTGGTGCCTGCATCTATCTCTCACCTGCTCTCAACTAGAGTCCTATACCTCTGACGTCGTTCAACGCTCTCACACTACCAGTATAGCTTTCATACGCTCAAAAAAATCTCAAGAAACTGAGATAGAAGCTCAAAAGATCCTCAACTCCTATTAACGTTGTCGGAAAAAGCGCAACTAAATAACACCCTCTAACGTGAAAAAGAGTAACAACTCTCAAACATATACGTACCCATTATTCGGAAGCTATTTTTTTCTAAAAATAGTGCTATACGCTATTATCAGTAGTATTATTAAAAATATTAGGAGATGATTGGAATAAGATTAAGATTCTATTGTTGACTTGTTTTCGCTAAATATTCATGTTACCTTATGGATGTCAGATGTAACAACATTTTTCATCAACTGCTGCACTGACATTCGCAATTAACATTTACAGGTATCGTTTTTTACTAACATCCGACTTATGAAAAGGAGATACAATCATGGCTTTAGCAACTATCGCTCTTGCGGCTGACCTCAACCCCGGTGGCATTATTGCCTGGTTAATCGTTGGCCTAATCGCTGGTGCACTGGCTGGTATGGTAATGCGCGGCGGCGGCTACGGCATCGTTGGTGACATCATCGTTGGTGTCATTGGTGCCTTCCTGGGCGGACTGGTAACCAATCTGCTTGGTATTGGTGGAAGCTACGGTCTGATCGGTAGCATTGTAGTTGCTTTCATTGGTGCATGTATCCTGATCGCGATCCTGCGCGCCGTTAGTGGTAGCCGACGCACACTCTAAAAGCAAAAGAGTAACCTAAAAAAGGATGGCCTTAATTGGTCGTCCTTTTTTGTTGGCATTTACTTTCCTTCTTAGAGCTACCAAATATCTAGTAGCATACTAGTATTTATGTAAATCAAAAAAAGAATCGGTTTCATAGTAGACTGATTCTTTTTTACGTCTACAACTAAAAAGCCTTTTCCTCGTAGAATTAAAGAGAGCTTGCCTGAGCTACTTACAGTAATCTACATAGAGAAGAGGAAACATATGAATGTCGTGTTTTCTGGTGGTATGCTTGAGCCTGGAGGCTTAATTTCCTGGCTGCTGGTCGGTCTAATCGCTGGTTTTTTTGCCAGCCGAGTGGTTCGTGGGCGCGGCCTGGGTTGTTTGGGAAATACGATCGTGGGTCTGGTTGGAGCCTTTATTG
>CAXTTV010000017.1:0-4657 GCA_964247295.1 uncultured Ktedonobacteraceae bacterium | reverse complement strand
TCGGGGTATTCCGTTTCTGGGGTAGCGTACTTGTCGCCTTTGTAGGGGCATGTCTTTTTCTAGCGGTGCTTCAAATTATTGCGCCGACACGTGACTAGGGAGCGGTATAGCAGGATTTTTATCCCACTGCATTGATTTATGTAAAAAGCAACACTATAATACATTCATTAATTTACAAAAACGTCTACAAAAAATATGAGGCTGTGGATAGGTGGAAGGGGTGTATTTTTGTCTTTTCAATTACCATCACCAACAACGATTACTCGGAAGGCCCGCTTCTGGCCGGAGATCCCACGCGAAAAACTGGTGTTGCCTATTCCCCCATCGTTCTCCAACACACGAAATTTCACGCCGCTGATTACTATTTTCTTTAGTACGGCTGGTATGGGCGTTTATGCATATATCCTCTCACATCAGATGGGGGGGGCCGGAATGTTTTATTTTAGCATTCTCATTATTAGCGGTTTTATGGCATTAGGGACGTTGATGTCTTTTATTATCCAATGGCTTATCGCACGGCGCAAGAGCCGTTACCTGCTCAAGATATATACGCAGAAGCTGAATGAGGTTGAGCAAAAAGCGCGCGCGCTTCAACGTCAGGAGCGACAGGCACGCATCGATCTTGATCCTCCATTATTTCTCATGAGCAAGCAGGGATATGAAGGTTTGAACGTTCAACCGCTCATTAAACAACCATTTAATGATCAAAATGTGAGCCTGTGGGCGCGGAGACCGGAAGATCCAGATTTTCTTCAACTGAGGATTGGCATGGGGAGTCGTCCAGCTTCCTATCAGATTACCGGCCAATCGCAGGAGCAAGCAGTTACGCTCCCCTCTCGCTTTGAAAAAAGTAAGGCTTATGCTCGCCAGATCGTTGAGACCTTCGGCCAGGTGCCAGCCCCGGTGACGATCCGGCTGGATAAACGTGGGCCCGTTGCGATCTCTAGCATCGAACCCGAGTTGCATACGGCGCGCGATCTTGCCCGAAATCTGGTTAGTCAGTTAGCCTACCATCACTCTCCCGATGACGTGCGGATCATTATTCTGGCCCCGGCGGCGCAACAAGCAGCCTGGCAATGGACGCTCTCGCTTCCACATACCCAGTTTTATGATCCCCGGCAGAGCGAAGACGAGCCTGACGAGACCAAAGGGGTGGCGCTCAATACTGGTGAGGTAATCGAAATCCTTCCGCTGATTTCCCGTGAGATGGGAAGGCGCGAGCTGCTGTGGGGGGACGATCCCCAGAAGCGCAAGGCAATGCTTCCCCGCTTAATTATCGTGGTTGACCATTTTGATATCACGAACGACCTGGATCAACCAACAGGCTATATTCCTATCATCCGTCCAGGTCAGAGCGAGCCAGTAAGTAGTCGTCCACGCCTGCTGGTTTCTCCTCTGAGACGCGGAGAGATGACCCTGGCGCTCACCCATGGCCATGAACTGGGCGTCTCGGTCCTTTGTTTGAACTCCCATCAGGCCGATATCCCCACAACCAGCAGTATTGTTATTGATCTAGACACTACTCAGGCGGAGGGGAAGCATCGGGCGTACATTCGGACGCTCCAGCCAGAGCCTCCACCAATGGTTCCCTGTACCGCGCTTGACTGGGCTCCGGTCGAGACATTCAGCTACCTCGCGGCTCATCTTCAAAAATTGCGTCCCGCCAGCACCAGACGTATGGAGATCCGTACACAGGTCGATGTCCGTTCGCTTTTTGAGCCAGCTCTAGATCTTGCCCACTATCAGCCTCAGGTCTGCTGGGGCAGTTCAGAGTTCCGCGCTTTCACCTTGAGTAAGGGGCAGGTGCCTCAATTGCGTATCCCTATCGGGATGAAGATTGGTGATGAAATTCAATATCTGGACTTTCTAAGAGATGGCCCCCACGGCCTGTTGATCGGACAGACTGGCTCTGGTAAAAGTGAGCTGTTGCAGACCATCATTACCTCGCTGGCCGTCACTTATCGCCCCACCGAAGTAGTCCTGCTTTTGATTGACTACAAGGCCGGGCTGGCCCTGGAGCCGTTCCGCGAACTTCCACATACGGTTGGCTTTCTCTCCAATATGTCTTCACCAGCCTTAATTCAGCGGTTTATCACAATGCTTAAAGCCGAGGCCACCAGACGCGAGCTCCTGCTAAAGGAGGGGAAACAGATGCCGCGCCTGATCATTATTATCGATGAGTTCGCGGAGATGGCGAAACGCACGGAGGCTGTTCTGGAGGAACTATTTACAATTACACGCGTCGGGAGGGAGATTGGGATGCACCTGCTGCTCTCAGCCCAGCGGCCAGAGGGGATTATCGGCAACAAGGTCCGAGATTATGTGCAGTACCGCCTCTGCCTACGCTGTGCCTCAAATATGGATAGCCGCGAGGTGATCGGGCGCATTGATGCCGCGAACCTTCCGGCCAGCATTCCAGGTCGAGGCTATCTTTTACACGGGGACAATCAATTAGACCTTTTTCAGGCTGCACGCGTAACCTTGCCGGCCCACAGAGAATAAGGAGCAACGTCATTGTATCATCACGCCTCTCTCCCAGCGATCAACAGTCATCGCCAGACATATACTGTCTCTCAGGCTCTGGTTGAGAAAATATGTACAACGTATCCTCGCGAACAGGCCAGAAAAGATGGTATCTATTACTGGCCAGACCCCTTGCCTACACCGGATACAGCCGCGTGTCCAGATCCTCTGGTCCTGTTCTCCCACTCCAATCAAGAAGCTGAGCAACGGTCCAGGATCACTCTGGTTCCTATGCCTTTTGAGGAGATGCTCGCGGTGCGTAGCTTGATGACCGCTCGACCCTCTATGCAAATCCCCCTGGGGTTGGTAGATAAGCCAGAACAACAACGGCAAGAGACGTTTATCGTCGATCTCCATGGCTCCATGGGAGCTCTGTCCGGCGGCCCCCTGCTGATCGCTGGTACCCAGAACAGTGGAAAAGGGACGGCGCTCCAGACCATTCTGCTCTGGCTCACCACACGCTACTTTCCTCAGCAACTTCAGATCGCGATCCTCGATCCCCTTCAAGAGCTGGATATGTTTCAAGATATTCCACATCTACAGGGCTCTGAGCATGAGCCATTCTATACCCAGGGATTAAACGATAAACAGGTGACCGCTTTCTGTAAAGCGATCAGCGATGGGATACAACAAAGGAAAGACGCCTTTCCAGATCAGCGATGGGATGAAAACACTCTGAGTCAACTCTGGAGTCAGCAGTCTATCGTACCCCAAAAAGTGATTGTCATTAGCAATTATCATCGCTTTATAGATCAGCCGGTCAGCTTTACAGCTATAAAAAAATTGATGCTCGCGATCACAGAAGCACGATCTCTGGGCTTCTACCTTATTTTTAGTTCAGCCGAGACAGCAACACGCTATCTTCCAGCAGATATTTTGGGGAAAGTTGGTACACGGATCGGGCTCTTTATGAACGAGCAGCAGCGTTTTGAGTTTGTCGGCAGGGGTGGATCGCCGATGGAACCGATTGCTGGACGAGGAGTTGTCATGAATCGAGAAAAACGTTTTCATGAGGTCCAACTGGCCCTACCAATCTCGGGTGAGCAAGAAGCAGAGCGGATCGACTCCCTTAAGGATTGTCTGACAAAGATCCGTATGACAGAATAATGTTTGCCTTGTCAAAAAAATTCTCTTTACTGGTCTGCCAAAGATGCTGTGAAGCACACCAGTAAAGAGAAAAGGCAAAAAAAGAAACGAGCAGGGAAACCGATTGATTACAACGCGTTCAATGAGGCTATCTGATCCTCAAGCTGGAAGCGTAGCAGGTCCAGGTTCAAAGAGGCATCATTAATACCATCAATGAGCTTGCTAATCGTCTGAACCCAGCTAGCAAACTTATCTTCAAACGTAGCGATATAGTCGCCAAACAAAGCAGTCTGCAAATATTGTTGCGAGGCGATAAGCTCGTACTTCTGCTCGTCCAGGTCTGAAGACACGATGTCAAGATTATCGCACAGGTTATCGAGATCAGTAATGCTAATTGTTATCATCGACATAAGAGATATTCCTCAAAAAAGGTGAGATGAAAAGTTCTCTTTACAGAACCATAAAATCTTCTAATGAACAGGCAGGGGTTCTGTAAAGAGAACTGAAAATGGTTCTTGCTAGCTCGTTAGAAAACGAACTAGTGGTTGATCGCGTTCAGTGCGGCAACCTGGGCCTCAATATCGCTGCTCAACGTATTCAGAGCCGCAGAAGAATCATTAATGTCGTCGATCATATTCGCGATCGAGGTGAGCCAACCACTGAATTTCGCGTCGAAGTCAGCAATATAGTCACCGGTCAAAGCAGTCCCCAGCAGCGTATTGGCGCTGGTCAGAGAAGACTTCTGACCTTCCAGATCTGAAGCGATCGCGTACAGGTTGGTGACCAAAGTCTGAAGGTCCGAGATATTTACATTCAACATAGCCATGTATTTTTTCTCCTTGCACTTACCACATCATCACGCCACATATTCTTCTTAAGACAAGTAGAATATATAAACGTTATCATCACATTTATCTCGTGAGAAGCAATATCTTGTACTGCCCTTCACGCTCCTAAATATACCATGAGCTTACGGTAATTTCAAGTATTTTTCATCAAAAATACGACTCTGCTACATTTATTTAGCAGAATCCACATACACTAATTT